>JAGOKS010000013.1 GCA_017994425.1 Bacteroidales bacterium | reverse complement strand
CAATCAGTAAATCCCCATCAAGGTTTATCCTGGGTAACGGATGGTAAAGTGGTTACTGTAGAAATTAAATGTAAATAATTCTAAAATGGCTTTCAAAAGAAAGCCATTTTGTATATATATAATTAATGATGAAAAATATTTTTTTTGTTTGTGTTTTATTTGCTATAAATTTAAATCTACAATCACAGAATTATTATTGGGTGTTTTTTAAGGATAAATCCCAAACGCAGTTTAATCCATATGTATATTTCGATAGTAAAGCGATAGAACGCAGGGTGCAACATGGTATTTCTTTGTACGATAGTACGGATTTCCCATTAAATGAGGATTATGTTCAGCAAATTTCTAAAATGTCGAAAGAAATAATAGGAGAGACGCGATGGTTTAATGCACTTGCTATAGAAGCAAATCAAGAACAAATTCTTGCTATTGCTCAATTTTCATTTGTAAAAGAAATTGCACCAATAGCATCCGAGATGAGAGTATGTTCAAATGGAGATAATAATCTCGAATATCATCAAAAAGAACAAAATGAATTTGTGCATGCACAGCTAAAGCGTATGGGAGGAGAACATTTTTCTACTGCCGGTATAGATGGAAAAGGTATTCGCATTGCTGTTTTTGATGGCGGATTTCCGAATGTGGATACTCATGTTGCTTTTAAACATTTAAGGGATAATAATTTAATTGTAAAAACATGGAATTTTCCTTTAAAAAAAGAAGATGTGTATGGATGGAATAGCCATGGAACTATGACTTTAAGTTGTATAACAGGCATAGATAAAAGTGAAAAATTCGGTTTGGCAACCGGATCGGAATTTTTATTAGCACGCACAGAAATTGGCATTGAACCGGCAAAAGAAGAGGTTTGGTGGATGCAAGCCATGGAATGGGCTGATAAAAATGGAGCTGATATCATAAGCAGCTCTTTAGGATATGGAGATGCAAGGTACAATCCCTCAGATATGAACGGACAAAATAGCTTGGTGTCGCAGGCAGCAAATATGGCAGCTTCAAAAGGAATATTAGTGTGTAATTCAATGGGGAATGAAGGGGATAAAGAATCGTGGAAAACTATTGTAAGTCCAGCGGATGCGGATAGTGTATTAGCCGTTGGCGGCATTAATCCAATCGATGATAATCATACATATTTTAGTTCTTACGGACCTACCGCAGACGGACGATTGAAACCAAATGTTTGTGCGTATGCTA
Source organism: Bacteroidales bacterium (assembly GCA_017994425.1). GTDB lineage: Bacteria > Bacteroidota > Bacteroidia > Bacteroidales > WCHB1-69 > UBA5266. Next base: position 35,997 of record JAGOKS010000013.1, on the reverse strand, counting down.
GCGATTGTAAAGTGGCAAAACCGAGCAAATCTAATGAGAGTTTTAGTGTTGCTTCAGGAACTTCATTTTCTTGTCCTTTGGTTGCCGGTTTTGCAGCATGCGTTTGGCAAAAACATCCTGAGTTAACCGCTATGGAATTAAAAACAGCTATCGAAAAATCGGCAGATTTATACCCTTATTATGATTATGCTTTCGGTTACGGTGTGCCCCAAGCTGCGTATTTTATGTTTCCTAAAATTTTAGTTGTTTTAAAAACATTTGATATTGAAGTTGATGATACATATATTATTGTAAAACCTTTTGAAGTTCAGAAAGGAGATAAAATATTTTATCACATAGAAAAGCCCGATGGAACCTTGTCAACGTATGAAAATTTACAATTCACCTATGCATCTGATGATACTCTTAAAATATATAAATCTTCTTTAAATAAAAAAGAAGTATTACGAATTTATTACAAAGGCTATGTCGAGAAATTTACATTAAGTGATGAAGATATTCAAGCTATGGAAGATGAAAAGATGAATAAAAAGGCATGGACATTCGTACCTAATGTTTTTTTTTCAGATAGAAGAGGTTTGAAATCGCCATCTACTTATGGGATTAATGCTATACACTATGTACATCCTTATTTGTCATGGGGATTTATTATCCCGACAACTTTTACCAGTTCTTTTAATATAGGAAAGAGTCAATCATTTAATGTAGGATTACGTTATAAAGGGAATATTCGTAAATGGTACAGTATGGGTGTAAGTATAGATTATAGCAATTCAAACATACATTATAAATTGCCTATTAATTCGGTATTTAAAAAAGATCAAATTTCAATGCATTCATTAAATCTTGAATTTTATCAACGATTTCGTTTATTTCCAACTGAAGGGCTGGGTTTTGGATGCTATGTTGATTTGGGTGTATTCGGTACGTGGGATTTTGCCAATAGGAGAATACGAATGTTTGAAATCCCCGAATATAATACAGAAGTTGTTCAGACAACTAAATTAGATAATGCTTTAGGGTGGGGTTTCCGAGGGCGTTTTGGATATGGAATAATAGCAGTATATGTACAGATCTATGATACGAATTATTATGCCGGACTTTTTAAAGATTTAGAAATAGGATTACAACTAACAATACCGAGCTCTTTTTTAAAATAATAATAAATAAATAATAACAAATAGTTTTTTTTCTCGTATAAGAATACATTAATAATATCAGAGTATTAAATGCAATGATAGACTTTTTTGAACTCTTTGCTCTGTCTTTTCAACGTCCGATAGAAAATCCCGTATTGATTTTCTCGTTAATGCTCTTTATAATCTTGCTTTCTCCTATTATTTTACGGAAATTTAAAATTCCCGGTATCATTGGCTTGATTATCTCAGGGGTGTTGATAGGTCCTTATGGATTTGGTTTACTGGAAAATGATTCTTCAATTAAACTATTTTCTACCATTGGATTGTTATATATAATGTTTTTAGCCGGATTAGATTTAGATATGAATCGGTTTAAATCTACAGGAAACAAAAGTTTGTTATTTGGTTTCTTTACGTTTACTATTCCACTTGTATTGGGTTTTCCGGTCTGTAAATATTTGTTGCATTTTAATTTTGAAGCTAGTTTATTGACAGCTAGTATGTTTGCCACTCATACCTTAGTGGCTTATCCCATTGTAAGTAAATTCGGTATAGCTAAAAATTCAGCTGTCGCTGTAACAGTAGGAGGGACAATATTAACGGATACGCTAGTTTTGATAATTCTTGCAGTCATTATTAATAGTGCAGGGAATGGTAGTATAAACAATGAATTTTTCATACGCTTAGGAATTTCTTTGGTGATTTTTATTACTATTTTATTTTTTATAATTCCACGTATTGCTCGTTGGTTTTTTCAAAAATTAGAAAGTGAAAAACATTCCCATTATATTTTTGTATTAGCAGTTATGTTTTTTGCTGCTTTCTTGGCTGAAATTGCCGGATTAGAACCTATCATTGGGGCTTTTGCTGCCGGATTAGCATTGAATCGATTAATCCCAAATTCATCTTTTTTGATGAATCGCATTGAATTCATTGGCAATTCTTTGTTTATCCCATTTTTTTTGATTTCTGTTGGAATGCTTGTTGATATATCTGTGTTGATTAATGGTTATATGGCAGTAATTATTGCATTAACTTTGACTGTGGTTGCCCTTGTAGGGAAATGGATAGCTGCATTATTTACTCAATGGAGTTTTAGATTTAGTAAATATCAAAGACGTCTTATTTTTGGTTTAAGTAGTTCACATGCAGCTGCAACCTTAGCAATTATTTTAGCAGGATATAATGCCGGAATTTTAGATAAAAATGTGTTGAATGGCACCATTATTTTAATTCTAATTACTTGTTTAATAGCATCATTTGTTACAGAAGTTGCGGCTAAAGATATTGTTGTTTCTGATAATATTGAGAATCAATTTGATGAGAAACAAAAAAATATAGCAGAACGTATATTTCTTCCGATTTCAAAATTCACAAATACACCTGAATTGTTGAATTTTGCCATATTAATCAAAGATAATAAGTCAGATAATCCAATTTCTATTTTAACAGTAATACCTAACAATGAAAAAGCAGAAATAAACATTGAGAAAGCAAAAATCGAACTTCAAAATTATGTAATCCAAGCTTCCTCTGCTGAAACTAACGTTGAAATAATTACTACCATCGATCATAATGTAGCGGGAGGAATAGTTCGTTCATCAAGAGAAACAGGAGCCAATCTTATTATTTTGGGATGGCCACAAAAAGTTACAGGTGTTATTGAAAAATTATTAGATTCCAATATGACAAGAATAGTTCACCATATTGAAAAAAATATATTTATATGTCAATTTGTTCGTCCATTTACAGATACAAGAAATATTTTTTTAATGACATCTCCATTGACTGAAATGGAATCCGGGTTTGAACATTGGTTTTTAAAGGTACTTAAACTCTCCAATGAGCTAAGCGTAAGTATTGAATTATATGGAGGAGAGCTTACTTTTAAAAAAATGAAGAGTTTAGTTAAAAAACATCGTAAAAATAACACTTTACGCTTTCATCTTTTTGAAGATTGGGAAGATTTTCTTATTTTATCAAAAAAAATCAACAAAGATGATTTAATTGTTCAAGTATCATCCCGTCAAGGATTTTTATCATATCAACATTCGTTTGATCAAATTACGGAAAATATGAGTAAATATTTTCCTGAAAATAATAAAATTGTGATTTATCCTGAGCAAAAACATACGTATGGTGTCGATTTTTACGAAGATATATCAAGTGAAACGATTACGAAGAGCATTAAAACAATTGAAAAAATCAGAAAAGTTATAGGAAAAATCATTAAGAAAAAATAAATTAAATAATAATACATTTTATGCGTTTTAGATTGGAAATTTTAATATAACATATAATTTTAATAAAAAAAAATAACATTATGGAAATTCAACTTATTTTTTGGATAATCCCAATATCTTCAATATTTGCATTGGGATTTGCGTATTATTTTTTTCGTCAGATGATGAAAGAGAGTGAAGGAACGGAGACTATGGCAAAAATAGCTTTGTACGTAAGGCAAGGAGCCATGTCATACTTAAAGCAACAATACAAAGTAGTTACTATTGTATTTATTCTATTAGCTTTGTTGTTTGGTTTAATGGCTTATTTCGGTTTGCAAAACAATTGGGTTCCATTTGCTTTTTTAACCGGAGGTTTTTTTTCAGGTTTAGCCGGTTTTTTTGGTATGAAAACGGCAACCTATGCATCAGCTAGAACGGCAAATGCAGCTAAAACTTCGCTTAATAAAGGCTTAAGAGTGGCTTTTCGCAGTGGTGCTGTGATGGGACTAGTTGTTGTTGGTTTGGCTTTGTTAGACATATCTTTATGGTATTTAATATTAAATTATTTTGTGGAAAGTGCTAGTGATATTCAAAAGAATATTATGATAACAACGACTATGTTAACCTTTGGTATGGGAGCTTCGACACAAGCTTTGTTTGCACGTGTAGGTGGAGGTATCTATACAAAAGCTGCTGATGTAGGGGCTGATTTAGTTGGTAAAGTAGAAGCCGGTATACCTGAAGACGATCCACGTAATCCTGCCACAATAGCTGATAATGTAGGTGATAACGTGGGTGATGTTGCTGGCATGGGTGCCGATTTATATGAATCTTATTGCGGTTCTATTTTAGCTTCTGCTGCATTGGGTGCAGCTTCTTATTCAGTTTTAGGTGTTGAACAACAAACCAAAGCTATGTTAGCCCCCATGTTGATAGCAGCAGTAGGTGTGTTTTTATCTATTATTGGTATTTTTATAGTAAAAACTAAAGAAGGAGCAAGTATGAAAAAATTGTTGCGTTCGCTTTCTATCGGCACTAATGTAAGTGCTTTCTTTATTATAGGTGCTAGTTTTCTTATTCTTTATTTATTAGGTATTCAAAATTGGATAGGTTTATCATGTTCTGTTGTTGTTGGCTTATTAGTAGGGATTGTAATAGGACAATCTACAGAATATTATACATCACAATCCTATAATCCAACAAAAAAAATAGCATATAGCGGACAAACCGGACCTGCAACGGTTATTATTGCCGGATTGGGAACCGGTATGTTATCAGTAGCTATTCCGGTAATTGCTGTAGTTTGCGGAGTTATATTTGCTTTTCTTTTTGCTTCTGGTTTTACCATGGGAAGTTTCGATTTTACCAATCTTTCTAGCGGATTGTATGGTATAGGAATAGCTGCAGTAGGAATGTTATCCACTTTGGGAATAACGTTGGCTACCGATGCTTATGGACCTATTGCCGACAATGCAGGTGGTAATGCCGAAATGAGTGGATTGGGACCTGAAGTACGTAAACGTACCGATGCTCTTGATTCCTTGGGGAATACAACTGCTGCTACCGGTAAAGGTTTTGCTATAGGCTCTGCCGCTTTAACAGGCTTGGCATTGTTGGCATCCTATATTGAAGAAGTTAAAATTGGGTTAGAACGTATAGGTACAACAACAATTGAAGTTAGTGGCGAGTTGATTGAAACAGCTAAAGCTACTTTTAGTGATTTTATGGTTTATTATGATGTGAATTTAATGAATCCAAGAGTCTTAGTAGGTATGTTTATAGGTTCTATGATGGTTTTTGTTTTTTGTGGTTTAACAATGAATGCAGTAGGTCGTGCAGCTCAACGCATGGTCGAAGAAGTTCGTCGTCAGTTTCGTGAAATTAAAGGTATTTTAACCGGAGATGCTACGCCCGATTATGCACGTTGTGTAGAAATTTCAACTAAAGGGGCACAAAGAGAAATGATATTTCCTTCATTGTTGGCGATTATTGTTCCTGTTATAGTAGGAGTTGTTTTTGGTGTAAGTGGTGTTATGGGTTTGTTAACAGGTGGGTTAAGTACCGGTTTTATTATGGCTATTTTTATGGCTAACTCAGGTGGCGCTTGGGACAATGCTAAAAAATACGTTGAAGAAGGTAACTTCGGTGGTAAAGGTAGTGAAACACATAAAGCCAATGTGGTAGGCGATACCGTTGGCGATCCTTTCAAAGACACTTCCGGTCCTTCATTAAATATTCTTATCAAATTAATGAGTATGGTTTCCATTGTTATGGCAGGATTAACTGCTGCATTTAGTTTGTTGTAATATATTCATAGATATTTTTAAAAGGATTGCTTTTATAATAAGCAGTCCTTTTTTTTTGAATATAATTATTTAAGATGGTTAAGATAATTAGAACAAGTTTGTATTTTTTATTATAAATCACATTACAAAAAAATTAACAAGTACTAACATATACTTTATAAGTTCCCAAGAGAAACTTTTTTTTGATGAGAGAACAACTTTCAAAGTCCTCGTTCTCTACCTTGGTACCTTGCCCAAGGTACCAAGCATACCTTGCCCAACATCCCCTTGGTACTTTGCCCAAGGTATCGGACATACCTTGCCCAAGTCAAAAAGTATAGCTCCCATCGGGAAAAAGATAAGCATGGGAGAAAAAAAAGTTAAGTTCCCATCGGGAAAAAGTAGGTAAGGCTTCCTTATCTGTGAAATTTTCCAATAGGATGAAAAAGCGATAAGCAACAATTCACTATGTGGGAATTAAGAGGATGTATTATAATTTATATCGAACAATAATGATTTTTTTATATAATTCAGTAAAAATTTATTTGCTTTAATGGTTTAAAATCAAGCTTTTTTTTAAATTTATTCATTCAGAATGTCATCTGTTCAGTGATTTGCATTTATTGTTAAAATTCTTTGTTATTGTGTAGATAATAATTGTACTTTTGCAGTGTAATTTTAATATATATTAATCATAATGAACATTTTTATTGGAAGCTTACCTTATTCAATTAAGGAAAGCGATTTAAGAGAAGTATTCGAAGAATACGGAGAAGTAGCATCAGCAAAGATCATCACAGATAAATTTACTGGCAGAAGCAAAGGCTTTGGCTTTGTAGAAATGAATAATGATGAAGAAGGCAAACGTGCCATTGAAGAATTAAACGGAGCAGAAGTAGATCATCGTACTATCGTTGTAAACGAAGCTCGCGAAAGAACTGAAAATACCAGACCATCGTTTGGTAACGGTAACGACAATAGAAGAAGAAGTAATTCGGGCGGAAATAGAAGTTATTAATAGTTTTTTTGTATTAAAAAAATCACAATTTAAAATTGTGATTTTTTTTTGCAAATTTTTATGAAAGGCTGATAAGCTTTTTTATTTCATCAATAATAGTACGGTTGTTGGAAAGACGTGTAACTTTGTATTGACCACCTAATTTTCCTTTTATAGACATCCAACGTAAAAAAGTGCCTTCCGGAACTTGATGTATAATAGGTTTTTGTAATAATATGTCAAAGGAGCGTTTTGCTTCGTAATCGGAATTAAGTTTCATTAATTCAATATCTAAGATTGATGTAAATGCATCTATGCTTTTTGGTGCTTTCTTAAATTCAATTAACCATTCATGCGAAGCTTTTTCGTTGTTTTGAAAGTAAATGGGAGCAACAGTATATTCTATAACCATGCTGTTTGTCTTTTCACAAGTTACATATAAAGCTTTTTCTACATTATCGATAATCAATTCTTCACCGAATGCATTGATGAAGTGTGTCGTACGACCTGTAATGATAATGCGATAAGGATTAGTTGATGTGAATTGTACCACATCACCAATAATATATCGCCATAATCCGGCATTAGTAGAAATTACAATTACATAATTAATGTCTGTTTTTACATCTTGGATAGTAATGGTTTTATGTTCATTGTTTAAAAAATCCGATAAAGTAATGAATTCATAGAAAACGCCATTGTTTAACAGTAACAACATATCGTTTGTAAAAGGTCTATCTTGCGTAGCAAAATAACCCTCTGAAGCATTATATACTTGCCAATAATATATTCGCTCATCTGAAATAATAGATTTATATTGAGGTAAATAAGGACTAAAATTCACTCCTCCATGTAAAAATAATTCGAGATGAGGCCATATGGTGTTTAAAGTATCAACACTCTTAAACTCCAAAATTCGTTTTAGGATAACTAAAATCCATGAGGGAACGCCAGCTAAAGCAGTTATATTTTGACTCATAGTTGCTTGAGTGAATTTTTCAAGCTTGCTATCCCAATTTGGCAGGAGCGAAATTTTTTTTGAAGGAGTTCTTAAATGATTTGCCCATTCAGGAATATATTTAATCAAAATAGCTGAGATATCACCGCAAACAGCTTTGGGATTAATATCGGATTCATGTAAAGAACCGGTTAAAGAAAGTGTTTTTCCTGTAAACAATTTAGTGTCCGGACGATTTTTTACATATAATGATAACGTGTCTTTTCCTCCTTTGTAATTGCATTCTATTAACGATTCAATAGTAACAGGGATGTATTTACTTTTACTTCCACTAGTTCCTGAAGACTTAGAAAACATATGAGTTTTTCCTCTCCATAAAACATTCCTTTCCCCTTTGATGGATCTTTCTATGTAAGGGAAAAGAGTTTCATAGGTATTTACTTCAACTTTTTCCTGAAAATGTTCTATTGATTTAATATTTTGATAATCAAACTTTATTCCCCAGCTGGTATTTTTTGATGCTTGTATTAAATAGTGAAAACACTTTTCCTGACATTGATAAGGATCTTCGATGATTTTTTGTACACTAGAGTTCCTTATAAAGTAATTTTTTAAAATGGAATTTAAGAGTGGCATGCTGTTAATTGATTTTAATTTTTTTAAATGTTTGTAGCCATCTTTCGGGAATTTCATTCTTGCATGCAGTCTCGTAATCTTTTAGTGTACAAGGAACAATATAATGTCGATTGTAATTTGGATTTTTATTTTCACAGGGGATTTCCATCCACCATAATCCACTTATTTTACTTTTATAAAAAATAATTTCATAGGCATTATCGTGTAAGGAAACAAAATATTTATAGAAATTTTTCTTAATGACATCAGGGGCATCATTTTGACGCATAATATAGCCATCGATAAAGTACCAAATAATTTGCGATATCAGTTTAGCACTTTGACATGCAATATCATAAGAGGGATTATATTCATAAATGCCAAATGAATTTAATTTATTGTTTCCACCGGCATAGCGAGCCATTTGACAGATTTCCTTTCCTGTAAATCCATTGGGAGATACGTGTTTACATCCAGGAGAATCGGAAAAACGTACGGAAGACATGTCTAAAGTCAAAATATCGGCGTTTCGAATTACAGCTTCACAATCAATTAAATCATCTTGTGCCAAACCTAAACGATATGCGTCGAAGTATAGCTTATTCATTAATAATACTTCTTCATTGTCAACTAGATAGGTTTGATATCCGAGGTTGCTGTAATTAAAAAGGAAATTAGGTTGTTTTAAAATAATTTTATGAAGGTAACTTTTGGAATTAAAAGCGTGTTCTTCATTACCGATATCGAATTTCGAATCAATGGAAACAATATTAATGATTTGATTTAATTGTTCATAAGCACAATAATTAGCATATGTTATATCTTGACTTCCGCCAATAATTACAATTGTTAAGCCTGCTTGAATTAATTCCGCTAAAATATCACTCAGGGCAACATACGTATCATTGGCAGTTTTTCCGATTTTTAAATTGCCTAAATCAACAATTATAGGCATGTTAGGATGTTTATATAATTGATAAAGTTGTTTTCTGACTTCGTTGGGAGCTTCTGAACAACCTAAATTATTATAAGCGTTTTTTTCTTCAGGAACGCCTATTATTACAATGCTTGCATTTTCTAAATCAGGGAAAGGAGATTTATCTTGGTAAATCATGATACTATCTCCCAATAAATTAGAAGAATGTTCTGATGAATAAAAATCTAACTCTTCGGGAATAAGAGGATTAAAATAGTTTTTTATATCCATAAGAGAAAGTAATTATTTGTTTTTTGATTTCGCTATATTATTTTTAATGATTTGTATACTGTCATTATAAGTTAAATTCTCTACCGATTTACCTTTAGGAATGATATATCGATTTCCACCTTTAGCTATATAAAAAACTTTTTTTACTTTTATGATTTTTAAGTCTTTATCTTCAGTAAAACGTTTAACAGTATTCTTTTCATCTGCTTCCGTAATTATATTAATAGCTTCTTTTAATGTTATTTTTTGAATTTCCGTTCCCGCCGGTAATTTATAAAATTGTTTATTAAACAAAATATAAGGTCCATATTTTCCGACAGCTACAGAAACTTCCATTTCATTATGTTTTCCTAAAAGTCGAGGTGCTTTAGCCTTATCCGTTTCTTTTTTAGCAGCAATAATTTCTAAGCATCGAGGAAGAGTAATGTCCATAAGATTTTCATTTTTAGGAAGAGAGTAGTATTTATCTTCATAATGTATATAAGGACCGAAACGCCCTATATTTACCGTAATATCGATATCTTTATATGACCCTACAGTTCTGGGTAGTTTAAATAAATTCAAAGCTTCGTCCAATGTAATTGTTTCAATGCTTTGATTTGGAAGTAATTTAGCAAATTTTAATTCATCAGTGGAATTTGCATTTCCGATTTGAATTACTGCTCCAAAACGGGCTAATTTTGCAAAGACATTTTTTTCTGAAATCGGGTCTATCCCAAGTAATCTTTCACCACTTGCTTTTTCCGATTTTTCCATAGTAGTTTGTACTTGTTGATGAAAAATCTGATAAAAATCGTGTATCATTTTTTTCCATTCAATTTTACCTTGAGCAATATCGTCAAATTCTTTTTCAACACCGGCAGTAAAATTATAGTTTATAATATTTTGAAAATGAAGCATGAGAAAATTGGTTACTATATTACCGATGTCAGTGGGGTAAAGTTTATTCTTTTCAAATCCTACTTTTTCTTTTTTTATGGAGGTGGTTATATTTTTATTAGTAAGAGTTAGAATTTTATATTCCCGTTCAAATCCTTCTTTGTTTCCTTTTATTACATATTGCCTTTTTTGAATGGTTGAAATAATAGGGGCGTAAGTAGATGGACGACCAATTCCCAATTCTTCCAATTTACGTACCAGACTTGCTTCCGTATAGCGATAAGGCTGTTGAGTGTATTTTTCAATAGCCTGTATTTGTTTGATTTGTAGAATAGTTCCTTGACTCAAGGCGGGTAAAACACCTATGTTATGTTCTTCTTCTACATCATCTTTAGATTCCATATATACTTTTAAAAAACCTTCGAAAAGCAATACTTCTCCAACTGCAATAAATTTTTCTTTTGCTTTGGAGTTGTTGATTGTAATATGGGTTCTTTCTAAAGTAGCATCACTCATTTGAGAGGCAATTGTACGTTTCCAAATCAATTCGTATAGACGTTCTTGTGAAGTATCACCTATTTTAATGGAAGCTTTGTTTAAATAAGTAGGGCGAATCGCTTCATGGGCTTCTTGAGCTCCTTTTGATTTTGTTTGATAATTACGTGTTTTCGCGTATTCTTTTCCGAAATTTTCTGTTATTACTTTGTTAGCAATTCCCAATGCTAAATCAGATAAATGGTAAGAATCTGTACGCATATATGTAATATGTCCTGCTTCATAGAGTTGTTGAGCCACTAACATGGTTTTAGCAACAGAAAAGTTTAATTTGCGTGCAGCTTCTTGTTGTAATGTAGAAGTTGTAAATGGAGGAGCAGGTGACTTTTTAAAAGGATGTTTTTCAATTGCATCAACAGTAAAAATTGCATCAATACATTGATTAAGAAAATTTTCAGCTTCGTTTTGTTTTTTAAAGTTAGTGTTTAATGTTGCTTGTATGTTACTATCATTATTTCCTGAAAATTGACCTATTACACGATAAAGTGGAGTGGAATTGAATGTATTAATTTCTTTTTCTTTTTCAGCTATTAATCGTACTGTTACCGATTGAACACGTCCGGCAGAAAGGGATGGTTTTACTTTTTTCCATAAAACAGGAGAAAGCTCAAAACCTACTAAACGATCCAATACTCTTCGAGCTTGTTGAGCATTTACTAAATCAAGGTTTAAGGTACGAGGATTATTGATGGCATTTAAAATGGCATTTTCTGTAATTTCATGAAATACAATACGTTTTGTTTTATCTGATGGTATGTTTAAAGCTTCTATTAAATGCCAAGAAATTGCTTCTCCTTCTCTGTCCTCATCAGTTGCCAGCCAAATAGTTTCAGCTTGTTTTATGGCTTGTTTTAGTTCGTTAATGATTTTACTTTTATTTGGAAGAACTTCATAATTTGGTTCAAATCCTTTTTTTATGTCAATACCTAATTGTTTCTCAGGCAAATCCCTGATGTGTCCCATAGATGATTTGACAATGAAATCTTTTCCTAAAAAACTTTCAATAGTTCTTGCTTTTGCGGGTGATTCGACTATGACTAGATTTTTACTCATTTGTTAAACTTTGAATTTTAAAATAAATGCAAAAGTACAATATAAATTTAAACACGAAGATTTGTTTTTGTTTTTTTGTGTATTTACATATTAAATTTATTTTATCAATACGCATATTTATATCTATTTGTTGTTTGAAAATTGTAAAAAAGTGAAAATATATTCTAAAAATTACAAGTATCTGAGATTGATATTTTTGAAATTCATATAAAATCAATATTAGATTTTCAATTTTATATGTTTATTTTGCCTTCAAAAACAAAGCAAGTCGGACCTTCTAATACTATATTTTTAAAGTTATTATTGTCTTTTGAAAAACTAACTTTAAAATGTCCGCCACGTGTTTGTACATTGATTTTGTTAATGGGATTAATTAAGGAGTAGGCGAGGGAAGAGGCGGTTACGCCAGTACCGCAAGACAGGGTTTCGTCTTCCACACCGCGTTCAAAAGTTCTTACAAAGATATGATCTTCTTTTATTTCGACAAAATTCACATTGGTGCCTTGTGGAAAATCCGAATGATACCTAATACGTTTACCTTCCTTAATTACATCATAGTCTTCAATGTTTTGTACAAATATAACTACGTGAGGGGAACCAGTGTTTAGAAAATAACCGGATTCGAAAGGGATAATTGAATTTACGTTTATCATTTGGATTGAAACTTCATGCTTATTTCCTTCTTCTTTGATGATTTGTCCATGATGAAAACCGTCTATTCCATGAAAATAGGCTTTATTTTGAATAATACCCATTTTTTTCGCAAAAGCAACGGCACAACGTCCCCCATTTCCACACATACTTCCCTCGTAACCATCGGCATTAAAATATCGCATTTCAAAATCAACGCCTTCTTTTTTAGCATTATGTATTAATATCAACCCATCGGCACCTATTCCCGTTTGTCGCATACATAAGGTATGTATAAAATCAGGAGAGTCATTGAAATTTTTGTTCGGATCATAAATGAAAATAAAGTCGTTGCCACCACCGTGGTATTTGAAAAAGCGATTCATGATTTTATGATATGCTCATTTTTAATATGTTGATTTCTTCCTTTTTTAGAAAACGCCAATGCCCGCGTGGAAGGTCTTTTTTCGTTAAACCTGCATAAGAAACACGGTCAAGTTTTTCGATAGAATATCCTAAATGTTCAAAAATACGACGAACAATTCTGTTTTTTCCGGAATGAATGGTCATGCCAATTTCTTTTTTGCTCTCACCTACATAGGCTACTTCATCCGGAATCAAAAGACCGTCACGCAATTCAATGCCTGCAACTATTTTTTCAAAATCTTCTAATGAAAGATTTCTGTCTAATTCAACATGATAAATTTTTCGCACACCATAACGTGGGTGGGTAAGTTTTTTTGCCATTTCACCATCATTGGTGAATAGTAACAGCCCGGTTGTGTTTCGGTCTAAACGTCCTACAGGATACACGCGTTCTTGACAAGCGTCTTCAATCAACATCATTACATGATTTCTGTCTTTTTCATCATCGGTAGTGGTAATATAGTCTTTGGGTTTATTAAGTAAAATATAAACGGGTTTTTCTCTTTGAAGTATTTTGTCTTCATAACGCACTTCATCAGTAGGCATAACTTTAGTTCCCAATTCAGTAACGACAATTCCATTCACTTTAACTGCGCCTGCTTCAATTAGTTTATCTGCATCACGACGGGAGCAGATTCCGGCATTGGCGATATATTTGTTTAAACGGATAGGTCCTCGTTCTTCACTCCAAGATAAAGAGAGTATTTTCGGCTTACGTTCACTTCCACGTCCTTCCGAACGTCTGGTGTGTATGATGTCCGATAAAATATCGGATTCAGCCGTAACATTTCTTTTGCGTGTTTTTTGAGAACGATTCCTGTCGTTTCTTTCATTTCTGTCTCGATTTTCTTTTTCGTAAGGAGGACGTTCTTTACTTCTATATGGACGTTTCTCCGTTTCATCAGCAGCATTACGAAAAGGTCTTTTTATTATACCTTCACTTTTGTGTGTATATTTATCATAATCTTTCCGAAATCTATTGTTATCATTTCGATCTTCTCGTTTGCCTTTTCTATCGTTGTCAATTTTTTCTCTTTCTGATGATTTACGAGTATTATCTTTACTAAAACGAGCTTTTGAATTGGACTGGGTTTTGCTAAAAAAATCTTTCCGAACTTTTCTTTTTTCGTTTTTTTCGGATGTCAATGCGATTTTTAAGGGATTTTTACCCTGTTTTCGGGGAGTTTTTTTGCTTTGTAATTTTTCAGAAGATTTTTCTTCTAAATCTTTTCTTTTCTTTATGTATACCACTTTGATTCTGTGTTTTATATTTTATTTTACCTTGAAAAATTGATGGGTAAGACAGTTTGTAATATCCCAATTCCATGTCAAATTATCAAGAATTACAAAAGTACTCATTTTTATGTTTCATTTTTGTATTTATTTTGATATTATTTAATTGTCTTATTGTGCGTTTAAAATATCGAAAAAAATATAATAAGCATATATTAAAGTGTTGTTAATTAAAAAATAAAATTGTACATTTGCAAAAAATTGCTTCAAGTAAATATAGGTGCTACTTCGGGGCAATTATGATAACGGCACCTTTAATAATAAATAAAAGGATTATGATACATGAATTACCGAAACTACCGTACGAATTAAATGCTTTGGAACCGATTATTTCTCAAAAGACGATAGAATTCCATTATGGAAAGCATCATCAAGCGTATGTAAATAATTTGAATAATTTAATTAAAAATACAGCATTTGAACAAGAAACGTTAGAACATATAATTAAAACTTCCGAAGGCGGAATTTTTAATAATGCTGCTCAAGTTTGGAATCACACATTTTACTTTAACCAATTTGTGCCTAAAGGCAAAGGTAGTCCATCGCAATCACTGTTAGAAGCGATTGAAAAGCAGTGGGATATGATGGATAACTTTAAAAAAGAGTTTAATGCTGCAGCAGCAGGACTTTTTGGTTCGGGTTGGGCTTGGTTGGTTAAGCACAAAGATGGTAAGTTAGAAATTATTAAAGAAAGTAATGCGGGAACTCCTTTGACAAAAGGATTAAAACCAATACTTACTTTTGATGTTTGGGAACATGCTTATTATTTAGATTACCAAAATCGTCGACCGGATTATTTAAATGCATTATGGAGCATACTGAATTGGGATGAGATTAATAAACGCTTTAACTAAATATAATCAATTATAAAAGGTAGAAGGTTGTCGGAACTATTTTCGGCAACCTTTCTCTTATTAACCAAGTGTATACAAATGGATGTTTATTTTGCAATTCCGGTATTAGATGAAAATGATTTTTTGTTTAAAACCTTGGATTGTATAGCTGAACAAAGTTATTCCGGTAAAATATTTGTTTATATTTGTGTAAATCAACCCGATTCTTGGTGGAATACTACCGATAAAAATTCAATATGTTTACGTAATCAAGCATTATTTCATCAATTAGAACGAGGGTATCGAGACTTG
Source organism: Bacteroidales bacterium (assembly GCA_017994425.1). GTDB lineage: Bacteria > Bacteroidota > Bacteroidia > Bacteroidales > WCHB1-69 > UBA5266. The sequence goes on along the minus strand of JAGOKS010000013.1, from coordinate 20,590 downwards.
GATATTCATCTCATTGATAAAACAAGAAAAGGGAATGGATGGTTGGATAAAAAGTGTGGAGTCGGTATAGCCCGTAAAACAATTGCAGATGAAATTCTTACGTATGCTTCCGATACTGATATTTTTATCAGTATGGATGCAGATACTTTATTTGAAAATAATTTTGTACAAGAAATTGTACTTGCTTTTCAATCTTTTCCTGAAGCAGTAGCTTTAAATCTTCCTTATTATCACAGCCTAAGTGGAAATGAAGTTCAGGATAGAGCTTTGTTGCGATATGAGTTGTATTTGAGAAATTATATGCTTAATATGTTGCGAATCAATAGCCCTTATGCGTTTACAGCTTTTGGTTCTGCTATTGCATGTAAGATACAAGATTATAAAGCGGTGAGAGGCTTCGATACACAAATGGCAGGAGAAGATTTTTATTTTCTGCAAAAAATGGCTAAATATGGGAAAATTAAATTGCATACCGATATCAATGTATTCCCTTCTTCGCGTTTTTCCGAAAGAGTAGTGTTTGGGACAGGAACAGCCTTGGCTGATTTTCAAAAAAATACATATATACGCTATCCGTTTTTTTATTTTAGCTCTTTTGATAATATTCAAAAAACTTACCTGTTGATTGACGAACTTTTTACTAAAGATTTAGAAAATGAGTTTCTTGAATTTCAGAAGAATAATTGTAAAGTAGACCTTAATTGGGGTAAATTACGGAATAATTTCAAAACACTTCCTATGTTTACGAAAGCTTTCCATCATAAAATAGATGGGTTGCGTTTGTTTCAATATGTTAGATATGCTCAAAAGAAACTCTCAATCAGAGACGAAGCTTGTCTGATGGCATTTATGAATCAATTCTATCCAAATAAAATACAGTCTATTATAGATGATGTTAATGCTTTTTCCTTCCAAAATTCTTCTCTTAAAAGTTTGATTCTCCTAAGAGATTTTCTATTTTTAGAAGAAGATAAAATGAGGAAACAACATGATAGTCGAATTTTCACACAAAAAAAAGAGTAATTTTGCGACATGAATCTAAGACGTTGTTTTGTAAATAAAATATTAATTGTTAACATATTGTGTTTTATTAGCGTCTCAATTTATGCGCAAAATAATTCTTTGAATGATACGGCAAGTATGCCCATGGGTAATGAATCGGCTAAGAATTATATTCCTGTTTATAATTATATACATAATGTTTGGTTTCCAGAAGTCGTCACTTATTCTTTGGTTGATACTTCTATTAATGATATTCAACGAACAGAAATACTTTCAGCTTCTCGCAATTTGTTCGCTCACTTGGGATTAATCGGACAAGCCAATTATCCCATGAATTTTTCATTCCAACGAAAACATGGATTTGTTTATAAAACTATGCCTTTTTCACTGTATCATCGCAATTTCAATAATTGGAATTGGCATTATACACCCGAATCGTATACCCGAGTAGATTATGAATGGGGTACAGGAAAAGAAAATTTGTTTAATGTAATACATGTACAATCAATTAAAAATTTTGAATTTGAAATTGATTTTAGTACAATGATTGCTGAAGGCATGTATGTGAGACAAGTTATACGTGATGTGAATATAGGAACTCGTTTATCGTATCATACAACCAATAAACGATATGGATTTGATTTCGCTTATTTATATAATCTATTTCGTATAAATGAAAACGGAGGGATAGCTCAGGATTCTATGTTTGAAAACGGTATGGCTGTACGAAGCATTCCCGTAAAACTCACAGATGCTAGTAGCGATTATCAAGACCATGACTTATTTTTTCGACATTATTTTCGTTTATCAAAGTTCAAACCAGACAGTAATAATAAACAATTTCGCTTAGGATATATTATTCATGATATTGAGTATAGTCGGTTAAAATCATTATATAAAGACAATGCGTTGAATGTTGATTATTATTCTTTGTTTAATTATGATTCACTCCGAACCTTTGATTCAGTTAAGTCTTTTCAGTTTAGGAACAGTTTGATGTGGTCTAATTTTTTGAACGAAGATTCAATGAATATACATAAGGATAATTTCTTACACTTGGTATTCGGTATTTCACATGCCTATATTAAGGTAGGGGATAGTTCGGATAATTTTTATAATTATCAATTAACTCCTATTGGGAAAGCTCATTTAAGGCTTTTTAAGTATTTGGACTTAAAAATCGATTTTTTATATACTTTAAATGGTTATAATTCAAATGATATTTCTTCTACGGCATCATTATCGTGGAAATTTAATAACAAACATTTAGTTTCTATAAAATCAGCATTTTATCGTTATCAGCCTGATTATTTTTATACATATTATTTTGCAAATACCTATCAATGGAATAACCCTAATTTAAGAAAGCAACAACATATTCAATTGGGTTTAGAATGGCAGTATGAAAATTATTTTGTGAATATTAATTATTATTCGCTTCGAAATACAACGATGCTGCAAGAAAATATGTCTGTATTTCAGTTAAATAAATCGGCAAATGTTTTACAATTTGCGACATGGGTCCCGTTTAGGTATAAAGGGTTTGGTTTTGATGCAAATGTATATCTGCAATATTGTGATAATTCCTCACTTCAAATGCCCTGGTTAGCAACAAGAGAAAGCATTTTTTATGGATTTTCTATGTTTAAAAAAGCTTTGTTTTTACAATTGGGATTTGAAATGTCATACAATGCTCCTTATTATGCGTATGGATATAATCCTGTAATGCAACAATTTTACTTCCAAGATAAAAAGAAAATAGGTAATTATTTTTATTTGGATTTTTTTGCAAATGTGAAAATAAGCCGATTCTATTTTCATTTTGTTTTGGGTAATTTTCTTGCCGATGTTTTCCCTAAAACCTATTATTTAGTTCCTCACTATCCGGCGAAAGGATTACATTTTAGAGTAGGAGCTTCTTGGAGATTTCACGATTAATCAGAATCTATATTTAATTGTATTACTCTTGATGTATAAATTCTAAAAAACATTCTGGAACAGCACAAGTAAATGTCATCTTTTCTTTGCTTTGTGGGTGTATAAAACTCAATGTTGAAGCATGAAGACATAGTCGTTGAAGGGGATTTGAGGGTGAATCGTATTTTTTATCACCTACAATTGGATGACCTATGCTTTGTAAATGCACTCTTATTTGATTTTTCCTACCTGTTTCTAATTGTAATTCTAATAAAGCAAATGATTTATTGTGTTTTAACGTTTTATAACGTGTTGTTGCTTTTTGTCCTTTTTCAGCATCTGACGTAATATGCATTTTAGTTGATTTATCTTCGATAAGAAAAGAGGTAATGATCCCATTCGGTTTTTTCGGAATGTTATGTACAAGTGCGACATATGTACGTTCTATAATGTTTTCTTTCCATTTTTCTTGCATGATGGTTTGGATAGCTTTGGATTTGGCAAACATCATTAATCCGGAAGTGTCTCGATCAAGTCGATGAAGTATGTATATTTGTTTATTCTTTTCTTTGCTTTTTATATACTCATTGAGAATGTTATAAGCTGTTTGTTCTTCTTTATGAGCAGTAGCAACACTTAACAATCCTTCTTTTTTATTTATGATTATAAGTGATTCATCTTCGAATATTATATTTAATTTTGGGTGTTGCAAAATTCTGTCTTTATTTTTAAGGGATAATATACTGACATCATCTCCTTTTTTTAAAGGATAATCAAATTGTTTAATGATATGTTTATGATTGATTAAAACTTTTTCGTTTTTTAAAAGTGCTTTTATTGATGAATGACTATATCCTTTTAGTTTTTCTTGAAGAAATAGTAGCAGTTTATTTGGTTCGGTAACTTTTAAACTAAAATGTTTCGATGGTGATTTTGAAAAAAAAGACGCTTCCATTCAATTTTTTTTGCAAATGTAGTTAATTTATTTTTGTTAACATAAAATAATATTATGTTTTTGGACTTCAAAAACGGTTAAACATTTAAAAATATTCATTATTTATTTTTATATTACTCATTATTGAGTATCTTTGCAAACCATAAATAAAAAAATAAATAGAATTGTATGGAGTATAATTTCAATGAGATAGAAAAAAAATGGAGGCTATATTGGGCCGCGAAAAAAACCTTTAAAGCCGAAAATGATTCTCCTAAGTCCAAATACTATGTGTTAGATATGTTCCCTTATCCTTCCGGTGCCGGTTTGCATGTTGGACATCCTCTTGGTTATATTGCCAGCGATATTTATGCTAGATACAAACGGTTAAAAGGCTTTAATGTTCTACATCCTATGGGATATGATGCTTTTGGGTTGCCTGCCGAGCAATATGCCATCGAAACCGGACAACACCCGGCAATAACAACTGAGAACAACATCAAACGTTACAGAGAACAATTGGATAAATTAGGACTTTCTTTTGATTGGGATAGAGAAGTAAGAACTTGCGAACCTGAATATTACAAATGGACACAATGGTGTTTTATACAATTATATAATAGTTCTTACTGTAATCAAGCCAAAAAAGCTATTCCGATAAGTGAATTGATACAAGCTTTTGAAAGCACAGGTACACAAGGGTTGGATATGGCATCAACTAGTAAGCTTAGCTTTACCGCAGAAGAATGGAAAAACAAAAATGAAGAAGAACAACAAAGTATATTGATGGATTATCGATTAGCCTACTTATCGGATTGTATGGTAAACTGGTGCCCGAAATTGGGAACAGTATTAGCCAACGATGAAGTTGTAAACGGAAGTTCCGTTCGCGGGGGATGTCCTGTAGAACGTAAGCTGATGCGACAATGGTCTTTACGTATAACAGCGTATGCCGAACGTTTATTACAAGGCTTAGAAACGATTGATTGTTCCGATTCGTTAAAAGAAATTCAACGCAATTGGATAGGACGTAGCGAAGGGGCTTTTATCCAATTTTCTATTGAAAATAACTGCCAAACATTGGATGTGTTTACTACGCGTCCCGATACTATTTTTGGTGTGAGCTTTATGGTTCTTTGTCCGGAACATCCTTTAATTGAACATATAACGACAGCGGATAGAAAAGAAGAAGTCGATAAATATGTGTGTTGGGCTAAAAATCGTTGCGAAAGAGAACGTTTGACTGATGTTAAGAAAGTTAGCGGTGTTTTTACGGGAGCTTATTCAATACATCCTTTCAGTAAAGAACGTATCCCGATTTGGGTCGCCGATTATGTGTTAGCCGGTTACGGTACCGGAGCTATCATGGCAGTTCCGGCTCACGATAGCCGAGATTTTGCTTTTGCTCGTCATTTTAAACTTCCTATTGTTCAGGTAATTGTGCCAAACGGTGAAAAACCTGAAGATACGTCGACATGGGTTGAAGCAAAAGATTCAAAAGACGGTTATTGCATCAATTCCGCTTTTATTGATGATTTACCCGTACAGAAAGCTATTAAAAGTGTTATAGAAAAGATAAGAGGAAACAATATAGGTTATGGTACCGTGAATTATCGATTACGCGATGCTATTTTCAGTCGGCAGAGGTATTGGGGAGAACCTTTTCCTGTTTATTTCAAAGGATGTATTCCTTATGTTCTTCCTGAAGATACATTGCCGTTGAGATTACCGGAAGTAGATGCTTATTTACCCACCGAACATGGAGAACCCCCTTTGGCACGTGCAAAAAATTGGACGTATAAGGATTATCCTTTGGATTATAATACCATGCCGGGTTTTGCCGGTTCAAATGCCTATTATTTACGGTATATGGACCCTCATAATGATCAGGCCTATTTTTCAAAAGAAGCTAATCAATACTGGCGAAATGTTGATTTGTATGTTGGGGGATTGGAACATGCTACCGGACATTTATTGTATGCGCGTTTTTGGAATAAATTTTTGTTTGATATCGGTCTGGCTTGCGAGGACGAACCTTTCCAAAAGATTGTAAATCAGGGAATGATTCAAGGACGTTCCAATTTTGTATATCGAATCAAGGGAACGAATACCTATGTTTCCTATCATTTAAAAGATTCCTATGAAACGGATGCCATACATGTAGATATTAATATGGTCAATAATGATGTGTTAGATATCAATGCATTCAGGAAAAGACATGTTTCTTGTGAAGATGCCGAATTTATATTGGAAGAAGGTAAATACTTTTGCGGATATGAAATCGAAAAAATGTCGAAGTCATTATATAACGTACAAAATCCGGATGATATCGTAGAAAAATACGGTGCCGATACCTTGCGAATGTATGAAATGTTTTTAGGCCCTATCGAACAATCCAAACCATGGGATACCAAAGGCATTGAGGGCGTTTTTCGTTTTCTTAAAAAGTTTTGGAGATTGTATCATACGGTAGATAATACTTTTTGTGTTATTGAAGATGATCCTGTTTTTGATGAATGGAAAGTGCTGCATAAAACCATAAAGAAAATAGAAGAAGATATTGAACGTATGTCCTATAACACCTCTGTTAGTACCTTTATGATTTGTACAAATGAATTAACGGATTTGAAATGTAATAAAAGAAGCATTTTAGAACCTCTTTGTATTTTACTTTCACCTTTTGCTCCTCATATAGCTGAAGAATTGTGGGAGTTATTAGGAAATAAAGAAAGTATAAGCTATGCATCTTTCCCGGTTTTGGAAGAGAAATATTTAATTGAAAATACCTATAACTATCCCGTATCCTTTAACGGTAAAATGCGCTTTGTGTTGAGTTTACCTGTTAATATGTCGAAAGAAGACATAGAAAAAGCTGTTTTAGCTGCTCCCGAAGCACAAAAATGGTTACAGGGCAATCATCCTAAAAAAATAATTATTGTTCCGAAGAAAATAGTTAATATAGTCGTTTAAATTTAAGCCGGAATGTTGATGTAAATCATTAACTATTGTATTGCTTAAATTTTAAAATGTATTTTTAACTTTATAGTTCTTTAATATCAAGTAAGTTAAGTTTTATTAACGTTGATATTGTATAAAATTCTATTTTATTAAATTTTTTTTATTTTTTAATAAAAAAAAACATATAGGAGTGAAAAAAAAGATACTTTTGCCCCGTTTTTTTAACTTAATATATTAATAATTAAAACTGAAGTATTATGTTTATTTTCATGATTGTATTGTTTGTGGTAGGCTATGTTCTCATAGCTATTGAGCATCCTATTAAAGTCAGCAAATCGGCTACTGCGTTATTTTTAGGTATTATTTTGTGGGTTTGTGCTGCTATTGGTGGAGAACAATTATTAGTGGATACAACCTCTTTGCGTGAATTTATGATGAATCATCCGGGAACTGAATTCAAAGAGTGGTTGGTTGAATCGAAATTAGTTACAGCTTTAGGAGAAGTTTCTTCTATTGTCTTTTTCTTACTCGGTGCCATGATTATTGTTGAGTTGGTTGATACCCAAGAAGGATTTAGAATTATTACCGATAAAATTAAAGCAACGAAAAAAGTCAGTCTTTTGTGGATTATTTCTATATTAACTTTTTTCTTATCCTCTGTTTTAGACAATATGACAACGGCAATTATCATGGTAGCTTTACTTCGTAAATTAATTGGCGATAAAAAAGAGAGATGGTTTTTTGCCAGTATGGTTATTCTTGCTGCCAATGCAGGAGGAGCATGGTCACCTATAGGGGATGTTACCACTATCATGTTATGGGTTGCCGGTAAAGTTTCAACATTGAATATCATGGAAATGACCTTTATGGCAAGTATGGCATCTATTCTTGTTCCTTTAATTATTTTATCTTTTATGATAAAAGGAGAAATACAACGTCCTGAATTAGCGGAAGATGCAATGGAAAATCAATCAACGCCCCATTGGCAACGTACCTTATTCCTATGTTTAGGCGTTGGAGCTTTATTATTTACTCCTGTATTTAAATCGTTGACAGGATTACCCCCATATTTAGCCATATTAGGTGGCGTTTCCGTTTTGTGGGTGGTTTCCGAGATTGTGCATCGTAAAGATACCGGTGATATTAAAAACAGATATGCTGTTACTACCGTTATTAAAAGAGTTGATGTTCCCAGTATACTTTTCTTTTTAGGAATATTAATGGCTGTGAATGCATTAACTACTGTCGGACATTTAGGTTTATTAGCAACAAATTTGGATACTATTAATTTACCGGAACCTGAAAAATATTATTTGATAAATATTATCATCGGTTTATTGTCTTCGGTTGTTGATAATGTGCCTTTGGTGGCAGCCGGTATGGGAATGTATTCATTCCCAATGGATCATTATTTCTGGGAAATGTTGGCTTATTGTGCCGGAACAGGCGGAAGTATATTAATTATCGGTTCTGCTGCCGGTGTAGCAGTAATGGGAATGGAAAAAATTGATTTCATTTGGTATTTAAAAAGAATTTCAGGAATTGCTTTAATAGGTTATTTGGCAGGTGCCGGTGCTTTTATCGGAGAAAAAGCCATACGCAAACATTTTGAAGATAATAAAAAAGAACAAAGTGTTGAAGTGAAAAATTCTCAGAAAAATGTTGAGAATACATTAAGCGAACAAACCTATGTTGGTGCTTTTAATGAAACCTTTCTGTAAACTTTTAAGGTAAATATAAATTTAAATTGTAAGTTTTTATCTTTTTTATTTGCTTACGGATTAATATTAAAAAATCTTTGTTTAAATAGGTAAGCGGGTGATTTAAATTCACCCGCTTACTTGTTTGTTTGAATAGGTAAATTCTTAAAAACAGGATGTTAAGTATTCATAAGTAAAAAAGTATTACCTAGATTTAGGTTAACTCTTTTTATGAGCTGCTATGAAAAATAACGATTGATATTACCATTTCTATCTTCATTTTTCCGACCTCCTTGAATACTTCTTCGGGGTCAAATAATTCTTTTGTTTTTTCTTTTTCTGTTTCAAAAAACGATGGAAGCTTCTTCTAAAAACTCAGTTTCCCATTTATTTATTATTGTTGGTTGGATTTCATACTTCTGAGCTATTTTACTTAAAGTGTTCCGCTCTTTTAATAATTCTACCACAAATTTATCTTAAAAATTAAACTTGATACAACGCTCTGAAAAAATGATAGCTGACTAAAACGTCGCGAGTGCCGTGTCCCGAGTGCCGAGATTTTTTTCGTTCCGAAAAAATAAGGGTAGGCTGTGTGTATCTCTTTGCGTTCTTTGCGTAAAACCTCTGCGCCGTCTGCGGTTAATTATAATCAATTAAAAATTTAAAAAAAAAGCCAAAAATCATTCAAAAAAAATTACAAGGCTTTCCGGCGATCATTTGTACGCATACAAATTGTCATTTACACGCATACAAATTGTCATTTGTACGCATACAAATTGTCGTTTGTACGTATACAAATTGTCGTTTGTACGCTTGCAAATTCCCGGGGAGGAGATATCAATTAAAAATTAAGAATTAAACTTGATACAACGCTCTTAAAAACTGATAGCTGACAGTTGAGAGCATTTTTTAATTCGTGGAAATCTGTGAGCGGAATTCTTTGCATTTTTCTCCCATCTTTCTATCACTTTTTTTTGCTGTAAGTTAGTACAAAAAATAATAGCACCTCAAAAAAAGATTTAACCTAGATTTATGTGATAATATTATTTGTAAAAAAAAAATTATACATTTGCACTTTTAAAATTTAAAAAATAATAACCACTAAAATTTAGAGAATATGTTTGTTTTTATGATTGTTTTGTTTGTAGTAGGCTATACCTTCATTGCGTTGGAACATCCTTTAAAGGTAAATAAATCGGCAACAGCACTTCTGTTAGCCGTTTTTTTATGGATTTGCGCTGTTATTGGAGGTGAAGGTGTTTTAGTTAATACGGATTCATTGCGAGAATATATGATGAATAATCCGGGCTCAGGTTATTTAGATTGGTTGATTCATTCAAAATTAATACATGCTTTAGGGGAAGTATCAGAAATTATTTTCTTTCTTTTAGGTGCGATGACTATAGTTGAGTTGATTGATACTCAAGAAGGATTTAAAATAATTACCGATAAAATCCAAACTACGAATAAAGTAAAGTTATTGTGGGTAATTTCCATATTAACATTTTTCATGTCGGCTGTATTGGATAATTTAACCACTTCAATTGTAATGGTAGCTTTGTTGCGTAAATTGATTTGTGATAAAAAGGATCGTTGGTTTTATGCTAGTATGGTTATCCTAGCCGCTAATGCAGGAGGGGCCTGGTCACCCATTGGAGATGTAACAACCATTATGCTTTGGGTTGCCGGTAAGGTTTCTGCTCTTAATATTATAGAAATGACATTTTTAGCAAGCGCAATGTCCTTAATTGTTCCTTTAGTAGTATTGTCATTTATGATGAAAGGAAATGTGGAACGTCCGCAATTAAAGCAAGGTACTGAAGCTGCTGCATCTTGTGCTCAATGGCAAAGTGTATTATTTTTATGTATGGGAGTAGGGGCTTTATTGTTTGTTCCCGTTTTTAAAACGATATCACATTTACCACCTTATTTAGGTATGTTAGGCGGATTGGGTGTATTATGGGTTACATCGGAAATCATACATCGTAAAGATATACATGAAATGCGTAGCAGATATTCCATATCAACGATAATTACCAAGATAGATGTCCCGAGTATACTTTTCTTCTTAGGTATTTTAATTGCTGTTAACGCTTTGGCAAGTGTGGGTCATTTAAGTTTATTGTCAACTAAACTTGATATGATAAGTCTGCCGGAACCGGAAAAATATTATTTAATTAACATTATAATAGGTATTTTATCATCTATTGTTGATAATGTGCCTTTGGTAGCCGGAGCAATGGGAATGTATTCTTTTGAAATGGACCATTACTTCTGGGAAATGTTAGCCTATTGTGCCGGAACGGGTGGAAGCATACTTATTATTGGTTCTGCTGCCGGTGTCGCTGTTATGGGTATGGAGAAAATCGATTTTATTTGGTATCTTAAAAAAATATCATGGATAGCTGTAATCGGTTATTTTGCCGGTGCTGCTACTTTCATTGGTGAAAAGGCAATTCGTACGTATTTTGTTGGAGAACATCATGCAAAAAGTACTGAATTAACTCTTTCAAAAGAAGGTGTGAAAGAATATTTATCGACAAATACATTTTATATCGTTCAAACGGATGATGAAAATAAATTAAATGATAGTACTTCAATTCAATTTTGTAATTTTAATGACTTTTATGGAATTACCATTAATTCAATTCAAAAACAAAATGATACAGTCTATCTATATGATAAAGCATCAAATTTGGTATTAAGCGATTTTGTTTTTAATAAAGAATCATCGGATACGGTTGCAGATGTAATGTTTGGAGATAATTATCTGAGGATTACTAAATCAGGAATGGTATATTTAATTACTCAAGATGGGAATATGTTCCCTTTAGAAAAAACAGAATAAATCAAAGTAAAAAAGACGATTTTAATCGTCTTTTTTTTTGCTTTAAATAATATATATTAAATAAAAAAAATAATGTATATTTGCTTTCATAAATTCGTAGATTTTGAATAGATGCAATAACTTTTAAACAAACTATTTATGAAAAAAATGATATTATTTTTTATATGTGTATTTATATATATATACTCTTCTTTTGCCCAAGTCTCATGGTCAAAAGGCGATGGTTCACAAGCAAATCCATATCAAATAGAATCAGTTGTACATTTGCAATATTTAGCCATCCAGGTTAATAAGGGATTTTCTTATGAAAATACTTTTTTTATTTTAATGAATGATTTAAATCTTAGTTCTGTTTGTGGAAATAATATTGGAGGTCTTGCCAAAGATTGGGTGGTAATAGGTAATTCTAAAGGGGTAAAATTCAGAGGTTCTTTTGATGGGAACAAAAAAATAATTTCTAATCTTTTTTTTGCTGATTCAAATAATTTAAATTACAAAGGATTATTTGGATATGTTATTGGCGTAAATATTAAAGATGTTACACTTACAAATGTGAGTGTAAATAATAGTAATTATGTAGGAGCGGTATGTGGTTATGCCGATAGTAATACTACAATTTCTGATTGTAAGGTGTATGGAGAAATGTCAGCGGTTGGTTTTGGTGGAGGTATAGTATCTATGTTGATGAATTCAAACTTATTGCATTCTGAAAATTATATTAATTTTCAGAATGCAGGTTTTGTTGGTGGTCTTTGTTGGAATGTATCGACGGCTTCGGTAATTGAAAGTGTTAATTATGGCTCGTTTGATAGTTGTTGGGGGGCAGGAGGAATTTGTTCTGTTATAGCTTATAATGCACAAATCATCAATAGTGTCAATAATGGGAAAATAACAGTAATATATTCAGATGGAGGAGGTATATCTGCTTTAGCTGCTGATGGTATTATTAAGAATTGTATTAATAATGCCGATATCAAAACTGAAAATTGTTTAATTGCCGGTATTTGTGCTTATCTAAGTCATGCTCAAATTGTAAGTTGTATAAATTACGGAGATATTATCACAGAATATGATGACGTAGGGGGTATTGCTGCAGCGGGATTAGGAGAGATAGAATTATGTAAAAATTATGGAGAAATAAGCGGAAATGATTATGTTGGAGGAATGATAGGAAATCTTTATGGAAGCGTAAAGCATTCATATAATTATGGAAATATTACTGGAAACTATTGTGTAGGAGGTGTAGCCGGCGCTATTCAAACTTTTAGCAACACTATTGACTCGTCACGTTCATGTGTAGAATATAGTTCCAATCAAGGGCTTGTCAATGCTAAAAAATGGGGTGGAGGAATTTGTGGTTTTATAAAAGGTGAATTATCATATTGTGTTAATAATAGTGCTATTTATGCAGATAACTTTGCCGGAGGTATTTGTGGATACGGTTTTTTTGCGACAATTTCATCTTCTGTGAATTCAAATCAAGTACTCGGTAATATATATGTTGGAGGTATTTGTGGTTCTATTACGGATACATCCTCTGTGATGTATTGTGTAAATACTGCAAATGTATGTGGAAACGAAAATACAGGAGGCATTTGCGGCTCTATCGGACGATATTCTTCATTAATGTATTCCTTAAATATAGGTAATGTAAAGGATGGACTATTTTCAGGTGCTATTTTAGGGAAAATACCTTCTCTTCCGGAAATGGATATTCAAGATTGCTATTATGACCTGCAAATGTGCCCGCTTAAGTACGCTGTTGGAAATGATAATACTTTGTTAACTAATGCGGCTAAATTAACACATGAACTTATCAATAATCGTCTGAAAACCATTTTCCCCGATACAAGCTTTAGCGAAGAAAAGTGGTTTTTTGAAAAATCTTTGTATCCACGCCCTCAAGGTTTAGATACCAATGCCGCAGCTATCGTTGTTGCTAGTCCGGTATTTCTGGACTATTCCGATGATATTAATTCTATTAATTTTAATTTTGATGTATGTTTGGAAAATAATGTTACTTGGAAAAATAGTAATTCGTCAGTCTTATCTTATAATAATGGCAGATTTGTTATTTTAAAAGCTCCAGCAGAAGACACTATTCTGGCATTTAAAAACAATGTACTATATAAATCTATTGCTGTAAATATTGTTGGTTATCCCATTCAAGGCACGGAAGAAAATCCTTTAACAATTGAGTCTGTTGAAGAGTTAGTGCTTTTTAGAGATATTATAAATGCTGATACCGGATTGTATAAAAATGTAGATATTAGCAATGGTGGTTTTGGACAATATTTTATGATAACGAATGATTTAAATTTAGATTCAGTATGTGGTATACTGAACAACGATACTGTTAATTGGATTCCCATTGGAAATCAAAAACATCCTTTTAAAGGTGTTTTATATGGGAGAAATCATACAATTAATAATTTATTTATTAATCATCAGACTAAAAAATTAAAAAATAAAGAGACGTCTTACTCTATTGCTGCTGAAACAGTAAGTGAAGAAATTTATGATAAAATTCTCAGTATTTCAGTGGATAGTCTTTATTTTGGTTTGTTTGGTTACTTATCAGGTGCTAAAATTGATAGCCTTCATTTGGCTAATACTGATATTAATGGAGTATATTTTGTAGGTTCAATAGCTGCTTTTGCCGATTCTTCAAGTATTGCTTATTGTAGCAATAGCGGTAGATTAAAAGGAGATTATTACGTAGGTGGAATTGTCGGAAGAGCCGTAGCTAGTGACATTTATTCATGTGTAAATATTTCAGATATTCAAGGATATGTTGCGATGGGTGGTATTTGTGGTGATTTACGTACTCATTCAGAACTTTCTTTTTGTTTGAATAGCGGCAATGTAATTGGAAGTAGTGCCAATATTGGGGGTATTTCAGGTATTATTGATGGGTCTTTCCTTTCATATTCTATTAATACCGGTAGCGTGAAAGCTCCTTCCTATGTTGGCGCTATTGTTGGAAATAAAAAACATGCTTCTGTGTTTAATTGTATTTATGATAAACAAACTTCTTTAAAAAAAGCAATCGGACAGAATAAAAATAAATTTGGAACGGATGATGATTCTGCTATGGTCAAAGGCAAACTGACACTTGACCTTTTAGGGAATGCATTACAAACATGGATAAACGATAGCTTAGAACATTGGTATTATCATCAATCTATGTATCCTATCCCTTTGGGATTGGAAAGTTTCGATATTGCATATATTGCTGCAATTCCTGTTTTTTTGCAGAATAATGAATCTGTTGATAGTATATATACCGATTTTAAACTCGGTAAAGGGAAAATCAATCAAGCTGTAACTTGGGAAACTTATGACAGTCTGCGTGTCAACATTGTAGATTCTATGGCATTTATTGCTTGTTTTACACATAAAGACACGGTGAGTTTGTCTTGCGCTATAAATGATGTTGTGAAAAATATATACTGTAAAGTAAGTAATTCTACCGAAATACCGTCAAAACCCTGGCGCATTTATGGAAAAGATACTATTTATGAAGCAGGAATATACACCTATTATATTGATTCGGTTAAAGGAGCAACTCATTATGAGTGGAAATGCTTCGATACAAGTTGGGCTACCGATAATTCAAATCTTAGCGCTTCTTTGAATATAAGAGACAGTGGTAAGTATATGCTTTCAGTAAAAGCTATCAATGTATGCGGTGAATCAGATACCATTAGGAAGGAAATTATTTCCTTTATCGATACGAAAATATATAATTTTTCCTTAGGACAAAACATTCCAAATCCTGTTAGAACAACATGTGTGATTCCCTTTACATTGCCACAAGATGGTGAGATTAACTTTCAATTGATAAATGTTTTTGGACAAAATTTATTTGATGATGTAATAACCGCTAAGAAAGGAAATAATTACATCGAAATTGACGCTAGAACCTTAGCAAATACTATTTATTACTATGCTATTACTTATAAAGGAAATTGTCTGGTTAAAAAAATGTGTGTTGAAAAGTAGTTTTCCCCAATAAGTTACAATCCTTCTTTATTTTCCACAAAGAATTAGCAATAGCTTATTGATACTTTCATAAAATTTTACTAAACAATAGAAAAAATAGTTACTTAAATAAAAGTCGCGTACGAATAAATAAAAAAAAATATTTTTGTTTATTAATCTTTATTTAGTACTTTTGCAAAAAATTGTACTTTAAAATAATATATCATAATGAGACCCGATTTTAATAACGTTAATTATAAAAGCAATTCATTATCAGATAAAAAAAATAATTTGTCCAATTCCGACAATGGATGGACAACTGCCGAACAAATCCCGTTAAAATCATTGTATACTGCCAATGATTTGGAAAACATGGAGCATTTGAATTATGCAGCCGGACTTCCTCCGTTTTTAAGAGGTCCTTATTCTACCATGTATGTGATGAAGCCGTGGACGATACGTCAGTATGCGGGTTTTTCTACTGCTGAAGAATCCAATGCGTTTTACAGGAGAAATTTAGCAGCAGGACAAAAAGGTTTGTCAATTGCATTCGATTTAGCGACACACCGTGGGTATGATAGTGATCACGAAAGGGTAGTGGGTGATGTTGGCAAAGCAGGTGTAGCAGTAGACTCTATCCTGGATATGAAAATCTTATTTGATCAAATTCCTTTAGATAAAATGTCGGTTTCTATGACCATGAATGGAGCAGTATTGCCTATCATGGCTTTTTATATAGTAGCGGCTGAAGAACAAGGAGTATCTATAGAGCAACTTAGTGGAACAATACAGAATGATATATTAAAGGAATTTATGGTTAGAAATACCTATATTTATCCACCTCTTCCATCCATGAAAATAATCGCTGATATTTTTGAATTTACAGCTAAGAATATGCCTAAATTCAATTCTATCAGTATTTCAGGTTATCATATGCAAGAAGCGGGTGCTACTGCAGATATAGAATTGGCATATACCTTGGCCGATGGTCTTGAATATCTTCGAGCCGGTATTAATGCGGGTATGGATATTGATGCTTTTGCTCCGCGTTTATCTTTCTTTTGGGCTATCGGCATGAATCATTTCATGGAAATAGCTAAAATGCGTGCTGCCCGTATGTTGTGGGCTAAAATTGTCAAACAATTTAATCCGAAAAATCCTAAATCATTAGCATTACGCACCCACTCACAAACTTCAGGATGGTCGTTGACGGAACAGGATCCGTTTAATAATGTTGCACGTACGTGTGTGGAAGCCATGGCAGCTGTCTTAGGTCATACGCAGTCCTTACATACCAATGCATTGGATGAAGCTATTGCGTTGCCTACCGACTTTTCAGCACGTATTGCACGTAATACCCAAATATATATTCAAGAAGAAACTAATGTATGTCGTGTGGTTGACCCTTGGGCAGGTTCTTATTATATTGAAACCTTAACCCATGAAATTGCTCATAAAGCATGGGGACATATACAGGAAATCGAAAAATTAGGAGGAATGGCAAAAGCCATTGAAACAGGCATTCCTAAAATGCGCATTGAAGAAGCTTCTGCCCGTAAACAAGCACGGATTGACTCAGGTAAAGATATTATTGTAGGAGTAAACAAATATCGTTTGGAAAAGGAAGATCCGATAGATACATTAGAAGTTGATAATACTGCTGTCAGAGAAGCTCAATTAAAACGTTTGGCTGACTTACGTGCACACAGAGACGATAAACTGGTTGAACAAAAATTGAATGCAATTACAGAATGTGCAAAATCAGGAAAAGGTAATTTATTGGCATTATCAATAGAAGCAGCTAGAGTTCGTGCTTCTTTAGGAGAAATATCCATGGCAATGGAAAAAGTATATGGACGTTATAAAGCAAAAATTAATCTTATATCAGGCGTGTATAATTCAGAAACAAAAAATAATGAAAGCTTTAAAAAAGCATGTGATCTGGCAGATCAGTTTGCTGCAATAGAGGGACGTCGTCCACGCATCATGATAACTAAAATGGGACAAGATGGTCATGACCGTGGAGCTAAAGTAGTGGCAACGGCTTATGCCGATATCGGTTTTGATGTTGATATGGGTCCTTTGTTTCAAACTCCTGCAGAAGCAGCAAGACAAGCAGTTGAAAATGATGTACATTTTGTTGGAGTCTCGTCTTTGGCAGCTGGGCATAAAACTTTAGTTCCTCAAATAATTGAAGAACTTAAAAAATTAGGTAGAGAAGATATCATGGTGATTGTAGGTGGTGTTATTCCGCCTCAAGATTATGATTTCTTGTATAAAGCAGGTGCTGTGGCTATATTTGGTCCCGGTTCTGTTATTAGCGATTGTGCCATTATAATGCTTAACTTTTTGATTCAATCAAGAAGTTAAGTTAATAATTAATAGGTCTTACTTAAAATTAAAAAGCATGTCAAGTATCTCAAAATCTGCCGGTAAAATAACTACGCATGTATTGCAAAAAATGAAAAATAAGCATGAAAAAATCGCTATGTTGACAGCATACGATTATTCTATGGCTCGCTTGTTGGAAATTGCAGGAATGGAAGTAATTTTAGTGGGCGATTCAGCTGCCAATGTTATGGCTGGTTATAAGACTACTTTACCCATTACGTTAGATCAAATGATATATCATGCTACTTCAGTAGTTAAAGCAGTGGAACGTGCTCTGGTAGTTGTTGATTTACCCTTTGGTACTTATCAGGGCAACTCTAAAGAAGCCTTGCATTCTGCAATTCGTATTATGAAAGAATCCGGAGCAGATGCAGTGAAATTAGAAGGCGGTAAAGAAATTGTGGAAAGTATTGATCGTATTCTTACTGCGGGAATCCCTGTTATGGGTCATTTGGGACTTACACCACAGTCTATTAACAAATTCGGAACTTACGCCGTAAGGGCAATGGAAGAAAAAGAAGCCACTCGCTTAATGGAAGATGCTTTGTTGTTAGAAAAAACAGGCTGTTTTAGTATAGTCTTAGAGAAAATTCCTGCAAGCCTTGCTGCAAAAGTTACAAAAGCAGTTAACATACCTATTATTGGTATTGGAGCAGGTCATGAAGTAGATGGACAAGTGTTGGTTTTACATGATATGTTGGGAATTACTCAACAATTTTCTCCTCGCTTTTTACGTAGATATCATAATTTGAGTTACGAAATTACTACTGCACTCCAACGCTATATTGATGATGTGAAATCATTGGATTTTCCAAATGATAATGAACAATATTAATAATATAAGTTTTTTGGATAACTCTATAACTTTTGTTGTTAAAAAAATATCAGATTAGCATACTTTTTTTGAGGAAGTAACTAAAATAAGTATATGAAAATACCAACTATTCAACAAATTCGGGAAGCTGACGCTTATACGATTACAAATGAACCGATAGAATCTATTCAATTGATGGAACGTGCCGCCAATGTTGCTGCTTCCAAAATTATGGAACTTTTCCCTTCTGATATTTCTATGTTAATTTTCTGCGGGATGGGAAATAATGGGGGAGATGGATTGGCAATTGCACGTATTTTATTGCAACATAATTATACTTGCCAAGTTTATATTGTAAAACATACAGAAACTTTTTCTGAAGATTGCCAAAAGAACCTTGCCTATTTACAATCAACACACCCATTACATATTCATGAAATAATCCAAGAGAATGATATTCCCTCCTTACATGTTGAATTGATTATTGATGCTGTTTTGGGCAGCGGATTAAATAAACCTGTCGATAATAGTTTGTTAAGTAAGTTGTTTCATTATATCAATCATAGCAATGCTTTTGTGTTTTCCATCGATATTCCTTCAGGATTTTTTGCCGATAAATCCATGCCGAAAGATGCACTTGCCATACATGCGGATTTTGTTTTTACTTTCCAATTCCCGAAATTAGCTTTTTTATTTCCGGAAAGTTATCCCTTCGTTGGAGAATGGGAGGTTGGTGATATAAATTTACATCCTGATTTCATTAATAAAATTGAAAGTCCGTATTATTATATAGAAGAACAAGATATTCAGGGAATACATAAACCAAGACCTAAGTTTTCACACAAAGGAAATTATGGACGTGCTTTATTAATTGCAGGCAGTAAAGGAATGATGGGAGCTGCTGTACTGGCAAGCAAAGCCTGTTTGCGTTCAGGGGTGGGAATTTTAGAAACTCACGTTCCTGAAATTGGTTATCAGATAATACAAACGGCAGTTCCTGAAGCTTTATGTACTTCCGATCAAAATACAACACACTT
Organism: Bacteroidales bacterium; assembly: GCA_017994425.1. Classification (GTDB taxonomy): domain Bacteria; phylum Bacteroidota; class Bacteroidia; order Bacteroidales; family WCHB1-69; genus UBA5266. Next base: position 1,005 of record JAGOKS010000013.1, on the reverse strand, counting down.
CACTGCTGTGGATTTAGAGAAACTAACCAAGGCGAATGCGATTGCTATTGGGCCCGGTCTTGGAATGCACCCGGATACGATTTTGGGAATAAAAAATGTAATTAAACATACACGAAATCCCATTATTTTTGATGCAGATGCAATCAATTGTTTGGCTGAAAATAAGACATACTTGGAATTTTTACCTCCTTATTGTATTTTCACACCTCATCCTAAAGAATTTGAACGATTGGTGGGTAAAGCAGCTAATTCATTTCATCGTTTGAATTTACAACGGGAATTTTCAAATAAATATCAATGCATTGTTGTTTTAAAGGGAGCTCATACCAGCATCAGTATTCCAAATGGGAATGTTTATTTTAATTCTACCGGTAATCCCGGAATGGCAAAGGCAGGAAGTGGTGATGTGTTGACAGGAATGTTATTAGCATTATTGGCACAGCATTATTCTCCTATTGAAGCAACAATTATGGCGGTGTTTAATCATGGTAAAGCTGCCGATATGGTTGCAAAAAAAATCTCTTATGAAAGTATGATTGCTTCCGATATCATTGATGAAATAAAAGAAATATACTACTAAATAATTAGGAGATTATCTTAAAATTCAATTCTTACCTTTTTATAATCTTGAAATTAAAATAAGTGTTCTGAGTCTTGATTTTTAAAATATATATACTTTGCGGTAAATTTTCTAAGCTTATTATACATTCCGTACGATTAACTACTTCTCTTTTTACTTCTTTTCCAACAATATCATATAGGATGACTTCTTCGATAATGCCATTGAGGTCTTTAATGTTTAGTATATCGGAAGTAGGATTAGGATAAATAACAAATTTTTCATTCCTTGCATATTCTTTAATGCTGTTTTCACATTGGATAAGTTTACTTACTTGTTGTCCTGTGTCGCATTCATTAAAAGCATATACACTTATTTCAATAGGATTGGTGTTAATCACATGTAATGTAATATATAATAAATTCGTAATTGTATCTAAGAGTTTA
>JAGOKS010000012.1:1874-38183 GCA_017994425.1 Bacteroidales bacterium | reverse complement strand
AATATTGTTTGTATACCTCTCTTATGCTGATATATATAACATATTTTCATTTTCGTTGGTTTTAATAGGATTTTATAGTTTAATTTTGCATCAAAAAAACGAAAAAGCAACATTATGAAAACACAGCGATTAGTAGCAAAACATCCAATGGGAGCAATCCTTTCAAGAATTCATATAGAAAGTCTGGAAAGCATGGAAGAAAAAAGTCCACATACAAATACAAATAATCCCTTAGTCTATTTATGTATAAAACCCGAAAGAGAAGTTTTAAAAAAGGCTATCCATTATTGATAGAAAGCATGAAGGAATAAAGTAGTACATTTTAAACCCTTAGAAGCCGTTGTAGTCCTACAGCGGCTCTTTTTTTTGCCTAAAAAAACACTCAAAAAGCCTTAGCGCTTTTTCCAAAAAGCTCTCGTACTTTTTCAAAAAAGCCTTAGAGCTTTTCTAAAAAAGCTCTAAAGCTTTTTATGAAAAGCCTTAGAGCACTTCAAAAGAAGCTCTCAAGCTCTTTTTAAAAAGGTTTCGTCAATTATTTTTGCACTTTTCGAACTAATAGGAGGGAATTCGTATCGTTTTTTATGGTTTTTTTATTACTAAATAAGGTATAATAAGGTGCTTTTACCCTATCTGGAATATTATTGTGGGATAAATAAGTATTATTATAGTATAATAGTGGGGAAATAAACGGTTTAAATAGTGGATAAGTGGGAATGATTTAATAGAAACAGTTATGCATAGAGCCGAACACCCGGTATACATGCCCTACAAAATCATAAAAAAGGCTCCCTTTCAGGAGCCCCTAACAAATTATACAAACCATTGAATCAAATAAATTCTTAATTTTTCACGCAACGCACAGAATACCCATACTGCTGATAGTCGTAGTTAAATTCAACACTACCGTAATAGTAGCTTATGTAATGGGAGATGGCTCCAAGGTCAGCGAACTGAGTAGCACTCCACCACCAACCGGAGAGTCCAATTAATTTGAATGTGCCATCCATGTCCCTGCAGCCACCCGGAAGGGCTGTAAAGCCGCTTTCGTTGGTTGCTCCGGTATTGGGACTATGCCAGTGTATTGTGTCGGTTTCTTTTAATTTATTTCCTGCAACTTCTTCACCTCCTAAATAATTAATTAAAGTCATCCATTCTGCATCCGTTGCTACATGCCATCCTGTAGGGCATAATTTGCCTGACTTTACTGCATACCAATTGTATAATCTTCCATAAGTAGCCACATTGCTTGGGCTATTATTGTAATTACAATAAGCTCCTGAAGTTAATCCATACCATCTGTTACCATCAGTTACATTTGGGATTATTATTCCATTGTTATATTTAGTAACTTTTAAGTTTTCCGCCATCCACGTTTGGGTGCCTATTTTTACAGTTTTATAAGTATTGCCATCAATATCGGTCACAGTACCATACGTAATATCAAGGTTTCCTTCAAGTGTTATAAACGACCTTGCATTTCCATACCAGGTTCCTGTACTGTTTGTGGCGTAAGCTCGTACGTAATACTTTGTATTGGCTGTTAAGCCTGTCATAGGACTTGTAAAACTACCTGCTCCTGTGCCATCTGTAGTTTTATTATCGGCAATAGTTGGGTTTTGGTTTGTACTCCAACATACACCGCGTGCTGTTACGGTTGCTCCGCCATCAGAACTTATTACTCCTCCGCTTGTAGCTGTCGTTTGGGTTACTTCTGTCGCTTCGTTGGTACTTACTACCGGAATAGTTGCATCTTTTATACAATTAGTAAAAAATACTGAGAAGACAGCAAATAGTATTGCCGGCATCGAAAATCTAATGGTTGTTTTCATTTTCATTTTTTAAGTTTATAATAATGCAAAAGTAAACATTTTTTTAATGTCTAAGATCGCAAGTCAAAAGTCGCAAGACGGTTTTTCGTTCCGAAAAAATAAGGGTAGGCTGTGTGTATCTCTTTGCGTCCTTATAATCAATTAAAAATTAAAAATTAAGAATTAAAAATTAAACTTGATACAACGCTTTGAAAAACTGATAGCTGACAGCTGAGAGCTCTTCTCGGGACTCGGCACAAAAAACAGACAGCTGTTTTGCTGCCTATCCCGGGAACTTAAAAATTACGATTGAAACACTTTCCCGAATTTCTTTTGTATAAGAGAGATTAGTCTTAAGGGAGTGATGATAAGTACAGGAATTCCGATACAATTTAGTATTCCCGGGGTTAATCCGGCTTTACGGTGGAACATGGCTTTCAATGCTTTTTTTGCTAATTTTACAGGGCACATCATGATTCCGGTTTTCACGGCTATTTTTCTTGCCGAGGGGGAAAGGTTTAATAAATCGGTATTCACGGCACCTGGAGTAATTGCAGTAACACTAACCCCGTAGGGAAGTAATTCCGTGCGAATAGCGCGTGAAAAATCTTTGATATAGCGTTTGCTTGCGGCATATAAAGCAATTTTAGGATAAGGCATCCATGCTGCCAAGGAGGACATATTCAATATATAACCCTTTTTACGTTCTTGCATTTTCTTTCCAAAATAATGGCATAATAAACTTACGCTAATGCAATGGAGATGCAAGGTATTCTCTATCTTTTTAGGGTCTGTGTCAAGTATATCTCCGGTGAAATAAACACCGGCATTGTTAATTAATATATCAATCTCTATGTTTTTTGTTTCACAATACAGGAATATTTTTTCGGCAGCATCGGGTTGGCATAAATCCATGCATAGTGTGTCGACATTTACCGAATAGGTTGAGGCTATGTGTTCGCTCTGCAATGCCAATGCATGTTCTTGATTACTCACCATGAGTATAGGATATCCTTTAGATGCTAAAAGTTTAGAAAATTCCAAGCCGATACCTGAACTTCCGCCTGTAATCAGCGCAAAAGAAGGATTGTTTGTCCATGTATTTTCCTTATCGTGTAGCATTTTTATCTTTTTTTATTTGCAAACATGGAAGAATGTGTATATAAAAATACGATGATGCCCTTCGGAACGAAGGGTAAAAAGAAAATTAATATACGGTAAAAAAGGCAGGGAGTAATTCTGGCTTTGTGTTTGAATAATTTATCTATGCTTTCTTTGGCAACATCTTTTGCGTTGGACAGCATGCCCAGGCGAGATGCTGTTGCAATAAAAAAATTATCTTTGCTTACCATCGGAGTGTCAACTCCGCCGGGACAAAGTTCGGAAACATGTACATTGTGTGATTTTAACTCTGCCCGTAAGGCTTTTGCAAAATAATGCAGGTAACTTTTGGAGGCAGCATAGAGCGACATGGTCGGGAAAGGAGTAAAAGCGGTTAATGAAGATACAATTAATATATGTCCTTCTTTTTGTTGTTTCATCTCTTCGCCTATCAACCGGCATAGCAGGGTAGTATGTACAATGTGTAAACGTAATAGGCGAACAATATCTTCGGGGGAAGTATCGGTGAGGGTATTTCCGAGAGAGATCCCTGCATTGGCAATTAAAACGTCAATGTTCAGCTGATTGTTTTTGCAAAAGCGGAGCAAGTTTTGGGTGGCATCGGGAAGGGATAAATCGAGGATAAGAGGATAAATGTGTATACCATACTGCTGTAATGACATTTCGGCATTTGTAATTTTAGAGGGAGTTCTACCAACAATCAAGAGGTTATACCCTTTTTTGGCAAGTACATGAGCACATTGTAAACCGATGCCGGAACCTGCTCCTGTGATTAAAGCGGTTTTATGTAGTTTAGAATCCGGCATTAGTAGATAAAGGGGAAAATACGTTTTAATTTTCTCGATTTTACTTCTTCGCCAAACAGTACTTCATATTTATGGTAAATCGCATTGGCGCGTGGTACTAAATTAGCGAATGTCCAAACCGCAAAAACAGCCCCTGCTAAAGACCAGGTGAGAACAGCAAAGCCTATCCATTGTATCATTTCTCCAAAATAATGTGCCGAAGACACGTAATTAAACATTCCTCCTTTGGGAAGATAATGATTGGTATCGCCCGGTTGTCGTAGAGATCGAATGATATGGTCGGATGATACATTAATATACATCCCGGCAAAAAACAGTAAAGTGCCGGCAATGAATTGAGGAGAGGTAAACCAATCCGGCGTATAGTAATTGTCAGGGGAGAAATAGAATATCCATCCTCCTTGAGCAATGGCATTGCATAGATTGAAAGTAATACCCATAAACATGATACTCAATGGCATTCTACTATTGCCTTTTAACATAAAAGGAAAAATAAAAGCCCTGCGAATATAATGCAGTTGAAAAAACACAAAGAAAGTGAAAAGTACCGGTTCGAAACGTCTCTCTGAAAGTGCCCATAAGGTAAACATGGCAAGAAAAACAGGCATTTCCATAAAAGTCCATGCTATTTTGTTGTTAATGGTAATTCCCCATTTCTTATCGACAAACATACCGTAACCCGCTTCTACAAAATATAAAGCAATAAAAACAATGACAGCAATAGCCGTCATTCCTAAAAGAAAATAATTGAAAATTTCCAAGTTGATATGTGTTAAAATTTGTTCCATATAAAATATGTGCAAAAATACACTAAAATAAAATGTCAAGCAGAAAATTGTTCTTTTTTTATGAAAGATTGTCCGGCCTTAAGTTACAGAAAGTTGTTTCTTGTGAAAGTAATATTTTCAATTGATAGTTTTATTATTCTATCATAATGAATGCCGGATAAAGATTAAAAGGAAAAATCGTATATCTTTGCAGTATGATTATAAGACAAGTATGAAGACAGAAAGTGTTAAAATTCAAACAATTATTATTATATTGATGGTTGCATTTCTTTTTATTTCCTGCCATTCGTACAAAAACGTACCGCGAAGGCATCCACACAGATGTCATGATTGTCCTACCTTTTCCCTATTAACCGAAAAACAGCATTTATATGCTTCCGTCTCAACAAAAGAATCAGGATATTAACAAACTTTTAGCCGAATACCTGCCTCTATCAGCGTTAACAGAGGTATGTGAGATGATATCCTCACACGGGGTGCATATCAAAATTACAAAAAGCAGAAAACGTATTCACGGCTCTTATTATCGACCTGTAAAAAATCATCCCCATCGGATAACCATCAATCATGATTTAAATCCCTATGCTTTCTTAATAACTCTTTTACATGAGTTTGCTCACTTATATGCATGGGAATATAATCGTTGTTTGAAACACGGAAAACCATGGAAACAACATTTCTCGAATTTGTTAATAAAGTTTATAGACGACAATGTTTTTCCTGAAGACATACAAGTAGCTTTACTGACACATTTGAAGCATATTAAATCAAGCGATTTTTTAGATATACCTTTAAGTAGGGTTTTACAAGCCTATGACAAAGAAAGTATATGTGAAAATGGGGAGGTTTTACTGTCTGATATTCCTATGCAAACAACTTTTATTCATGACGGACGAACGTTTATTAAACAAAAGTTATTAAGGAAATATTATTTATGTAAAGAATTGAAAACAAATAAAATGTATAAATATCATCCCTTGGCAAAAGTGATACCGTCAAGGGAGGAAAATTAAAAGCAGCATTGATATATGAAAAAACGCATATTGACGTTAGTGAATATAGTAAACAATAAAATATATAGCATATGAATGATAATAATTATTGTGTAATCATGGCCGGTGGAGTAGGAACCCGTTTTTGGCCCTTAAGTAAAACAACATATCCTAAACAGTTTATTGATTTTTTAGGGGTGGGTAAATCCTTATTACAAATGACTTTTCAACGATTTGAACAAGTTTGCCCGGTTTCCAATATTTACATTGTAACGAATGAGTTATATTATGATTTAATCAAAAAACAACTTCCGCAATTAACAGACGAGCAAATTATCTTGGAACCTATGCGTAGAAATACGGCTCCTTGTATCGCATATGCCAGTTACAGAATTAAAAAAAGAAATCCCGATGCAAATGTTATCGTTTCCCCTTCCGATCATATAATTTTTAACGAGATTGCATTTATAGAACACATCAAATCAGCTTTAGCATGCATAGATAAAAATCCATGGTTGCTAACATTAGGTATACGACCCACTCGTCCTGATACCGGATATGGATATATTCAATACAATGATAAAAATCGTTATATTCCGGATAGAAGAATATATAAAGTGAAAGTTTTCACTGAAAAACCTGAACTTGATTTAGCGAAAAAATTTATTGAAAGTGGAGATTTTCTTTGGAATGCAGGTATTTTTGCCTGGAAATTGAGTGCGATTTTCAAAGCCTTTAAAATGTATCTGCCGGATGTAGATGAATTATTTGAACATATAGAGGATAAAATAGGGACGCCGGAAGAAAAACCAGCCATTGCCAAAACATATTCTTTGTGTCGCTCTATTTCTATTGATTATGGAATAATGGAAAAAGCAGAGAATGTCAATGTGCTTTCTTCCGATTTCGGTTGGTCTGATTTGGGAACATGGACCGCTTTATTTGAACAACTTAAAAAAGACGAAAATAATAATGCGATTGCATCCCAATCCGATGTGTTTACCTATAAAACATCCGATTGCATTATCAATACTCCTAAAAATAAAGTTGTGGTTGTGCAAGGCTTAAAAGACTATATAATCTCTGAAAGCAATGATATTTTATTGATTTGCAATAAAAACGATGAACAACAAATTCGTCAATTTGTTACCGATGTACAAATAAAAAAAGGGGATGAATATGTTTAATGTTATTTAATCGAACCTATGACAGAAGAAAATGAAATTATTCAGGATGTAACTTCGAATGAATACAAATATGGCTTTGTATCGAATATTGATACCGATTATTTCCCCAAAGGGATAAGTGAAGAAATAGTACGAAAAATTTCGGCATTTAAAAAAGAACCCGAATGGTTATTGGATTTTCGTTTAAAAGCTTATCGTAAATGGCTGACAATGAAAGAACCTACCTGGGCTCATTTAAAGTATAACCCAATAGATTATCAAGACATTATTTATTTTGCCGTCCCTAAGAAGAAGGATAAAAAGAGTTTAGATGAAGTAGACCCGGATGTTTTGAATATGTTTAATCGCTTGGGGATTAATTTAGAAGAGCAAAAAATGCTTTCGGGAGTAGCTGTAGATGCAGTAATTGATTCCCAATCTGTGAAAACTACCTTTCAAGAGACATTGGAAGAACAAGGTATTATTTTCTGTTCCTTTGGCGAGGCTGTCCAAAAACATTCTGATTTGGTTCAACAATATTTAGGGAAAGTAGTGCCTATCGGAGATAATTTTTTTACTGCACTCAATTCCGCAGTCTTTAGTGATGGCTCTTTCTGTTATATTCCCAAAGGAGTGAAATGCCCCATCGAACTATCTACCTATTTTCGTATAAATGCATCGAATACAGGACAATTTGAACGAACATTGATTGTGGCCGAAGAAGAAGCCTATGTAAGTTATATGGAAGGCTGTACAGCGCCACAGCGAGATGAAAATCAATTGCATGCTGCTGTAGTCGAAATTTTTGCCATGAAAAATGCGGAAGTTAAATATTCAACGGTTCAGAATTGGTATCCCGGGGATAAAGATGGAAATGGAGGAATATATAATTTTGTTACCAAAAGAGGAATTTGTGAAGGAGAAAATTCAAAAATATCATGGACACAGGTGGAAACAGGTTCTGCCGTAACATGGAAATATCCTAGTTGTATATTAAAAGGGGACAACTCTGTCGGCGAATTTTATTCTGTAGCAGTAACCAATAATTACCAACAAGCTGATACGGGGACAAAAATGATACATATTGGAAAAAACACCAAAAGCACGATTATTTCCAAGGGGATTTCGGCAGGTTACAGTCAAAACAGCTATCGAGGATTGGTGCGTATTGCTAAGCAGGCTACGAAAGCACGAAATTACTCACAATGTGATTCATTGTTATTAGGGGATAAATGTGGAGCCCATACATGGCCTTTTATCGAATGCAATAATAAAACAGCTATTTTGGAACACGAAGCTTCTACATCAAAAATTTCAGAAGACCAGCTTTTTTATTGTCAACAACGTGGTATAAGCACCGAAAGTGCCATAGGATTAATAGTAAATGGATATGCCAAAGATGTATTGAAGCGATTACCCATGGAATTTGCTGTTGAAGCGCAAAAATTGTTGAATATAAGTATAGAAGGATCTATAGGTTGATTCTATACAGCCTTGAATCAATATGTCAACAAAGAAATAAATTACGAATTAATTTTCTTCTTTGAACTCTTCGGCAAATTTTTGAATATTATCATGATGAATCAGAGAAACCGATTTATCGACTTTAGAAATCTTCTTGATGATAAATCGTTCCATGAAATTCATGTCTTCAAAAATAAATTCACCTCCTAAATAGTATTTAGACTTAGCATGGTTCAATAGTTCAGCAGGAAAGGCAGCTTTCATTTCCTCTTGTTGCTTTTCCGTTCCCGGGTCCATACCGCAAATAAATAAACCAAGGGGTTTATTTATGAGATGGTCTTTGTTTTTCAAAGAAAAATTTTTAATACTTTTAATGGGGTTTCCTGCATAAATAGCGGTTCCTAAAATGCAAGCGTCGTAATTGTTAATGTTAGGTTTCTTGTGGTCTTTGAGATTGATTAATGTAATCTCTTCACCTAACTTTTCGCCTAATTGTTGAGCGACTTTGGCAGTTGTTCCGTGTTTGGAACTAAAAATAATAGCAATTTTCATAAGCATTCGTTTTACCGGTTATTAAAAATTAAGATTCACCATAGACTACAATGGTGAATCTTAAAAAAATTATTTTTTCATAGCAAATTCTCTACCCGCATGTAAGCAAGCGATATTTACATCAACAATATCTTGCCCTTTACGGAGGAAAGTATCTTCGATGGTCTTTTCTATGTCTTCGAACCTAAGTTTTAAGAAAGGTGTTGTTGCACCAAGAATAACCATATTAGAAGAACGTGCAGAGCCTAAATCTTTAGCAATTTGGTCGGCATCGATGGCAATTTTATTTTTTAATGTATGGATGCGATTCATCAAAACGGTGTTATCCGGATAATTAGGAATATTGATAAAGGGGTTTGTATTGGTAATAACCCATCCATCCGCTTTTAACATGGGCAAGTATCGCAATGCTTCCATAGGTTCAACGGAAATAATTAAGTCGGCTTTACCCATGGGAATTAAGTCGGAAGCTATTTCTTTGTCGGATAGACGAAGATGAGATTGCACGTCTCCACCCCTTTGGCTCATTCCATGAACTTCTGCTTGTTTAAGAAATAATCCTTGTTTTACAGCTGTATTCCCGATTATTGTGGCGATAGATAAAATTCCTTGTCCGCCAACACCTGCTAATATGATATCTATATTCATTATATTAATATTTATTATTTACAATTTATTTACTTTTCGCTTTCATTCTTTTCTTCAGTGTTTGGACACATTCGCGTTGTGGAATAATAACAGAAACACCTTGATATTTTAACTCTTCGGCAATAATATTTACATTAGTTTGATGTTGATTTGAAAGAGGTTTCAAGATGCGAATATGTTCTTTTTCAACGCCCAATCCCAAACAAATGCTTTCTAAACGACCGACACCGTGTGATTTTTGTCCGCCGGTCATACCGGTTGTGGAATTATCGAGTATCATCACGGTAATAGGTGTATTTTCCATCACACAATCGAAAAGAGAAGTGATGCCGGAATGACAGAAGGTAGAATCGCCAATAACGGCAACGCTTGGATGTAAACCTGCGTCTGAAGCACCTTTAGCCATAGTTATGGAGGCTCCCATATCCACGCAGGCATAAATAGCATTATAAGGAGGTAATGCACCTAAGGTATAACAACCTATATCAGAGAATACACGTCCTTTTCCGTAAGGAGTGATGGCTTCATTTAAAGCGTTATAAGAATCGATGTGTGGGCAACCTAAACATAAAGCCGGTGGTCTAGGAGCTACAATATCGGGTATTTTTTCACCTTCAGTATCAGGCAATCCTAACGCATGAGCAACTACATTAGCGTTAAGTTCACCAACACGCGGTAAACTGCCGTCTAAACGTCCTTTTACTGTTAAACAACGATTTAATAAACCACGTAATTGTTCTTCAATGATAGGATATCCTTCTTCCATAACCAAGATGGATGAACATTCATCAGCCATTTTGGCAATTTGTTTTTCAGGAACAGGATATTGAGTTATTTTTAATGTCGGATAGGGGCAGTTTCTGTCGGGATAATTCTCCATAAGATAATTATAAGCAATACCGGTGGTTATGATGCCCATCGATTTATCTTTAGCATCAATATAGGCGTTGAAAGGAGAATTTTCAATATCTTTTTTAATGGCAGTTTGTTTATCGAGTAACTCTTTGTATTGTTTCCGTGCAATTGCCGGGAGTAAAATAAATTGTTTTGGATTATCGGGTAATTTTAATTCGTTTTGAGGTCTTTTTGTTTTGCAAACTACACCGGAACGGGAGTGAGCTAAACGGGTCGTAACGCGTAATAAGACGGGTATTTTATGTTTTTCAGAAAAATTGAAAGCTTCAATGGTCATATCGTAGGCTTCTTGTTGATTAGAGGGTTCGAAAATCGGAATGATGGCAAACTGTCCGTAATATCTTGAATCTTGTTCGTTTTGGGAAGAGTGCATGCTAGGATCATCGGCAGCAAGAACAATCAATCCTCCATTTGCGCCGGTAATAGCTGAGTTCATAAATGCATCGGCAGCAACATTTAATCCGACATGTTTCATACATACAATGGCACGTTTCCCGGCATAGGACATACCTATGGCAGCTTCCATAGCGGTTTTTTCATTTGCCGACCATTGACGATGTATTTTACTCTCTTCTGCTTGTTTCGACGCTTGTATATATTCCATGATTTCTGTTGAAGGAGTGCCCGGATATGCATAAATTCCGGATATGCCTGCATCCAATGCTGCTTGCCCAATCGCTTCGTCTCCTAACAATAGTAACTTTTGCATAATATTTATGATTTTATTTATATATAGTTAATTATTTAAATTCCAATAAATAAAGTAATAATTTGTTTGTAACAAATAAAAAATGTTGAACTATTAATTTAGTAATTGTTTTCTTTGGTAAGTTTGCCCGATTCGTTATAAAATTTCCACTTGCCTGTTTTTTGTCCGTTCTTGTAATATCCTACATAATGAACATTCCCGTTAGGATACCATACGGTGTATTTACCGTCTACTTTTCCGTTTACATACATACCCTGACTATTCTTTTTGCCATTTTCAAACCAGGATATCCATATGCCATTTTGTTCATTCTTTTCGTTATAGGTGCCTTCAATAAACTTCTGATTGTTTTTAAAATATAAAGTTTCTTTGTATAAATTTTTATTTCCTTCATCATCAACGATATATTCAGCTGTTTTTTTTGGTTTACCATCAGGCCAAGTATCAATTACAACAGTTTCTTTTTTTTGGTTTTTACAAGACAAAAAACAAATACTGAAAACTAACGGTAAAAGTAAAAGTAATGTCTTTGCGTTCATACTATTGAGAAGATTTTTTATAAGCATTATTCAATTCTTCAATTACATACTTTGTGATATCATACACTTCATTTGCGTATAATATGGCTGAGCCGGTAGAAGTAGCCAACACATAGTCAGCTTTGTATTTTTTGTCGTTCACTCTACGAGCAGCATTAACGATAGAATCTGTAATTTCTTTTTGAACAGACATTTCCTTCATGGCTAAGGTTTGAGAATACTGCTCTTGTAATATTTGTAAAGTTTCGGCTTCTTTTTGCAATTGTTTTTCAGCATTTTGCATTTGTGTTTGTGTTAATATGTTGTTTTGAACATTAATTTGATAATTTTTATATTTTTCCTCAAAAATTGCCTTTTTACTTTCTAATTCTTGTTGGTACTTCGTTGCTTCGGTTTCTAAATCCTTTTTCAATATTTCAGCTAAGGTAAAATGTTTAATGATGGAATCATTGTTAACCGTTAACATAATGGAATTATTACTTTTAGAAATGTATTTAGCTAAATTATCAGATTCATCATTTTGAGTAAAATGCAATATGTACAATATGATAAGTCCGATACATAGAATTGAGAACCCAAGAATATTTAGAATAGTATGGGTTCTGTTTTTGCATGTTTTTTCTTGATTAAAAACATCATTTATGCTTTTATCGGTTATAGGATTAGGGTTCTCTAGCTGATTTTCTATTTCCTGTATTTGATTCTCATTAGAATTAATTTCGTCCATTTTGATTATATGTTTTATGTATTAATAGAATGATTAGTTTCCCATATCAGATAAGAATTTAATTCTCATTAAACGAATTTCTTCGAGACTATATTCGTCTTCCCCTAAATCTCGTAGAGCCGTCTCTAAGGAGTCTAATTCTGTATTCATCAGATAGTCCATAATTTCTTCTTGATGATAAAGGTCAATAGTTTCATCGATATAATAGTTAATATCCAATTTAGTTCCCGAAAAAATAATACTTTCAATTTCCGTAAGTAATTCATCTTTTGTCAGATTTTTAGCGATAGCAATATCTTCAAAACTAATTTTTCTGTCAATATTTTGAATGACATATACTTTTAATCCGGATTTATTGATTACTGATTTAACGACTAAATCTTGAGGTCTTTCTATTTCATTGTCTTCAACGTATTTTCGAATTAAATTGATAAAAGCCTGACCGTATTTTTGAGCTTTGCCTGCACCGACACCTGTAATTTGCGTTAGTTCATCCATTTTGGTTGGATAGTGTACACACATATCTTCCAAGGATATTTCTTGGAAAATAACATAAGGGGGTAGGTTTTCTTTTTTTGCTATGCTTTTCAATAAATCTTTAAGCATATTAAAAAGCACTTTATCAATGACTCCGTCTTTTTGAACCGGAATGGATTCGTCAAGTTCTTCATCCTCATCTTCGTTATTTACTTTAACAATAGGGATAGAAATAGGTTTTTTCAAGAATTTTTCACCGGTTGGAGTAAGTTTTAAAATACCATAATTCTCAATGTCTTTAACAATTAATTTCTCAAATAACATTTGACGTATTAATGAGGACCAAAATTTTTCATCTTTGTCCTGACCTTCGCCAAAGCATTTAATTTCATTGTGTTTAAACTTTTTAATTTCCGATGTTTCATTACCGATAATTACATTGACAATGTGTTTTTCTTTGTATTGTTGTTTTAATTCCTTAATAACTGACAATAAAATTTGTACGTATTCTTTTCCTTCCATTTTTAATTTAGGGTGTAAACAGTTATCGCAACAACCGCAGTTTTCCTTATCATAAGATTCTCCAAAATAGAATAATAAGTGTTTACGGCGGCAGAGACTTGATTCAGCATAAGCCATAGTTTCAGATAATAGTTGTTTGGAAATTTCTTGTTCGGAAAAAGGTTTGTTTTTCATCAACTTTTCCAATTTTAACAGGTCATCATAGCAATAGAAAGCGACACAGGTAGCATCACCATCATCACGTCCGGAACGACCCGTTTCTTGATAATATCCTTCCAAACTTTTGGGCATGTCGTAGTGTATAATATAACGTACGTTTGGTTTGTCAATACCCATTCCAAAAGCAATAGTAGCGACAATTACATCGATATCTTCCATCAGGAATTTATCTTGATTTTCAATGCGTATATTATTGTCAAGCCCGGCATGATAGGGTAGGGCTTTAATTTTGTTGACTTGTAATAATTCAGCAAAATCTTCTACTTGTTTACGACTTAAGCAATAAACGATGCCGGATTGCCCGGGACGGTTTTTAATAAATTTAATAATCTCTTTGTCAATGTCTTTTGTTTTGTCTTTTATTTCATAATAAATATTTGGACGATTAAAAGAAGAAAGATAAACATCCGCATCGAGCATACTTAAATTTTTTTGTATATCATGTCTTACTTTTGGAGTGGCAGTAGCTGTGAGTGCCATAATTGGTTTTTTTTGCCCAATAGTATCAACCACATTTCTTATTTTTCTATATTCCGGTCTAAAGTCATGTCCCCATTCAGAAATGCAATGAGCTTCATCAATGGCAAAAAAAGAAATTTCAATTTTTTTTAAGATGGAAATATTTTCTTCTTTTATAAAGAATTCAGGAGCGACATATAATAATTTGGTTTTACCATTAAATAAATCTTCTTTAACATCTGCTTGTTCGGTTTTGGTAAGGGAAGAGTTATAAACATGGGCAATGCCTTTTTCCATGCTGAAATTCCGGAGTGAATCCACTTGATTTTTCATGAGAGCAATTAAAGGCGAAATGACAATGGCCGTTCCTTCCATTAAAAGGGCGGGCAGTTGGTAACACATAGATTTGCCACCACCGGTAGGCATTATAACAAATACATCTTTCCCATTTAGAACGTTGTGAATAACAACTTCTTGGTTTTCCTTAAAATGGTTAAAACCAAATATATTTTTAAGTTGTTGATGTAACTCTTGTGATGTTATTTGAGCCATAAATTTATTAAAATAATCCTTTTAACTAAAAAAATAAAAACATAATTATATTTGTATTTTTAATTAAAGATGTAATGCAAAGATATAAAAAAACGATAAAGAAAAACTTTTTTTTATTATTTTTTTAAAATATATGTTGATGAATCTTTAATTATAAGTAACACTTCTTAATACAATGAGTTAAGAGTCGCTGTTTAGGTGTTAATAATTTTTATATCAATTTCTAAGCGATAAATTATAGTAAAAAATAGATTATATTATTATAATATTTATTATTTTTGCACTTACATTATTAATTATTATTTAAAAATCTAACATTATGAGAATACTTATTTTAATCGGTGTTTTATTTTATTCGGTATTTTTTTCCTATTCTCAAATGGGAAAAAATGTTAAATTTATTAATTCTGCTCAATATATTGAAAAAGGGATAGAAAAATTTAGTGATAAAAAATGGCAAGAGGCAGAAAAATTATTTATGGCGGTTCCGTTTGGAGATAGTTTGTATTACATAGCACAATACGAACTTGCATATGCTTATGAAAAACAGTTGCGATTCAACGAAGCCTATCAAATTTTATATACATTGTTGGAAGCTAATGATGAAAGATTAGCAATAAGTTCAGTCTATACGGAACTGGCAAATTGTTATAGCGAAAATAATCAATTAGATAGAGCAATTAGCGTATATGATAGTGCCTTGGTATTATTCCCTTTTAATAATCAACTTCATTTTAATAAAGGTATAGTATATCAGAAAAAACAAGCGTATGATAGCGCGATGCATTGCTTTGAAAAAGCAATTTTTTGTAATCCTTTGCATCAGACGAGCCATTATCAGTTGGGATTATCTTACATCAAACAAGGGTATTATATACCCGGTATACTAGCTTTGAATTATGCAGCCATGATGAATCCTAAAAAGGACGTTGCCTTAACTTCTCTTCAAGTGTTATTGGAATTATATTCAGTGGGATTAGATTATTTTAACGAAGATAATCCTTTCAAGATGTCTTCTGAGATGGAAAAAAGAAATGAAAAATATAAAAAAACGGAGACATTGCTTAGTTCCGGATTCGCTTTGAATAAGCAATTTAAACTTAAGACAAAAATAAATCATATCTTAACCAGACAAAATCAATTTGTTTTTGAAAATTTAGCATATGATTCTACATTATATTTTATAGAAGATCAGTTGTATATACCTTTCTTTATGACGGTAGTAAAAGATAAAAAAATCTATGATGTATTTTGTCATTTACTATTAATGAATACCGATGTAGATGAGGGTAAGGTATCAGAAAAAGCAATCAAGATGGAAAAAGAAATACAATCCATATGGGATAATTCATTACAAATGTTGAATGCTACTATTGCCGATGGAATTGGATTGGAAAATAATGAAAACTATAGCTATGAATACAATAATAAATTTAATGTCAGCGCCTATGGTCCTTTTTCTTTAGATGAGGAAAGACAACGTTTGGAAGAAGGGAAATGGATTATTTTAGATAATCAAGGGTACATACTTCGAGAAGGCAGCTATAAAAAAGGAAAAGGTCATGGTCAATGGAAAGAATTTGATATGTATGGAAATGTTACTCAAGAATTTTCTATGGTTAATGATACTGTACAAGGAGAAGCTTATGCGTATTTTGAAAGAGACAGAAAAGAAAACACGAAACTTCTATCCATGTTTGTTCCCCTTGAAAATGGAACAATTACCGGCATCAGAAGAATGTATAACAGATCAGGATTTTTAATAGAAAATGCACATTGGGCGAATAATTTGTATAATGGAGAATATATTTCTTATTATCCTCAGGGGATGATAAAGTACAACTCTATCTATAAAGAAGGAGAATTATTGGGAATCTCTTCTGAATATTATCCGAATGGAGAGTTGAAAAGTGAAATTCAATTTGAAGAAAAAGACAAGATAGGGAAAGCTCGCTATTTCTTTCCGGGAGGTAAAATTGCTTCTGAAGGAAGTGTGAAGAATAATTTCGCGGTAGGAGAATGGAAATCATATTATTATTCAGGAAATGTATGTTATATATCAAATTATAACAATGAAGGAAAAGAAGCAGGACTTTGGGTGGATTATACGCGTGATGGGAAAATTGAAGCACAAACGAATTATGAAAACGGGAAAAAACATGGAGAGGAAATTTTTTACTACAATGGAATATTAATGTATAAAAACATCTACAAAAACGGCATTTTAACAGAAATAAATACTTTTTCTCCGGATGGCAAAATTAGAGAAAAAATAACAGCAGAAAATAAAATGTTTGTAGCAAAAATATATAGTAATGAATTGTCCAATGATTACTTTTATAAGCAAGTCTCATACAAACCAAATGGAGATATGCATGGGAAATTAATTACATATGCCCCCAATACTAAGATTATTTCTGAAGTTAATTATAAAGATAATCTCAAAGAAGGTCCTGCAATTTATTATTATCCAAATGGTAAAATAATGAGTTATATAGAGTATAAAGATGATAACTATCATGGTTTGAGCCTTAGATATTATGAGAATGATAGTATTGCGGAAGAAGGCAGCTATATAAATAACGAAAAAACAGGTACTTGGTATACGTATTATATGAACGGTAATGTCAAATCGTTGGAAGTATATAATAATGAAAACATTTTGTACAAATGTGAATATTTTATGGATGGGAAAAAATCTTCGGAAATGTTTTATAAATATGGATTATTAGAAAAATATGTTTTTTATAATGAAAATAGCGAAGTTATTAAAACGCTATTTTTTGAAAATGGTAATGGGATACAGAATAATTATTATCTCAATGGAAATATAGAGTCATCATGCAATTTGTTAGCCGGTAAACTGATAGATACCTGTGTTTGGTATTCATTTGATGGTAAATTTCTTAATAAAATGGTTTATTATGATGGCATTTATTCCGGATTATTTAAAAAATTTCATTCTATCAATCAGAATAAAGTAGAATTTCAGTTGAACTATATCATGAACGAACCTGTGGGGCATATGCTGTTATATGCAGAGAATGGAGATATTAAGGCTGATTATATGTATGAATATGGTACGCTCCAAGGACCGGTCAAGAAATATTATAATAACGGGAATTTATCTATGGAAGGTAATTATGTTACAGATGTGAGAGAAGGAATTTTTAATTTTTACGCACCCGATGGTAAAACTATAACCTACAAATTAATGTATAATGATGACCAGATTATTGCCTATGCATATATGGATAAAGATAATGTACTCAGTGATTTTAAACCCATGGGGAAAGACAAGGTTGTAATTACAAGTTATTACCCTACTAATAAAAAATCGTGTGAAGTTACTTTCGTAAACGGTTTAAGACAGGAAGTAGAATACACCTATTATCCTAATGGTAAGTTGTTTGAAGAATCTGAAAACCTCGATAATAATGTTCATGGAAAGTATAAATCATGGAATGAAGAAGGGCAACTTAAAGTAGATCAAACGTATTACTATGGTGTATTGCAAGGAAAATCAATTATTTACTTAGACAATGGGAATATATATGAAGAAGCCAATTATGTGTATGATGAATTACATGGTCAGCTTAAACGTTTTGATAAAAATGGAAAGTTGATATTGGAACAGAAATGGTTTTATGGAAATAGATTAAAATAAATTCACAAAAAAATAAAATAAAAAATTAAAATGATGAAAAAATTAAGTATAGTTTTCGGATGTTATTTCATCCTGCAAAGCCTTTCAGCTCAGATAGGAGTTGATTTAAAAAACTATAAGTTTAAAGAAATACCCCTTATTTCAGAAACTTGTGATACACTTTATGCCAAAGATGGAGTGGCAGCTTTGTATTATGGGCGTGTGTTGGATTATCGCATAGAAGATGAAGGTGTAGAATTATGGGAGTGTCTTCATATTATGCTTAAAATATATGATTATGAAAAACTCGAAGGATACAGAAAACTTAACATCCCCGGCAGCGATGATAACATTCTGGAATGCAAAGCTCGTTGTGTTAAGAAAAATGGGCAAATCATTGAATTGTCAAAAAGCGATATGGTTGAAATAGAAGAAGACGGAGATAAAGATAATTATCTGGTTCTTGAAAAGGCTGAAATCGGAGATGTTTTAGAGTTTTTTTATATCATACGTAAACCTAACGTCATAGAAGATGGAAGTTATTATTTTCCCGGAAATAATCCTATTAAAAAAGCTGAGTTTACGATGGTAATGCCGGATTATTTAAAATCTGAATTTTCATTATATAATGGTTTGTCAGAAATCATAGATACTATTTTTAGCCAAAAAGAATTGCGTTATACTTATATTACTGCTGAAAATCTACCAAAAATCAGCGACCAAGAGATGTCGTTCTATGATGCTTATGAACCGCGCATAGAGTTTGTCCTTGCTTATAATTATAGTAGAGGAAAAATGCGACTGAATACGATAGGTACACTTTCGCAAAATTTATATACTACCATTGCCCAACCGGAAAAAGCTGAAATAAAACTTCTTAAGAAATTTGCATCACAAATACCGATTGATAAAAAAATGTCAACGCAAGAGAAAGTACAAACAATTGAAAATTATGTTAAAAAAGAAATATTATTTATTGACGCAAATGCCAGTTTCTTTTCAGATTTAACATTTGGTTTGAAAAATAAAATAACAAATACAATCGGATTAACGAAAGTTTATTATTATTTGTTTGATTACTATAAAATTGAGAATCAAATAGTATTTACAAATGACAAGACATACAAAGGTTTTGATAAGACCTTCAATGGTCCAAACTATTTGCATGATGTAATGTTTTATATTCCTGAAATTAAACAATATGTAGCCCCAACTTTTAGAGCATTGCGCGTTGGGTTAACCCCATCAGTACTTGCCGGTCAAGATGCTTTGTTTTTGGAGCCGGTTACAGTAAGTAATATTACTTCTTTTGTTCCTACATTCAAGAGTATCCCTGTTTTAGATAAGAAATACAGCGGGGATTCAATTAATGTTCATGTCAGTATAGATTTGAATAAAAAGATACTCAAAGGTCATATCAAAAGAGTGATGACAGGTTATTATGGCTTTGGTTTACAATTTAACCTTCCTGATATGGAAGAAGAAGATAAAAATGAAGTTATAGATCATTATTTGGCATTGGGAAGTGAAAGTATTAGTTTAGATGCTGTTGAAATCATAAATGCTACTCCCGAAGATATATTTATACATCCACTAATCATGAATGCGGATATGATTGATTATTATTTAATGAAGTTTGAGGAAAATAAAATTACTGTAACAATTGGAGCTTTGATAGGCAAACAAAGTGAATTAAAACAAGAAAAACCACGTTTGCTTCCTATAGAAAGAACCCATAAGTCTCATTATAATCGTATCATTGTATGTGATATCCCCGATGGATATACATGTGTCAATTATAATGATATAGCCGTTAAGGTAACCGATAAAGACGAACAAGCTGTTTTTTTGGTAAAAACTAGAAAAGAAGGGAATACCATTGTTGTTGAATCGGAAGAGTATTACGATCGATTGTATTATCCGGTAGAAGAGTATGAAAGTTACCAAAAAGTTATCAATGCGGCAGCAGCTTTTAACAATGCAGTATTAATATTTGAAAAACAATAATAAAGAGGATAATTATATGAAAAGAATATGTGTTTATTTGCCGTTTTTATTTTTTATTTTAAGCAGTTTTTCACAAACACCGGCAAAATATTGGATTCAATTTACAGATAAAAATAAGAGTGAATATTCTGTTGACAGACCAAATGAATTTCTTTCGCCAAGAACTGTTGAAAAAAGAAAACGTTTTAATATTCCCGTAACTGTGGAGGATTTGCCTGTAAATAAAAACTATATACAGGAAGTGTTATCGTTAGATTCAACTATGGTTTTGTTTACTTGTTCCAAATGGTTAAATGGAATCACGGTATATGCGGAGGAAGAGGAAATTTTAGATAAAATAAAAAAGCTTCCATTTGTAGCATTTGCAGAAAGAACAATATTATTGAAAGAGAAAGAAATACCATGTGATGAACGGTTTTACTATAATTCAATAGATAATAATTTGAATGTGATAGGGATAGATACAAATACCATATTTTCCTATGGTAAATCCACAAATCAGATTCGAATCAATAACATTCATTGGTTGCATCGATTGGGATATTCCGGTCAGGGAATACACATGATGATAATGGATGGGGGCTTTCATAATGTAGATTCGATACGTCATTTCGAAATTTTACGCAAAGAAAATCGTTTGTTAGGGGCTCGAAATTTTGTTGAACCTTGTGTGGATCCAATGCGTAAACATAGTCACGGCACTTATGTGCTTTCCTGTATCGCCTCCGAAGTGCCAAATGAATTGATAGGTTCTGCTCCAAACGTATTTGTTTATTTAGCTCAGACAGAAGATAGCCGGTCTGAAAATAAAATTGAAGAAGATAATTGGGTCGCAGGAATTGAATGGGCTGATAGTTTGGGTTGTGATGTTTTAAATTCATCCTTAGGTTATACTAAATTTGATGATCCCAATCAGCCAAGGACGGCAGCTGATTTAAACGGGAAAGTAAGTAGAGCATCACAAGCAGCTACCATTGCAGCAAAGAAAGGAATAATTGTTTGTAATAGTGCCGGAAATGCGGGTAATGATAAATGGAAATATATTGGCTGTCCTGCTGATGCAGAAGACATACTTGCCGTTGGGGGAATAAATGTAAAAGGTGAAAGAGCCGAATTCAGCTCTTATGGTCCTACTGCTGACAGCCGGATAAAACCTGATGCTTGTGCCGTAGGAAGAGCAACCTATGTTGCTAATCCTTTTGGTAAAACACTAGCTGCAGATGGTACTTCTTTTTCATCTCCCTTGTTGGCGGGTATGGTTAGTTGTTTATGGCAAGCTTTCCCTGAAAAAACAACCTATGAAATTATAAATGCTATTCGTCAAAGCGGACACCAAGCAACAAAACCTGATAGTTCCTTGGGATATGGTATTACGGATTTTTTTAAAGCCTATAACTTACTTTTACAAGCTCCGCCGACCTATGATGCAAGTGGAAATCCTATGTTTGAAATACAATTGAACACCTTTGTATATAACAATAGCCCCATAATAATCAAAATTAATTCTAAGGTGCAAACAAAATGCACTCTTCAATTGAAATTACGAAATGGTGAATCAACGGAAGTAAAAGAGTACAAAATTCCCAAAGGGAAAAAAGTAATTAAAATAAAAGAACTTCCCTCATTAGGTACTATGGATTATGGATTTGTCGATTTGTATCTGAAAGGAGAAATTGTGAATTGTCACTATGTCATTGGCATGGAAAAGGAAAAGAAAAAGAAAGAACTACAAGAATGATTCAATCTTAAAAAATAATTAATATAATGAACACTTCAAACGTATCGGTGTTATGAGATAAGCATGAAGCTTCCTTTTAATTAATAATAAATTATTATGTATCCGTTGATTGATAAGTTAACTAAAAATCGAATACTTTTAAAAGAAGAATTTATAGATCTAATTGCAAATAGAAATGCTGTCATAAGTGAATATTTATTTTCAAAGGCAAGAGAAGTAAGACAAAGCTATTATGGGAAAGATATTTATATTCGTGGATTAATAGAATTAACCAATTATTGTAAAAACGATTGTTATTATTGTGGAATCCGTAAAGCAAATAAAAATGTTAAACGTTATCGATTGACAAAATCACAAATTTTAGAATGTTGTAGAGAAGGCTATATTCTTGGCTTTCGTACTTTTGTTTTACAAGGTGGTGATGATCCTTATTATAACGATGTTCGTATGGTTGATATAGTAAGTAGTATAAAAAATAATCATCCTGATTGTGCCATAACGTTATCATTGGGAGAAAAATCATACGATAGTTATCTAAAACTCTATAAAGCAGGTGCAGATAGGTATTTGTTGCGACATGAAACGGCTAATGCTTTTCATTATCAACAGCTTCATCCTAAAACAATGTCTAGCGATGAACGTAAACGTTGTTTGTATGATTTAAAAAAAATCGGTTATCAGGTAGGATCGGGTTTTATGGTAGGTTCTCCTTTTCAAACCATTGAAAATCTTGTGGAAGACTTATTGTTTATTGCAGATTTACAGCCTCAAATGGTTGGAATAGGACCCTTTATTTCCCATCATGAGACTCCTTTTGCTGACGAAAAAGCCGGAACGCTTGAATTAACATTGTTTATGTTGGCAATTTTACGTCTGATGCTTCCAAGTGCGTTATTACCATCTACTACGGCATTAGGTACTATTGATAAAGTAGGGCGAGAACATGGAATTTTAGCGGGTGCAAACGTTGTGATGCCTAATCTTTCGCCTTTAAGTGTTAGAAAGAATTATATGATTTATGATAATAAAATAGCAACAGGCCTGGAAGCATCTGAATACTTGCCGATGTTAAAACTTCAAATGGAAAAAATTGGTTATACTATCAAAGTAACAAGAGGAGATTTTATTCCTATCAATAAATAAAAAAGCTGTCTTATGACAGCTTTTTTTTATTTTTTAGTTTTAGACTTCTTTATAGGTTCTTCACTTTCTTCCTTTTCATTATCGCTTTCTTCTGTGTCCTTGTTTTTGTCCTCTTTAACTTTAGCATTTTTCTTTTCCGGATATTGATAAACGCTTACATAATGTGAAGTGTTAAAAATAGGTTGAATAGTTTTAAGAATTTCTTCAGCAGTTATTTCATTTAATAATTGTTGATATGTTTTATATTCATCTAAAGGATCTCCATTGAAATATTGTTCGGAGATATAATTTTGCCAATATGAATTTTTTTCGAAATTTAATTCTATGGATTTTTTTATTTGTTCTTTTGCTTTTTGCAGTTCTTCATTTGTAAATCCTTTACTGAGTGTTTTGTTGATAATGCTAAAAACAGTTTTGCTGATTTTTTTTGTTTTCTTTGGATCACAATTAATATAAATCATCATACTATATTCAGTCTCCGGATATTTGTTGTAATTAAATTGTAAAGTAGGAGAATAAGTACCTCCCATTTTTTCACGTATAACTTCATAGAGTTGTATATCAAGAATTTCTTGAAAGATATCTAAACATAGATTTGTTTTAGTATTCCATTCGTAATCATGGTTGAAAATAATTCCCATAGAACTTTTATTATCAACACCTACATATATATTGATATCTTGTGTTTCATTAGGAAATCCGAAATATACATTTTTAAACATTTCTTTTTTATCGATAATAGGAAGACTTCCAATGTATTTTTCAATCAATGGTAACATTTCTTCTTTATTAATGTTTCCTACAAAGGTAAAAATCAGATTTCCGGCACTGCTGAAACGGTCTTTATAAACATCGAGTGCTTGTTTATAAGTAGCATTGTTTATAAGGGTTTCGTCCGGTACAACTTGAATTCGGGGATCAGATTGGGTGCTGATTTTAATAAGTGTATCCAAAAAAACATACATTGGATTGGAAGAAATAAATTTTATTTGATTTTTCGTTTCAGAAATAATAGCTTGAAATGCCGATTCATCAAAACGCGGTGCATCGTAATAAAGATAAAGTAGTTGAAGCATAACTTCAAAATCTTTAGGAGTTGTACTCCCATAGAATCCATTCCATAGTTCTCCTATTACAGGGGAAATACTAATATTTTTACCCTTTAATTTTTTTTGCAAAGAAATATAATCAAAAGCACCTAATCCTGAGCGTTCTACTAGTTCAGTAGCAAATAAAGTGGAAGGGAAGTCATATAATCCAAACAAACTTGAACCTCCTGGAGCTTCT
Source organism: Bacteroidales bacterium (assembly GCA_017994425.1). Lineage (GTDB taxonomy): Bacteria > Bacteroidota > Bacteroidia > Bacteroidales > WCHB1-69 > UBA5266. Next base: position 13,897 of record JAGOKS010000012.1, on the reverse strand, counting down.
GCTTTCATTAGTATTTCATCATCTTTAAAATTAGTCGATTTTAAAATTACTTTAATGCCGTTTTCTAAAGTATATTCTGTAGCATCAATATCTATTAACTCTCTTGATGATTGGATTTTGCACCCTGTTAATTCCTTATTAATTAGTGGTTCGGGTTTATAGTTATCTACATATGGACTGACAATTTTATAATCTCCTTTTTTTATTATGTTTTTAGCTTGAGTTTCCGATAATATATCTAAGCCTTCTTTTTCAGGACCTAAAATAACTATTACAAAGTTTTCATCCGTTATCCATTGTTTTGCAAATGCGCTTATTTCATCAGCTTTAATAGTTTCAATTATTTTTTTAGCTTGTGTATATTCAATTTTAGCACCCATTATAGGACTTTCATTAAGAAAATGATTTATATAAGAGCTTGCAAATGATGAAGAGAGTGTTTTTTCAGCTTCATTAGAAGCTTTTTCAAGGGTTGCCATTAATTCTTCTTTAGCACGTTCAAGCTCAGATTCAAGAAACCCATGTTGTTTGATGCGCTCTTCTTCTTTCATTAGGAGAAGTAGTGATTCTTTCATCTTGTTTTCTTTGGCGATAGCGTAGCCGGTATAAGCATCTACATTGCCAATAAAATCATCATAATAACTTCCGGCGCTGATTACAGGACAAGCAGGGTCTTGTTGTAATTCATTAAATCGTTCAGCTATCATCATATTGTATAAACGATGCATTAAGCTGGTACGATAGTCTTGCAAAGTTTTAGGACAAAAACCTTTGTTTTTGCGAATAGTCATTATTTGACTATGAGTGGCTTCTTTATCAGTAGCACGTGCTATCAAAATCTCTTTATTATCAGCTATGGGATGCATGATTTTTTCAGGTGCATTTTTTGGATTTTGAAGTTGTCCGAAGAGTTCTTTAATTTTAGCCTCTGTATAATCAATGTCGATATCACCTACAATTATAATAGCTTGTAATTCCGGGCGATACCATGTCTTGTAAAAGTCACGTATGGTTTCATGTTTGAATGATTTTAGGTTTTCATAGGTGCCAATAGGTAAACGTTTTGCATAAAGTGAATTTGTGAAAACGATAGGGAACCACACATTACGCATGCGTTCATCAGCATTTTTTCCAATTCTCCATTCTTCTATGATAACACCGCGTTCGTCATCAATATCTTTACTCTCCATACTTAAATTGGCAGCCCAATCCAAAAGAACTAAAAACCCTGTATCTAATTGTCCTTTATTATCAGTAGGAACAGTTAGCATATATACAGTTTCATCAAAGCTAGTATAAGCATTTATATCACCTCCAAAACGCATGCCTATAGATTGCATATAACTAATTAATTCATTTTTCTTGAAATGAGTACTTCCATTAAAAGCCATATGTTCCGTAAAATGAGCAAGTCCAACTTGTTCGTCGGTTTCTTGCATTGAACCGGCTTTTACGGCTAATCGTAATTCCACTCGATTTTCAGGTTTGGAATTTTTACGTATATAGTAAACTAATCCGTTATCTAGTTTCCCAATTCTTACCTTGGGATCGACAGGAATTTCTTTATCCCAATTAACGTCTTGTTGAGCAAAACCGATACATATTAAAAAACAGCATATTACTGTAAACGATAGTTTGATTTTTGTCATATGTGAATTATTTTAAAAAATATTTAAATTTAGTTGTTGTTTAAATGTTAATAATGAAGGATTTGATTCATTCATCTTTTTGAATTTTTCATCTGGATCTATGATCTTACTTTCAATTTTTTTATTATGATCAATCTGAATTTCGTAAGTATATTTTATGTTAGTTTCAGTATAAATAATTTGTAAGAGGTTATTTATGATGTCTTTGATTTCTTTTTCCGCAATTGAGTTGGCTACTTCAAACATTAACTTATTTTCATCTTTTATCAATGGCACTTCTTCGTTAAGTAGCATACGAGCGGCAATAGCATTTGGAGTTGCTTTTTCTACATACTTCATCCAATTTTTAGTTAATAATTCTGTAGCGTCTTTTGATTCACACGTACATTCTTCAACTATATTTTCTTCAATTTCTTCGTATTCATCAACATAATTAATTTTTTCGTTTTTTATAGGGTTTTTGTTAGGTTCAATATTTGGGGTAGTCTTTAAAATATTTTCTTTTTCGTTTTTAAGAATATCTTTAATGGGAATTGTGGTCATAAGGGAGGGTTCTGCTTTTATTTGTCTTTTGAAAGTTGGAGAGGGATTTATAGTAAGCTCCGGATATGTATCAATTGGCTTAGGCTTTTCATTTGATTGAATGGGTGGTTTATATGAAGTTGGAGATTCATTTATAGTTGTGTTTGATTTTAATTTAGTCTTTTCGTTGCAAATAAGCATAAGCGAAATTTCGATATGTAATCGTTTGTTGTTGGCTGTTTTATAAGAAGCATCACATCGGCTGAAAATAGATAGACAATTCAACAAAAAATTAGAGTCTAATTGTTTGGCTTGTTCGATGTATTGGTGCTTGATGTTTTCTCCTGTTTCCAGTAAATTAGTAACCCCTAATTTGCAGGCCATTAAATTTCGAGTATGTTCACTAATGCTTTCAAGAAAAATTTGTCCGTCGTATCCTTTATCGATAATATCATTAAAATCAATTAATACTTCAGCAATATCACCTTGATGGAGGGCTTTAATAATTTTAAAAAAGTAATTAAAATCTATTATATTTAAATTTTCAATGACATGTTCATACGTAATATTTCCTTCTGAGAAATTAACCGCTTGATCAAAAATTGACAATGCATCGCGAAGACTGCCTTCTGCTTTTTGACTAATAATCTCAAGCGCTGCTTGTTCGACTAATACATTTTCTTGTTTGGCTACATATTCCAAATGTGAAACGATGTCATTGGTTTTAATTCTTTTAAAATCAAAAATTTGACATCTTGATAATATGGTTGGAATAATTTTATGCTTTTCGGTTGTCGCTAATATAAATTTAGCGTAAGGAGGAGGTTCTTCCAATGTTTTTAAAAACGCATTAAAAGCTTGAGCACTTAACATATGCACCTCGTCAATGATATATACTTTGTAAGTAGCTCCTTGTGGAAGTATGCGTACTTGTTCGACTAATGTTCGGATATCATCTACAGAATTATTAGAAGCTGCGTCCAGCTCAAAGAAATTAAAAGAAGCAGATTGATTAAACGAAATGCAGGATTCACATTGGTTGCAAGCTTCCCCTTCCTCTGTAAGATTATGACAGTTGATAGTTTTGGCTAAAATGCGTGCACAGGTTGTTTTCCCTACACCTCTTGGTCCACAAAACAAAAATGCTTGAGCAACCTGATTTTGACGTACGGCGTTTTTTAATGTAGTCGTTATAGCTGATTGTCCAACAATAGTTTTAAATGTTCCTGGGCGATATTTTCGTGCTGATACAATGAAATTTTCCATTTATTTTTTTCTGTCTAATAATTGGCAAAAGTAATAAAAAAAAATGATAAAAAAAATAAAAAATCAATAATTTTATAAATAATAAATATAGTATTCTGTGAGTTTTCTATTCGAGAATTTTATCAATAAAATAGCCGAGAATGACTATAAAAAACAGATGATTCTATTTGAAAATAATGAAGATTTTATAATAAGCCTAATTCTAATTTAACTTCATCTGAGAGTTTATCCATATCCCAAGGGGGATTAAAAGTGATGCTAACGTTAACCTTATTTATTTCAGGTATTTGTTCTAAAGTAGTTTTAACTTGCAATGGTAAGCTTTCTGCTACGGGGCAATTGGGTGATGTTAACGTCATAATAAGGTTAATATCGTTGTTTGCTAAAAAAACTATATCATAGATCAAACCTAGGTCCCAAATATTTATAGGAATTTCAGGGTCGTAAATATGTTTTAATTTAATAATAATTTCATTTCGCAATGATTCTTTACTTTTCATTATTCTCTATTCTTAAATGCTAAGGCATATAGTTTCATTTGTTTAATCATAGATACTAATCCGTTAGAACGAGTAGGGGACAAGTGATTTTTTAATCCTATCGTATCAATATACTCCAATTTTGCTTGGAGTATATCATCAGGGGTATGACCCGAGAGTACGCGAATCAATAAATTTACAATCCCTTTAGTGATAATGGCGTCGCTATCGCCACTGAAGTATATCCGTCCGTTTTGATATTCGGCATGTAGCCAAACATTCGATTGACAGCCGGAAATCAAATACGCATCAGTTTTAAATGACTCATTTATTAAAGGTAATGTTTTTCCTAATTCTATAATGTAATTGTATTTGTCCATCCAATCTTCAAAATAGGAAAATTCTTCAATGATTTTTTCTTCAGATTCTTGTATTGACATTCTTATTTATTTTTTATAGGCGTTAAAACGTAAAATATGGTCAGCAATAACCAAAGCAGCCATAGCTTCAACAATTGGAATTACTCTTGGAACGACGCAAAAGTCGTGCTTTCCTCCGGCTGTATAAATAGCAGGATTGCCTTTAATATCAATGCTTTCTTGGTTTTTCATAAGGGAAGAGATGGGTTTAAAAGCAACAGAAAAATAGATTACTTCTCCATTACTGATACCTGCTTGTATGCCGCCGGAATGATTGGATTTTGTGTGGAAGTTTTGTGTAAACAGATCGTTATGTTCCGAACCGTACATGCATACAGACGTGAATCCGGATCCAATTTCAAAACCTTTAGCCGCATTAATACTTAACATAGCTTTGCCTAAATCGGCATGTAATTTATCAAAAACAGGTTCTCCTAAACCTATAGGAGTGTTTTTAATTACACAACTGACTTTGGCTCCAATGGTATCTTTATTATTTTTTGCTGTTTCTAAAGCCTCAAGCATTTTTAAATAACTATCATTATCAGGACAATGTAAAGGATTAGTGATAATAGGCTCATTGGAAAATATGTTTTTTATATCTGTTTGAATTTTTCCGATTTGGGTAGTATATGCTTTAATGGTAATATGGTACTGTTGAAGATACATCATGGCAAAGCAACCCCCAATAACGCGAACGATGGTTTCGCGTGCGGATGCTCTTCCGCTACCTGTATAATCGTATATTCCGTACTTTTTCCAATAAGTAAAATAGCCATGGGAAGGTTTTAAGATATCTTTGTTCTTTTCGTAAGCAGTAGATGATTTTTCTTGATTTTTTATTATAAATGCAATAGGTGTTCCTGTTGTTTTACTACCTATAATGCCTGAAATAAATTGTAATTCATCATTTTCCTTGCGTTGGGAGGCATAGGGGAACATAGCGGTTTTACGGGCTTTGATGGCATTGTTTATTAATTCAAAATCAATATCCATATTGGAAGGACAACCTTCAATCACACCTCCTACAAAAGGTCCGTGTGATTCACCAAAGGAAGTTAAACGAAAATAGTTTCCAAATGTATTGCCCGACATGTTAAACTATTGTTAAGATGTATCGCCAATGACGATAGTTTAAAACTAATATATGATGGATATATATGTCAAAAAGCAGAAAAATATTAATCTAAATTTAATATTTTAGTTGATTCTTCCGCTATTTCATTGTCAACAAGAATTCGACCGCAAAATTCACAAACAATAATTTTTTTATGCATTCTAATGTCTAATTGGCGTTGAGGTGAAATCTTACTGAAACATCCACCACAAGCATCACGTTCGATTTTAACAACTGCTAAACCGTTTCTCATATTGTTTCTGATGCGGGAAAATGCACTTAATAGCCGAGGTTCAATATTTTGTTCAAATTCTTTTGTTTTATCTAACATGATGAGTTCATCTTTCTTCGTTTCGGCTATGATTTTGTCAAGTTCGTTCTTTTTAACGGATAATTCGTTGTTTAATAAGTTCAATTCAGTTTCTAATGTGGCTGTTTCTTCTTTCTTTTCAACAATTTTAGCATTGAATTCTTTTATTCTTTTTTCACACAATTGAACTTCCAAATTTTGGTATTCGATTTCTTTATTTAAAGCATCATATTCTCTATTGTTTTTAACATTGTCTAATTGTTCTTTATATTTAAGAACCATCATATTACAACGTTTCATCAAAGCATGTTTTTCTTCGATTTGAACATTCAAATCGTTGATAGTATCTTGAAATTTTTCAATACGTGTTTGAATGCCGGAACAAGCATCTTCCAAATCTCTCACTTCTAGGGGTAATTCGCCTCTTATTATTCTTATTTTATCAATTTTAGAATAAATAAGTTGTAGTTTATACAAAGCTAATAAACTATCCTCAACGGTTTTTTTTATTAAAAGTTCTGTGTCTTGATTTGAGGTGTCGATATGATTGTTCTCGAGTGAAATATTTTCCATTTTAGTATAATTTTTATATTAAATTATTGTAATTCTATCAAGTTAAAAATATTTATCAGATTAATTATTTATTATTTAATGTGTATTCGAATTTTATACATTTAAATATCAATATAATATTATAAATAATGCACTGGATTAGTTTCTGATTTTGAAGTTGCAAATGTACTAAATTTTTTAATTAGTTTGTTGTACAAATAATGTTTTATTTCAATTTCACTTTCATAATGTCCGATAGCGACAAGTAAGATATCATCTCCATAGTTTATAAAATCATGATAATTAATGTCCCCTGTTATAAAAACATCGGCTTTTTGAGCGATTGCATCTTGTATTAGAAAAGCACCGCTTCCCCCACAAAACGCTACAGTAAGAATTTCTTTTTTAATAATTTTACTATATTTTAATTGGGAAAGTTTCATTTTTTCTTTTAGAAAGGCTAAAAAATCATAAGTTTGCTTTTTAACCGGAAGCATTCCAATCATGCCGGAACCGACTTGTGGATGTGGGTTTTCTAAAATATAGATATCATATGTGACTTCTTCATACGGATGTGTTTTTAATAATGTGGATATAATTTGTTTTTCTTTATAATCAGGAAATGTGATTTCAATGCGTGTTTCATTTTCAGAATGAATTTCATTTTTATTACCGACAAATGGATTTGCTTTATCATTGGCTTTGAAAGTTCCTATTCCGTTAGCGTTAAAACTGCAGCAATCATAATTGTTTATATGTCCAGCTCCTGCTTCAAATAATTCATTACGAACGGTTTCAGCATGTGAAAGAGGAACATAGGTAATTAATTTGCGTAAAATTTGTTTTTTAGGAAGTAGAACACGTAAATTGGTTAATAACAACTTTTCACAAAAACTATAATTTACACCTTCATACACATTATCTAAATTCGTATGCATGGCGTATAAAGTAATCTCATGTTTTATAGCTTGTATTAATAGTTTTTCAACCAATGATTTTCCGGTTATGGATTTTAAACTTTTAAATATTAATGGATGATGTGAAACTATAAAGTTTGCCCCTATCGCAATAGCTTCGTTAAGTGTGTTTTCAGTAATATCTAAGCAAATTAGGCCTTTTTTAAAATTATTGTCAACATTGCCGGTAATAAGACCCGAATTATCGTAGTTTTCTTGATAGGATGGGGGAGCAATACATTCTAAAAAGTCAATAACATCTGATATCTTCATTTATAATTAAAATAAATAATTAAAATATTTTTTATTATTTTTCAAAAGTATAAAAAAAAATGTTAATTTAGCCATTCAAATATAAATTATAGTTAAAACACATACATTTCTTTTAATTATAGTTTAATGAGACTGTTATAAATGATGAGAAGATTATTGTCTTTTCCTATTTCTGTTATTTGGGCATTAATAATGTCCAACAGACGTAAATTTTATAATAGTAATTCTGAAAAAAGAAGAGTAAAATTTAATAATCCGGTTATTAATGTTGGCAATTTATGTATGGGAGGCTCTGGTAAAACACCCCATATTGAATATTTAATACGTTTGTTAGGGGATGATTTTCAATTGGCTGTTCTTAGCCGCGGTTATGGAAGATCTACGAAAGGATTTTTATTTGCAGATTCAACATCTACCAGCAATACGATTGGTGATGAACCACTCTTATATTATAAAAAATATTCTCATATTGCAGTTTCTGTTTGTGAAAATAGGGCAGAAGGCTTAAAGAAAATTTGGGAAAAATTACCTGAAATAAAAGCTGTTTTATTGGACGATGCATATCAACATTTATCACTTAAGCCTGGATTAAGTATTTTATTAACAGACTATTATCATTTATATCCCGATGATTTCGTTTTTCCCTCAGGTAATTTACGTGAACCCGCTAGTGCAGCAAAAGAAGCCGATATTATTGTGATAACAAAATCACCCCCGGTTATATCACCAATCGATGAGAGAGTTATTTTAGATAAAATTAAACCATTGTCTCATCAAAAAGTCTATTTTTCTTTTTTACGATATGGTAATTTAATTCCCTTGACTAAAATTGCAAGAACTCAACCCGAAGAGCCTAAAAGTATAGTGATTTTTACAGGAATATATAATTCTTATCCTTTAATTACTTATTTAAAAGAAAAATATAAGGATATCCAAATTTATACTTGTCGAGATCATCATAAGTTTACACTTGCAGATATTGAAAAAGTAAAATATTTATTAAATCGTTCTATATCACCTCATAAAGCAATAATTACAACCGAAAAAGATGCAACAAGGCTACTAGACCCTTCCATCAAAAATGAAATACAAATGCTACCTATTTATTATGTCCCTATTTCAGTTGATTTCCATCAAAAATATAAAGAAGAATTTAACAATCAAATACTAGATTATGTTGAAAGTTATAAATGAAACGGCAGCATTCATAAAAACTAGAGTGAAAGATCAAGCTACAATTGGAATTATTCTAGGAAGTGGTTTGAATAATGTAGCTAATGAAATGTTAGTAACTACATCAATTCCATATGCGGAAATTCCAAATTTTCCAATTCCTACAGTAGCAGGACATAAAGGGGTGTTGTTGTTTGGAAAATTAAATGGAATAAATGTAATAGCAATGCAAGGAAGATTCCATTTTTACGAAGGATATGATATGAAACAAATAACATTCCCTATACGAATCATGAAAGCATTGGGAGTTGAAACATTGGTTCTATCCAATGCTGCAGGAGGAATGAACCCTACTTATAACTTAGGAGATATCATTCTTGTAGAGGATCATATAAATTTCTTCCCTGATAATCCTCTGCGAGGTAAAAATGAAGATTCCTTAGGCCCACGTTTCCCTGATATGAGTGAGGTATATGATAATCAAATAATTTTAAAAGTTTTACATATAGCTCATACACACAATATACAATTAAAAAAAGGAGTATATCTTGGTGTATCAGGACCTACTTTTGAAACCCCTGCTGAATATAGAATGTTTTACCGTATGGGAGGCGATTGTGTAGGTATGTCTACCGTTCCAGAAGCTATAGTAGCTCATCATTCAGGAATGAAATGCGTTTGTTTTTCGGTAATAACTGATGTGTGGAGGGAAAATAATCTGCAAAAAGTCACCCATGAAGAAGTATTGGAGCAAGCTTTAAAAGCGGAACCGATATTGGCAAAATTATTAAAAGAACTGGTTTTGGTTTTATAAAGTGTGAACGATGCTATTCTCTGATGTCTTTGTAAATGATGTTGTGAAAAAGAAATTGATTAATACGGTTATTAATCAAAGAGTCAGTCATACCCAACTTTTTCTTGGTACGGAAGGATCTCATACGTTGGCATTGGCAATAGCGTACGCTCAATATATAAATTGTAAAAACAGAAGTGCAACCGATGCTTGTGGCGTTTGTGAATCATGTGTTAAGTACAGGCATTTGGCTCATCCGGATTTGCATTTTTACTTTCCAACTGCAACGAATAATACGGTGAAGGATAAGCCTATAAGTTCTGATTTTTATGATGAATGGAGAGAAATGCTCATTTCATCGCAGATGCTTTTTACTGAAAATGATTGGTACCAAAAATTGGAGTTAGAGTCTAAACAAGCTTTTATTAATGTTAGAGACGTTGAAGACATCATCTATAAAGCTTCTATGAAACCATATGAATCCGAATATAAGGTTTTTATTATTTGGATGGTTGATAAATTACGTCATGATGGTGCTCCTAGATTGTTAAAAACCTTGGAAGAACCTGACGGCAAAACGTTATTTATCTTAATAACTGAAAACCAGGAAAAAATTATAGATACAATTTTATCTCGAGCACAACTTGTAAAAGTGAATAAATTAAATACTGAAGAAATCACAAATGCATTTATTGAAAAATTTGCATGCGATAGAGATACTGCCAGAAAGATAGCGTTTGCTTCCGATAATAACCTAATTGAAGCTTTTCGTTTGTATAAAAACGAGCAAAATGACAATGAGGATTTAAAACTTTTTGTTCAATTGATGAGAGTGTCTTTTATGTTATCTTCAAATAATACATTTGATTTTAATCTAGTAACAGACTATATAAATGAAATAGAAAAATTAGGTCGCGAAAGACAAAAAAGTTTCCTTAGATACGCTATTATGTTTGTTCGTAAATGTATTTTCTGGGATTATGAATTGGAACAAATAGTTAAATATACACCTGAGGAAAAAGATTGGATAATAAAGTTTAAACCCTATATCGACCGACACAATGGTCCTTTTTATTATAAGTATTTCAATGAATCAATCAAACACATTCAAACTAACGCAAGCGCCAAAATCTTATTTACCGATTTAATGTTCCAAATAGTAACTAGGTTTTCAAAAAAAGTTAAATCTGCATAAATATATTAATATGAATATACATAATTTTAAAAGAGTGTTTTTGTTTTTATTAATAGCATTACAATTTAATACTATTACTGCTAATAATCATGACCCGTACATGCATAATTATGTTAATTCAATCAATAATCAAATATACTTAATGGGATATAATGTTGGATTTCCATTAATTGATAAAAATTTCACAGTTAATCCTTGTGAATTATATTTTGGGATGGTTTCTAAAGTCGGATTTTATGTTAAAGTTAAATCGAATTTTAATTTCAAAACCGGTTATAAGAGTGCTTTACAATTTAATAGTAATTTTAAAGATATTGAAGAAATAAAATTTCAACGGCATGCGGCTTTACTAGGGGTTTATTTAAAAGTAATGGATCCGGCATATTTATATTTCGGGATAGGTTACGGCTATAGAAAGCAATTAATTAATGCAGTATGTTTGAATGAAAATAGAGAAGCTTACACAGAAAAATATTATTTTAATCGTTATAATTCCGTTGAATTAGAAGCCGGTTTTACCGTTAATATACAAATGATTACAGTGTCTTGTGGGGCGGCTATGCTTCCGATTGGAAATAAAACCCCTTATTTTGAAATAAGTGCCGGTGTCGGCGTGGCATTTCCAACAGCGAAATTCTAACATAAAAATTTTGATTATGAAATATATATATTTAATATTTTGCGTTTTTTTAGTATCAGCTTTGGAAACATCTTGTATTAAAGATTTTCAAAATGTAACCATTTATCCATACGAAATCGGCGATTTTTATTCGGAAGAAGGCGTTATGGGAATTGTTTTTCACGTATCTGATGATGGAGCTCATGGGAAAATACTCTCCTTAAATGAATTTCAATGTTCATGGGGTGATACTTTGCTTATGCATACAAACGATACCTTATATGGTTATAATAATATGAAAATTATTACACATACAAATCAATGGGAAGAAAAATTTCCTGCTTTTTTCTGGTGTGATTCTAAAAATATTGATGGAATCAACGGATGGTATGTGCCTGCTAAAAACGAATTACAAGAGATTATTACGAATAGAGCAAAAATTAATGAAACCTTAGAAAGCATAGGCGCCGAATTATTATTCGGAAAAAACTATTGGTCTTCAACAGAATATAGTCAATTTGAAGTTTATCATGCAGATTTTATTACGGGAGAAATGAGTTTCTATGCCGTTAAGTTAAGTGTTAATTCTTTATATGTAAGAGCAGTTAAAGAATTTTAAAAATATATATTTTATCGGAGAATAGTGATAAAAAAAAATAGAAAAATAATAAAATGTAAAAAAAAATATATACATTTGCAC
>JAGOKS010000012.1:0-1864 GCA_017994425.1 Bacteroidales bacterium | reverse complement strand
AATTATCAACTTTAAATTAAAAAAAAATGAAAAAGTATCTTATTTTAACAGCAGTATCTGCGCTTTTACTTATGTTTGTCACATCATGTGATAAAGACGGGATTTACAATCCTAAAGAAAAAATCACTAAAATTTATTATGACGAAGAAGGCACAAAAGTACTTTCCGAATCATGGTCTTGGGATAAGAATTTGCTTACAAAAGTGTCTTATGGAACTTCACAGGATGAATATCAATTATTTGAATATGACAGTAAACAAATTGTGAAAATTACTAATTACAGCTTAGGCATTGAATCAGGTTATGTTTCTTTTATTTATGATAAAGCTTTATTAATTAAAGTAGAATCATATAATGAAGATAATGAATTAACGGAAAGCATTGAAGTGGTTCATGACGGGAAAAAGATTATAAAATTAACAATGACCAGTTATGAACAAGATTATGAAACACTAAAGAGTATTTCTCATCAAAGATTACTATCTCGTACATTAGGATTTTTTGTGTCAAAACCTTTAATTGATAAAATTATGCAAGCTAATCATAAAAGCACAACCTATGTAACTACCATTGAATTTACATATGATGGAGACAATGTAATTAGCGAAAAATACACGGATGAAGAAGTTGTGTATACAACTACTTATACCTATGATGCAAATCTTAACCCATTTTATGATGGTTTATTCAGTAGTGAAAATTCAATGGCTTTATCCATAAATAATCCATTGTCAGCCAATTTGACCGCAACAATAGGCGGACAATCATTTAGTTCAACAGTTTCTTATTCTTATGTGTATGATGGCAAATGGCCTATTGAACAGAAATCAACTCAAACGTTTATGGGACAAGAATTCACTTCAACGTACTATTATGAATATTTGGACTAAGAAGGAAGATAAACTAATAAAAAAAGGAGCAATATTGCTCCTTTTTTTATTGATTATAAACACAAAACTAATGTTATTTTTTTATTAAATCGACTATGGCTTTAAATGCCTCCGGATTATTCATTGCGAGGTCGGCAAGAGTTTTTCGGTTTAATTCGATTTCTTTTTTATGGAGAAGTCCCATAAAAGATGAATACGACATTCCGTATTCTCTCACACCTGCATTAATACGTGTTATCCATAAACTTCTGAAATTACGTTTTTTCTGTTTTCTGTCGCGATATGCGTATTGTTGACCTTTTTCCCAAGTGTTCTTGGCAACGGTCCATACATTTTTACGTTTTCCGAAGTATCCTCTGGTTAATTTGAGGATTTTCTTTCTTCTTTCTCTTGAAGCTACATGATTTACTGATCTTGGCATGTTTCTTTTCCTTTCTTTTTTACGTCAGCGTCGATACATCATCGAACTTGTTGTGCTGAGGGTAAATTAATACTTTATTGAATTAACAATTTAACATTTGCTTTACAGCTTTTACATTTGTTTTGTCTACAATGGTAACGTAACCTAAATTACGTTTACGCTTGGTAGATTTTTTAGTCAAAATATGACTTTTGTAGGCATGTTTTCTTTTAATTTTACCTGTGCCTGTAAAAGTGAATCTTTTCTTGGCACTGGCTTTTGTCTTTACTTTTGGCATTTTGCTTAATTTAATGGTTATTTATAGTGTTTATAATCAATTTCTTATTTCTTAGGCGAAAGAATCAATATCATTCTCTTGCCTTCTAATTTAGGCATCTGGTCGGGTTTTCCAACTTCTTCACATGCTTTGGCAAATCGTAACAACATTTCTTCTCCTTGCTCTTTGTACATAATTGAACGACCTTTAAAAAATACATCCACTTTAACTTTATTGCCTTCTTCCAGAAATCCAATGGCATGCTTGACTTTAAAATTGAAATCATGATCATCGGTA
>JAGOKS010000011.1 GCA_017994425.1 Bacteroidales bacterium | reverse complement strand
ATTTAACAAAATTGCATAAAATTAAATTATTTTTAAATTTTATTATAAAATTAGATATATTTGCAAAATAAAAATAATTAGTTATAAAAAGATATAAACTTGTCCTAATTACCTAAACCATCTTAGTGATCATTAGGTGCGATATGGCATTAACAATTTTTTAATATTATTTGCGTTATAAATAAATTAAGAAAATACCGTATGGAGAATGAAAACTTTATTGATTACGTAAAAATTATGTTTCGCTCAGGGAAAGGAGGAAAAGGTTCCGCGCATTTAGCACGTACGGCTCAAACTCCCAAAGGTGGACCCGATGGTGGTGACGGAGGAAGAGGCGGTCATATCATTCTTCGCGGGAATGCTCAGTTATGGACATTATTGCATCTTAAATACACCAAACATGTGTATGCTGAAGATGGTCAATCGGGAGGGAAAAATCAGTGTTCAGGCAAAGGCGGAGAAGATAGTATCATACAAGTTCCTTTGGGAACTATCGTTAAAAATGCCGAGACATTTGAAGTAGAAGCCGAAGTTTTAGAAGATGCTCAAGAAATTATTCTGATGAAGGGCGGTAGAGGGGGACAGGGAAATGTACATTTTAAATCCTCAACATTTCAGACCCCACGTTTTGCTCAGCCCGGAGAAGAAGGAATAGAAGATTGGAAAATATTAGAACTTAAAGTCTTAGCTGATGTAGGCTTGGTCGGATTTCCAAACGCCGGTAAATCAACATTTATTTCGGTAGTATCTAATGCAAAACCCAAAATTGCGAATTATCCGTTTACTACTTTGAAACCAAACTTAGGGATGGTTAAATATAGAGATGATTTTTCTTTTGTGATTGCCGATATACCGGGTATTATTGAAGGAGCAGCAGAAGGAAAAGGCTTAGGATTAAGATTTTTAAAACATATTGAACGAAATTCTATTTTACTTTTTTTAATACCCGTGGATAGTGAAAATATTAAAAATGAGTATAAAATTTTAATCCATGAATTAAAAAAATATAATCCAGAATTATTGGATAAAAAAAGAATATTAGCAATTTCGAAATGTGACTTACTGCCTGCTGTTGAACTGGCAAAAATTAAAAAGAAAGTACCTGCCGATGTGCCTGTAGTATATCTTTCTTCTCATACTCAAATGGGAATTACTGAAATCAAAGATTTATTATGGCAATTATTGAATTAATAGCTGAATAAACGATATAATTTATGAATAATGTAATTTTTTTTGATGATGTTTTTAAAGAAAATTTACTTCCGTTGACCTATACTCGTCCTCAAGCCGACATTCGAATAGGGATACTTACCATCAGAGAAAAGTGGGAAAAACGCTTACAAATAAAAACATCTAGTCTGACAGAATCATACCTGACAGAAAAATATCCTTTGCATCTTGAAGCTAATAATTTGTTTATATCCGCTTCTGTTTGTCCAACAGATGAATTAGTAGATGCAGTGAAACAATTACAAAACGGACAGACATTATGTAAAAATGAAATCATTATTGCTCATGCATTAAAATCATTACCTGAAGATATATCTACCTATTGCGGTGAAAAAATAGAATATAAAGGAAATTTTTTCAACCTAAGGCATTTGTGGGATATCTTTGTGCATAATGGCAGTGAATTACAATGTGATTTTGATTTATTGACTAGAGGGAGAAAATCACAAATTCTTAGCAGTACAAATACATTGATAGGAAATAAGGAGAATGTTTTTATTGAAGAAGGAGCTGTGATAGAAGCATCCGTGCTGAATGTTAATCAGGGGAAAATATACATTGGAAAAAATGCTGAAATCATGGAAGGATGCCTTATTAGGGGCTGTTTTTCTTTAGGCGAAAATTCACAACTTAAGATGGGAGCTAAAGTGTACGGACCCACAACAATAGGACATCATTGTAAAGTGGGAGGAGAAATTAACAATGTGGTATTTTTCGCTTATAGCAACAAAGCACATGACGGTTTTATGGGTAATTCGGTAATCGGTGAATGGTGTAATATTGGTGCTGATACTAATACATCTAACTTGAAAAATGATTATAGCGAAGTGAAATTATGGGATTATAAAAGTAAAAAATTTCAAAAAACGGGAGAGCAATTCTGTGGATTAATCATGGGTGATCACGTGAAATGTGGGATAAATGTTATGTTTAACACAGGTACTATTGTGGGTGTGGGATCTAACCTTTTTGGTGCAGGGTATATGCCCAATTTTGTGGCTTCTTTTCAATGGGGAGGACCCGGAGGCTTTCAAGATGCACGTTTGGATAAAATACTATGTATCGCAGAAAAGGCATTTAAACGAAGAAATTTAGTATTTGACGAAAGGGAAAAAGAGATATTATTGGGGATTTATAATTATGCCAACAAACAAAAAGAACCTCATTTCCCGAATTTTTACATTATATAAGTTGATTATCTTTTGTGTTAAAAAAAATAGTACTTTTGTAAACCTTTTTATCGCGGATGTGGCGTAATTGGTAGCCGCGCTAGACTTAGGATCTAGTGTCGAGAGGCGTGGGGGTTCGAGTCCCTTCATCCGCACAAAACCGTCAGTAAATGACGGTTTTTTTTGTTTTTTTAAATTAAATATTAATATATTGTATAACATTATTTTAAATATAAAATAATATGTTTAAAGCAATAAAATAATAAAAGTAACGTAATAATAATGTTAAAAAAAAAATAAAAACAATGCGTATTGAGAAGTTAATTATACCATTTATTTTCTATGTAATAACAACTCCATTTTCCCTTCTTGCACAGCAGAAATTAACTATGCAAGAATGTCAGCAATGGGCGATAGAACAGTCTTCTGCCTCTTCACAATTAGAAAATTTAGAACGATTAAGACAAATTAAACGTCAAGTTATTAAATCCTTTATTCCGGAAATCAGTTTAAATGCTAGTGCCAGTTATCAATCCCATACATTGCCAACGTTTCAATCTGAGAACAACCCTTCGTTTTTAGATATAAACAATCCTATAAATAAAGATCAGTATTTGATTAGCCTTGATTTAATACAAAAAATTTGGGATGGAGGAATTTCAAAAAGTCAACAAAAATATGATGATATTACTTCAGATATTGCTGTTCAAAATGTACATATTACAAGCTATGAGTTTAAAGAAGAAATAGGAAAAATGTTTTTGACTGTGTTGTATTTACAAGAAAACATTAAAGTGATAGAATCCAGTATTTTGACATTAAAAGAAGATTTAAAAAAACTAAAAGCATTATTTGCTAATGGGATTATTCTTGAAAGTAATGTATATATTTTAGAAGCAGAAATAATGCGGATAGAACAGGAATTAAAACAAATAGAAATGCAACAACAATCTATTCGCAGTGCATTATCGGAGTTTACAAAGAAAGACTTACAAAGAGCAGAATTTGTTTTAACAGTAACGGAGTCTATAGATACAACACTTCAAAGTAATCGTCCGGAATTTACATTATTTCAATTACAACAATCAGCATTGGAATGCCAAAAGAAAGTCCTTATCGGTCAAAGTATGCCAAAGATAAATGTTTTTGCTTCAGGAGGATATGGGCGTCCAACCTATAATCTTTTAAGTAATGATTTTGATTTTATGTACATTGTAGGAGCTCAGTTACATATTCCTATTACCTCATGGGGCTCTGCAAAAAACGGGAAAGATTATCTTGAGATACAAAAGAATTTAATTTTTTCACAAGCAGATGCATATCGGCAAAATTTACGAGTAAAGATGATGGAAAAATTAAATGAAATGGAAAGTTTGAAAAATTTACTTTCTAGTGATGATAAGATCATTGATAAACGAAGTTTTATCGTAAGCATTTGTAAAAAACAATTGGAAGAAGGAGTGATAACAGCAAATGATTATATAAAAGAAATAAATGCCTTAAATGAAGTTATGCTTAATAAGGAATTGCATATAATTCAGTTAGAGCAAGCAAAAATGATTTTTAATTCATTAAAGGGCAGATTGTAAGAGATATTGTAATATGATACCAAGTTATTCAGCGGGTATTGACATTGGTTCTACCACATTTAAATTAGTTGTTGTCAACGAAAAAGGAGATATCCTATTTTCCGATTATCGTCGTCATAATACAGATATACGATTAGCAGGTCAAGAAGCATATAAAAAATTGTTTGATACGATAGGAAATTGTTACCTGAATGTAGTAATGACAGGCTCTGTTGGAATGGGTTATGCCGATAAATTAGGCGTTACCTTTGTTCAAGAAGTTGTAGCCTCTGCCGAATTGATAAAACATAAATTTAATGATGTACATACTTTTATCGACATCGGAGGGGAAGATTCAAAAATGATTTTCTTTGAGAAAAATAAAGCTCCGGATATACGTATGAATGGAAATTGTGCGGGAGGTACAGGTGCTTTTATAGATCAAACAGCAGCATTACTCGGAATAGATACCTTCGAATTAAATCAATTGGTATTAGGAGCAACTACTATTTATCCGATAGCATCCCGTTGCGGTGTGTTTGCTAAAACAGATATTCAAAATTTAATAAGTAGAAAAGTAAGTAAAAATGACATTGCAATTTCTGTTTTTAATGCCATAGCGATTCAAGTGATAGCATCGTTATCAAGAGGAAGTGATATTACACCGAGAATATTTTTTTGTGGAGGTCCTTTTGCTTTTTTACCTGAATTAAAAAATGCTTTTCTTCGTCAATTAAAACTTACCGACGATGACATCATATTGCCTGAAAATGCAGCTTTAATTCCAGCATGGGGATGTGCTATTACGTCTAATAAAAAATCCAAAAAGGTATTATTATCGTCTTTAATAAAAGCATTAGAATCGAATAGAAAAAATCCTTTTGAAGATGATATGCAGGGACGTTTACCGGCTTTATTTACATCGGAAATAGAATTAAATGCTTGGAAAAAGGATAAAAATAAACATTCCGTACAGCATATTGATTGGGATGAACTCGAATCACTTGATTGCTATCTCGGTGTTGACTCGGGCTCTACAACCACTAAAATAGTACTGATTGATAATAAGGAACGAATTGTCTTTAAAGATTATAGCAGAAATGAAGGAGATAGTTATCATGCTTTCCTTCATGGATTGAAAAAATTGAAAACAGAAGCCGACATACATCATAAAAAAATTCGTATATTGGGTAGTGCCACAACAGGTTATGGTGAAAATCTTATTAAAACGGCTTTCAATCTGCATAAAGGAATTATTGAAACCATTGCACATTTTCTAGCTGCAAAAAAAATACTTCCGGAAGTAAGTTTCATCCTTGATATAGGCGGACAAGATATGAAAGCCATCTTTATCGACAATGGAGTAATTAAAAGGTTAGAAATCAACGAAGCATGTTCTTCCGGTTGCGGATCTTTTATCGAAAGTTATGCCAATATGTTGAATTATCCGGTAGCAGAATTTGCTAAAATGTCGTGTTATGCTAAAAATCCCTGCGATTTGGGTACTCGTTGCACAGTTTTTATGAATTCAAAAGTAAAACAAGCCATGCGGGAAGGAGCAGCTATAGAAGATATAGCCGCCGGTTTTTCTTATTCGGTAGTTAAAAATTGTTTGTTTAAGGTACTGAAATTAAAAGATATTAAAGAACTTGGCTCCCATATCGTTGTTCAAGGAGGTGCATTTCGTAATTTATCCATTGGAAAAGCACTTGAGTTATTAACCGGTGCAGATGTAGCTTTTTCGGATATACCTGAAATGATGGGTGCGTATGGTGCGGCTCTTTATGCAAAATCAAATTCTAAAGAAACGGATAAAGTTATTCATATAGATAAACTTTTAGAATTACAAAGCTATACATCAGAAATTGAAATTTGTACAGGTTGTGAAAATAGTTGCACCGTTAAAAAATTCGTTTTTTCGAATGGCAACACGTATTATTCAGGAAATAATTGTGAAAAAATCTATTCGAATAGAACAGAATCTCTCCAAAAAGGCGTGAATCAACATCAAGAAAGGTATAAATTATTATTTAAAAGGGAAACGGTTTTATCTACGAACCCAAGTCTCATTATTGGTATTCCTAGAGCTTTAAGTATGTATGAACACTATCCTTTTTGGCATACGCTTTTAACAGAATGTAATCTAAAAACCGTTTTGTCTAAATCTTCAACTAATAAATTGTATGAAAAAGGGATACAATCTATTATGGCTGATAACATTTGTTTTCCTGCCAAATTAATGCACGGACATATAATGGATCTTATCCAAAAAAAAGTAGATAGAATTTTATACCCTTACACCATTTTTGACACAAAGGAAACATCAAAGGCTCATAATAGTTATAATTGCCCTATTGTTGCCGGTTATTCAGATGTAATAAAAAGTTCGATAGATGCAAAAATGAATTACGGTATTCCTCTAGATGCCCCTACCGCTTCTTTTAAAAATGAAAAACTTTTATATAAATCTTGTAAAGAGTATTTAACTTCGCTCGGTATAGATAAAAAGATTATTAAAAAAGCGTTTGAAAAAGCCCTTAAAGTGCAGCAAGACTATGTACTTACACTTGCTGTTCAAAACAAACGTATTGTAGAAGATGCAAAGAAAAATAATCGCATGGTCATTTTACTTGCAGGCAGGCCTTACCATATTGATCCTCTTATTCAACATAAAATCGGCGATGCGATTGCTGATATGGGGATAGATGTTATTACTGAAAACATTTCGTTATATAGGGACGATGAAGTGTTTAAAGAAGTACATAGTATTTCTCAGTGGGCTTATCCTAATCGTGTTTTGAAAGCGGCACATTATGTGGCAACTACAGATGAAAACATTCATTTTGTTTTACTTACTTCTTTTGGGTGTGGACCGGATGCTTTTATTATTGATGAAATCAACGATATATTGAAACGAAGAGGGAAAGGAATGACCATATTGAAAATTGATGATGTTAACAATATTGGCTCTTTACGGTTACGTATTCGATCATTGGTTGAGAGTTTGAAATTTAGTGGAGGAGAAAGAAAAATTATCCCATTCAAAACATTGCCTACTTTTACGAAAGAAGAAAAAAATCGTACTATATTAGCTCCTTATTTTGCAGATTCCTATTCCGAATTATTACCGGCATTGTTTCAAATTATGGGCTATAAATTGATAAACTTGCCTCCTGCTGATACTGACACTGCCGAAATAGGTTTGAAATATGCCAACAATGATATCTGTTATCCGGCTACGCTTGTTGTTGGAAGCATTATTAAAGCAATGCAAAGCGGAAGCTATAAATCCGATGATATTGCGATTGGTATAACACAAACCGGTGGTCAATGTCGTGCATCAAATTATATCGCTCTTATTAAATCGGCTTTAATCAGTGCCGGTTATGATAATATTCCTGTTATTTCTGTAGCTTTTGGAAAGGATATGATGAACGAACAACCGGGTTTTAAATTAAAATTAAGAGGAAATATTTTAATAGCCCTCTTTGCTCTTTTGTATACAGATTGCATTTCAAAACTATATTATGCTTCCGTTGTGAGAGAAAAAGTTAAAGGTGTGGCAAAAGAATTACGAAAAAAATATATTGATTTAGCAATCCCCTATATAGTGAAAAGAAACACAAAAGGATTAAAAAAGCTATTTAAACAGGCAATTAATGAATTTGATTCTGTGATTGAACATAAAGATAACATACCCATTATCGGAGTTGTAGGTGAAATTTATGTAAAATACAATTCTTTTAGTCATAAAAATGTTTTAGAATGGTTGTCAAGCGAAGGGGTAGAAGTAGTAGCTCCTTCTATGTATAATTTTTTTATAAATAGTTTTGTAAACAATCACATTAATAAATACAATCATATTCAAGAAATAGGTTATCCATTATTTGTAACCGATACTCTCTATAATATTGTGTATGGTTTTGCTAAAAGTTTTGATAAGATAGGGAAATCGTTTCGTTATTACCGACCTTTTGCCGATATTTTTCATGATGCTAAATTGGCATCTAAAATTATTAATCTTTCAGCTAATTTTGGAGAAGGATGGTTAATCCCTGCAGAACTTGCCGGGTTTGCAGAAAATAAAATCTATAACGCCGTAAGTCTTCAACCTTTCGGATGTATTGCCAATCAGGTTATCTCTAAAGGAATTGAAAAAAAACTTAAAAAAATATATCCACAAATGAATCTTTTATTCCTTGATTTCGATGGAGGTACTTCAGAAGCTAATATTTTTAATCGCCTTCATTTTATGGTTGAAAATGCAAAGCAATCTTTGTTAAAAAAAAGAGAATAAAATTAAACTAACAATTTAAATAATAATTATTTAATAAATTGCATAACTGATTTTTATATTTGTTTTTTTGCATTTTATTTCAAATTAATATTTAACATACAAAAGTCTTGTATTTTGTCGTTTGATATATGATATATATTTTTTTCTTTAACATATAAATATAGTGAGGAGTACTAAGTTTTACATTCAGCATAACCTTCTTCGATGCACGATAACTCTTGTTTTAATGCATAGCTCTTTTTGTTTTTCACAATCACAGTTGAAAAGCGTTAATGAAAAAAATCTTTATTTCGATAGTTTGAATTTAATATATAAACAACAACAAATAGACAGTTTATTTAATTATATTGTGAAGGAGAAACAATTTAATGGTACATTTCTTATAGCGCGCAATAATGTTGTTTTTTACGAAAATGTAGCGGGATATGCTTGTTTTCAACAGAAAACGCCTTTACATATTAACACTTCTTTTGAAATAGCATCTGTGAGTAAAATGTTTACTGCTGTTGCCATATTGATGCTTTATGAAGAAGGAAAAATAGCATTAAATAAAGATGTTCGTGATTATTTGCCGGAATATCCCTATGCGAACATCACTGTTCATCAGTTATTATGTCATCGTTCCGGATTACCTGAATATTTTAAATTTGCTGACAAATATCATAAAAATTCCTCTTTTCCATTAACTAACGATAGCTTGCTTTCCATGCTTAAATTTCGCAATCCTAAATGTAATTATATGCCAGACAAACTATTTGAATATTGTAATACTAATTATGCACTACTAGCTTCTATTGTTGAAAGAATTTCAGGTGTGTCTTTTTCTCAATTTCTTCAAGAAAAAATTTTTGATCCTTTGGAAATGAAAGTGACATTTCTTTACCGCTTTAGCTCTAATCAACCAATTATGTATGGTTATAAAAGCAACAAAAGAGTATATGAGAGAAATTATTTATCGGGAGTAATTGGAGATAAAGGAATATTTAGCTCCGTACATGATTTGTATGTTTTTAATAAAGCTTTATTTTCGGAAACTATCATTAAAAAAGAAACTCTATCGTTGGCTATTTCTCCTCATCATTCTGAATTATCTGTATGTAATAATTATGGTTATGGATTTCGATTGAGTTGTGATAAAAATGAAAATCAATTAATATATCATGGTGGTTTATGGAACGGAAATCATAGCTTATTTATTTATCGTCCTATAGATAATATTTTCATTGTTTTTCTAAGTAATGTTTACAATAATAGTTTTATTTGGA
Source organism: Bacteroidales bacterium (assembly GCA_017994425.1). GTDB lineage: Bacteria > Bacteroidota > Bacteroidia > Bacteroidales > WCHB1-69 > UBA5266. The sequence continues at coordinate 29,480 of JAGOKS010000011.1, read as the reverse complement.
GAAGCAGCGATATTCTACGTATCATGGATGAGTTATAAAACTATTTTTTTATGTATCTTTGCATTTTAAAAAATTAATAAACAATAATCAGATGAATCAACCTAAAGAAGCTTGGGGATCGCGTTTGGGATTGGTTTTAGCGATGGCAGGGAATGCGGTCGGATTAGGAAATTTTTTACGTTTCCCCATTCAAGCTGTTCAAAATGGAGGAGGTGCTTTTATTCTTCCTTATTTATTGTCTTTTATTTTATTAGGGGTTCCTTTAATGTTCGTCGAATGGTCAACAGGAAAATTTGGGGGTATTAATGGATTCAATTCACCTCCATATATTCTTCAAAGTATTGATAAACGTAAAATTTGGAAGTATATAGGTGCTCTCGGAATATTTTCCAACATTGCCATAGCGTCTTATTATTGTTATATTGAAAGTTGGACAATGTCGTATGTATATCATTCTATCATTGGAACGTTTAGAGGTATGTCGGAAACAGGAGTTTCAAACTTTTTCGATAATTATCTAGATGTAAAAAGTTCTACTACAGGTATTCCTTTTGAAGCAATTATCTTTTATATTTTATGTTTAGTTTTGAATATATGGATATTAAGTCGAGGTTTGCAAAAAGGTATTGAAAAAGTAGCTAAAATTTGCATGCCTCTACTTATTTTGTTCGGTATATTTCTTGCGATCAAAGCCTTTACCTTAAAAGCAGGAAAAGATGGTGCTGTTTTCGATGGTTTAGTAGGATTAAATTTTTTATGGACTCCACAATTAGATTCGCTTGCAAACCCGAAAGTTTGGCTGGCAGCAGCCGGGCAAATATTCTTCACTCTTTCGTTGGGAATGGGTTGTATTCAGTGTTATGCATCTTATTTAAAGAAAAATGATGATATTGTTGTTAATTCGTTAACAACCGGTTTCACGAACGAATTTTGTGAAATTGTTATCGGAAGTGCAATTATTATTCCTATCTCAATAGGTTATTTTGGCATTGATAAAGTAGTAGAATTGGCTAGTTTTGGAGGTTTTGGATTAGGATTTCGATCGTTACCTTTCCTTTTTAATCAATGGGGAGCGGTGATGGGTGTTTTAGCAGGAGTTGCTTTTTTTGGATTGCTGTTTTTCTCAGGAATAACCTCTTCGTTGGCTATGGGTTCACCTATTGTAGCTTTCCTTAAAGATGCTTTCGGCTGGGAACGAAAAAAATCATCATTGGCATTCGGATTTATTATTTTGCTATTTGGATTACCTACCGTTTTATTTTTCTCTCAAGGTGTTTTCGATCAGTATGACTATTGGGCAGGTACGGTTTCTTTAGTTGTTTTTGCTATGCTTGAAATGATACTATTTTCTTGGTTTCTCGGTATACCTAAAGGATGGAAATTAATACACATGGGGGCGGATATGAAAATCCCTGTTTTTTTTAAGTTTATATTGAAATTTGTAACGCCAACTCTCCTGATAATAATATTTTTAGCGTCATTATTAAAACCTAAAAATGATGATTGGTCGCTTTTGAGTTTTAAAGGATGGGAATTAGATAATGCCAGCATCATAGGCGAATTGCGACATCAGGGAATAGGTCCCAATAATGAATGGATTTGCGATTATTTCTATTCAGAAAATCAAGGCATTGTCGATTCTATTTATACATATAATAACAGAAATTATATTCGAATTTCAGCTGATAATTTATCAAAAGCGTATGAATACAAAGCAAAACATCAACTGATGGTGTACCTTAACGATATGGTTTCTATTGGCGACAAACTCTATTCCGGAACTGTCATAAACAAAGTTTTTTATATTGACTTGTCGCGAATAGCTCTCCTATCACTATTGATATTTTTAGGTATCCTTATCAGAATAGGTTATGTTAATATAAAAAAGAATTACAATTCTTCCAAAGACTTTTTTAATCAAATTGAAACGTTCGATAAGGAGTCATCTATTAAATAATATACTTTTGTAAAATTAAAATATTTCAAATATGAATAACTCCGCCTTAATTATTATGCTTTCCGTACAGATAACGGTAACAGTAATTACAATATATTTTTTTATCAAAATGTTAAAACCATCAAAAAAACAATAATGAGATATTCCTTAATTTTTGCCTTCTTTTCGATTTTTTTTGTGAATATTCAGCTTAATGCACAAGATAGTTTGTTTTTTCGTGAAACCATTGCGAACTTAGCTTCTCCGGAATTTCATGGACGTGGTTATGCTTTTAAAGGTGATAGTATTGCTGCTGATTATATTGCGGAAAAGTTTAAAAAATTCAATCTTGAAAAATGGACACCTGATTATTATCAGCCTTATAAAATAAACATGAATGTATTTGAAGGCGATGCAATCGTCTCTTTTGGAAAGGAATTTTCAAAGCCTGAACTTTTTGAAAATTTCCAAATTATGGCTTATTCTTCTTCATTGCATGGTTCTTTTAAAGTTAAACCCATAAAAGCTGAAGACATTTTCAATAACAAACTCAAAGCTTTTCCTGCTGATAATAACACTTTTGTATATATTGATATAAGCATGTTAGATACCAAAGATTCCATGCAATTAAAAATATACAATAAAGTCATCGAAACGACATTTTTAAATACGCTGGGTGTTCGTGGGTACATATTGGTAAGCAATAATTTATTAAGTTGGCGTTTGGCTTTAGGGCAAAAAATGACTAATCACGTAACCATTAATATTACAAAAGAATGTCTTCCCAAAAAGCCAAAAAGTATATCTGTTAATGTGGACAGCCGTTATATAGAAAATTATCAAACACAGAATGTATGTGCATATGTGAAAGGAAAAACCTATCCTGATTCTTTTTTTGTCTTTGTGGCTCACTATGATCACTTAGGGCATTTTGGGAAAGATTATATCTTATACGGGGCCAATGATAATGCGAGCGGTACTGCTTTTATCGTGGATTTAGCACGTCATTACAGTAAACCGGAAAACCAACCCGATTATTCCATTGCATTTCTTGCTGTAAGTGCTGAAGAAATAGGCTTATTAGGCTCAACATATTATGTGGAAAATAGTTTTTTTCCGATATCTAATATAAAAACTGTTATCAATTTTGATATGGTAGGTACGGGGGAAAATGGGATTACCCTTGTTTGCGGTAAAGCTTTTCCTGAAGAATTTAAAAAAATAGAAGGTTTAAATAATAAGAATTCGTATCTTCAAAAAGTTGTCGACAGGGAAGCTACTAACAATAGTGATCATTATCCTTTTTACAAGGAGGGAGCCATGGCGTTTTTTATTTATGCCATGGGAAATTCAGGACGATATCATCATACTTCCGATAGACTCGAAAATATGACCTTAGGAGGATACTCCGGTTTATTTAAACTTATTACTGACTACATTAACCTCTATAATGTTGAATAATGTCTAAACTTTATCTCGTACCTACTCCCATCGGAAATTTGGAAGATATAAGCTTAAGAGCTTTACGTATATTAAAAAATTCAGCAATGATTTTTTGTGAGGATACTCGGGTTACCGCTAAATTACTAAAACATTATGAAATTAGTAAAACAACCCTAGCCTATCATCAGTTTAACGAACACAAGCAATTATCAAATTTTATCCGTATTATTAATCAATATGATTCCGTCGCTATGGTAAGTGATGCCGGCACTCCGGGTATTTCCGATCCCGGTTTTCTGCTTATTAGAGAATGCATTAAAGAAAATATTGATATAGAATGTCTTCCGGGACCAAGTGCTTTTATTCCGGCATTGGTGAATTCCGGACTTCCTTGTGATCGTTTCTTTTTCTATGGTTTTCTCCCACATAAAAAAGGAAGACAATCTGCTTTGCAATACCTTGCCTCTCTTAAAGAAACCTTTATACTCTATGAATCACCTTTTCGCCTACTTAAGACATTAGAACAGCTATCAATTTGCTGCGGATACCAAAGGAAAGTCTGTGTTTCACGTGAACTCACAAAAATTTTCGAAGAAAATATTCGTGGCACTCTTGCCGAGGCTATTGCTTATTTTCAACAAAAAACTGTGAAAGGTGAAATTGTGATTATTATTGAAGGCAATAAAATTGAAGAATAGAGTTTATGAAAAGAAAAAATATACATTTTCATATCCAATATATCATCTTATTGGTGATTGTTTTCGCCTTGCCATTGAAACGAAGTTATATGCCACCGCTTTTGCTTTTACTTTCACTAAACTGGATAGTAGAAGTGCTGACGGACTCATTTTGCCTACTTATATGTCGGTTACGTAAAGAGCAATGTAATTTTATTTTTAAGTGGAAAATAATTCAACAAAACAACTTTACACTCCCACTTTTCCTTTATATCGGTTTGTTTGTTTTTTACACAATCGGTTTAGTCTATTCTGAAAATATGTCCTTTGGGAAAAATGATATTGTTTTGAAATTACCTCTGCTAGCTCTGCCTCTAATTGTATTTTCTTACGACCTAAAAAAATGGACTTTTGTTCGAATAAAAACACTTTTCAACTTTTATTTTGTCGGTTGTTTTCTTGCGATTGCATACAATGTGTATCATTCTTACATTAATTTTACGGAATATTATAATTATGCACATTTTTTTTATTTATTAGCCTCTTTTTTACATCATCCTTCCTATGCTTCCATGTTTTATACTTTTGCTTTGGCAGCTATAATTTATTTTTTGCTGAACAAAAAAACAACAATAATTGAAAAAGTTTTGTATTTTCTTTGTATACCTGTATTAATTGCTGAAGTATTTTTATTAAGTTCAAAAACTGCATTTTTGGTATTGTTTGTGCTTTTTATATTGTTGATAATTTATATTATCTTCAGTAAGCAGATTAAAAAAACCAATCTTTTATATATATTTTTTATTCTTTTGATTGGAGGAGGCATGTATACGTATCTCCCCGATAATTTTAACCGTTTTACAAAAAAAATAGAAAGTATAAAAGGAGTTGAAGATATTCGGAATGACGGTCGCTATACTATATGGCGCTATGCTGCACAAGTAGCCAAAGAAAATTTGCCTTGTGGAACAGGCAGCGGTGATGTGAAAGATGCTTTGAAAGAAAAGTATCTTCAAAAACTTGAGCTTGATTATTATGTTAGAGAATACAATTGCCACAATCAGTATTTGCAATTATTGGTTACACTTGGAATTTTTGGATGCTTGCTATTTATTGTCGGGCAAGTATACAGCATTGTTATTGCATACAAAAAAAAGTATTTTCTCTATTTTGTTTTTACCCTGATTGTGGGTATTAACTTTCTGACCGAAGCCATGCTTGAACGTCAATCCGGACTGGTATTTTTTGCAGTTTTCAATACTTTATTATTTGTTTTTGCATATATTGAAACTTTAAACGAATAGGCATGTCTGGTTATTATTTCTCCTTGAAACATATTACTTTACCCCTTTCAGTTCAGTTGGATGTTCCTACTTCTAAAAGTATCAGTAACCGGTTGTTGCTTCTTAAAGAGACTTTTGCTCCTAATCTAGAGATATGCCAACTTTCAACTGCTGAAGACACTCAATTACTCAAAAGTTTATTGTCTGAAATAAAAGCGAATTCATATCCTTCAAATACAATAAAAACTCTTGATGCTCGTAATTGTGGAACAGCCTATCGTTTTCTTTGTGCTTATCTTTGTTTCAAAAAAGGGGAATGGCTACTTAACGGTAGTGATGCAATGAAAAATAGACCCATAAAAGAATTGGTGGACGTTCTGTCTGCTTGTGGAGCACATATTATTTATATCGAAAAAGATGCGTTTCCTCCTCTAATAATTAATACAACAAAATCTTTACATATAGAAGGTTTGTTGACAGTAGATTCACAACGCAGCAGCCAGATAGTAAGTGCTCTTTTGATGGTTTTACCTTTAATGAAACAAAATGTAAATCTTCAAATTTCAGAAAACACTTCCTCTTTACCTTATCTATTCATGACTATCTCTATGATGCAAAGCTTAGGTATGGATATTAACATACAAAATAACAGCCTATATTATACGTATACACCTCCTATAACAAGAAACTTTTCTGTAACAGTTGAAGCTGACTGGTCGGCGGCAGCCTATTGGTGCGCTTGGCTTGCTTTGCATAAAAAAGGAAGTGTTTTTATCAAAGGACTGAAAGAAAGCGAACTCCAAGCTGACAGTATTATAGAAACTATTGTGTCACAATTTGGAGTTTGTTTAAATTATCAAAAAGAAGGAGCAATCATACATAAAATTAACGATAACAAACCTTCTTATTTGGATTTTAATGCACGTTCATGTCCCGACTTGGTTCCTACTCTTGCTGTGCTTTGTTGTGGATTACAAATTAAGGCAAGTATCAAAGGAATTGCTAATTTGGCCTATAAAGAAAGTAACCGAATAGATGCCTTGATTAAGGAACTGGGACAAATTGCGACTATCAATTATAATGATACGGCTTTGGAAATCTTACCTCTGAATAGGGAAAATAATTTTCCCCTTTGTTTTCATACATATAATGACCATCGTTTGGCTATGAGTTTTGCATTGCTTGCCGGTATTTTTCCAGAAGTATATATAGAAAATCCGGATTGCGTTAGAAAATCTTATCCCGAATTTTGGGAACAATTACAAAAATTAGGAGTGGAATGTAAGGACATAGTTTGCAAAAATTAATATTTTGTATTAATCGCACCTTTCGTGTAATCATCTGTTTTACAGTCCAGATATTAACGATTTTACTACAACTAACAAAATATTATATATATGGCATTCAGCATTATTTTTTGTAAAAACAAGTGGCACTTGCTTGTGCTTTTGGAGTTATAACAATATCGTTTAAGCAAACATGATCGGGAAGTGAAAGAACAAATGCAAGTACTTCGGCAATATCTTCACCGCAAAGTGGCACGTAGCCTTTGTACACCTTGTCTGCCGCAGCTTTATCTCCTTTAAAGCGTATGAGGGAGAATTCCGTTTCAGCAGCACCGGGAGCTATTTGGGTAACTTTAATTCCTGCTTGAAGCATGTCAATACGCATGGCTTTGTTTAAGGCATCAACGGCAAATTTAGTAGCACAATACACGTTTCCATTGGCATATACTTCTTTGCCAGCAATGGACCCAATATTGAAAATATGACCTTTTCCCCGTTGAACCATCAATGGGGCTATGCTACGTGTAACATACAATAAACCTTTGAGATTAGTATCAATCATGCGTTCCCAATCATCCATGTCTCCTTCGTGTATGGGATTTAATCCTACGGCTAATCCTGCATTATTTACCAACACATCAATTTGTTGCCATTTCTCCGGTAAAGAAGCATTAATATCTATTGTTTGTTTACGATTTCTCACATCATACACTAATGGTAATACATTACGAGCAAATGAAGTTTTTATCTCATTCGCCAATTCGTGTAACATCGCTTCTCTGCGTCCTGTGATGATGATATCATAGCCTTTTTGGGCCAATTTCAAAGCAACGGCTTTTCCTATACCGCTGGTAGCTCCCGTAATATATGCAATCATTCTAATTTTTTTTATTTTTTCCCTATTTTTTCTCCTCCAAAAATATATTTAGCTCCCACAAGGAAATTAATACGTTCGGAGGGATATTCATAATAATAAAAATTCCGCTGTGCAGCAAAATTGTTTACATCTAAAAAGAAAGATAAACGTTTGTTCCAACGGTATTCACAACCTAGATTAAAATCAAATATGGCTTTTAAAGGCAAAGCTCTTATGGCACCGCTTGGTGTTACGGAAGGACGATAAGCTCCGGTATGAATATAAAAACCAAAATTGAATATGAATTTATCTTTTAGATTATAAAAAGCATCCAAAGAAGTAGTAAACATAGGTTTATACCACGCTTTCTTAATTATAGAATCGGCAGTATAGAGATTGTAATCAAAGTTCAATACAACTTCAACTATCTCTTTGTAACGATAGGTTAAGTCAACATGGGCATTGGTATGTACTGATTGAGAATTGACAATGACAAAAGTATTGAATAAATTAACCGATGTATCCTTGAGCATAACACTTGCAGCAGTATCGTTAAAGAAGAAAGGCATATTATTAACTAGACCTAAGGAGGCACGAGCACCAAAAGTTAAAGAACGTGAAAGATTTGTTTTGGTTCCTGCATAAATCTGTAATAATTCATTTATAAAGCCTAGGTTAAGATAATCCGATAAATAGGGATTCATTTGCATTGACTCAAGATAAGAATAATGGCTCATGTCTCCACCTACTCCTACATAGAAAGTTAAAATATTTGGTACAACATTCATCAAGGCTTCTATATCGGGATAAATTCCGAAAACGGAACTATCACGTAAGCCTACAGCAACTTTAAATCCTATATGAAAAGCATAATTTCCGTAAACCATTTCCAATTTCGGATTTATATCAAACAACCAATTATCTTCTTTTAATGCTTTATTTACCCAGTTGTTATGAAAATAGTTGACACCGATATCCCCACCTATTTTTGCAAAATCCAAACGTGGAATTTCAATAGGCTTTAATAAACTTGAAGCAAATGCAAGTTGATGTTCATATGACTTGAAATTATCATAAAGGAAATTATAATCAAGTGAATATAGTTGTGAAAGAGACGATGATCGTTTTCCGTAATTACTTATAGCGTTGATACCGGCATAAGCATTGTGATATTGACGAACAGTTGTTTTTGCTTTTGGTAAATGCATATCTTTGATAGAATATAATTTTTTTAATGAATCGGTATTATACCCATAGCAATGCACAAAATCGTGATTATACCCTACCTCTCCTTCTAAAATGAAATTTTTTAAAAACCATTGACCGTAACCGTTTAACTCGGAATGAGAATAGGATGCCGGACCATAACTTTTTATTTTTCCGAAAAATGAATGATGTTTTACATTTACGCCATAGGCAAATTTTTTAGAGCGTAAATTACTATGACTAAATTCGAGATATGGTTCAGGATAGCCAAAGCCTACTTTAATATAATTGCGATACAAACGGACAATTTGGTCTTTTCCAACCTTTGGTGCATTAATGGGTTCCGGCACAAACTCATGCGTTAACACCATGTCTTCAATATCGTATTTAATCTCTTGTTGAATATTGCTTGTGTCTGTTATTTTTGCCGGTAGGCTTATTTTTGTCTGGGCATCTTTAATAGATGGATTAAAAGCTGATCTTACTTCTATGTCATATTGGGATTGTCCATACATAAATGTCGTATGAAAAAGTAAAACTGAAATAAGTATAATTATTTTATATGTCTTCATATGCCTAGTGATTAATATCATAATATTTTTTTTTATTCAGTGGGTCCTAAAATATTTTGTTCTTCTTGTTTTTTCTTTTTTTCCTGTTTCTGTTTTTCTATTTCCTCTTCTTGTGCTACAATCGCATTGTATTTGTCAAGCGCAATTTGTTTGAGGTCATCTCCATCATAGTTTTCTATAATGCTTGAATAGGTATGTTTTGCTTGGAAAGTATTTCCTTTTGATAAATAGATATCTCCCAATAAAATGTAACTTTTTGCCAACCAATAATCATGTGAGATATTGGTAAGTATTTCAAAGATTTTTTTCTCCGCTGCATCTAAGTTATCTTGCAAATAAGTGATATAAGCCAAATTATATAAGGCTTCGGAAACAAATTCCGATTTAGAAACTTTCGAGAGATATTCATATTCCTGATTTGCTTTTTTCAAATCATTTAACACCATTGCCGAACGAGCAATGATTATGTGGGCTTCATTGATGACATCAGGATTTAATTTATTTTCTTTTAATAAGAGATCTGCCATTGCAATAGCATTGGTGTAATCTTCTTTGAAATAAGAGGAGCGTGTCATGCCCAATAATGCATCTGTTTTTTGTGAAGGGATAGTTGTTTTTTTATGTAAAAGCGTATAATAGGATAGCGATTGTAGATAGTTAGCTTTTTTATAATATAAATCAGCAGCATTTTGTATAGCAATAATTTCAAATTGGTCCAATGGATTTTGAATAACAAATTCATAATTGGTTAAAGCTATATCATCGTTTGATTTACGCATAGCAATTTCGGCAAGATAAAAATGTGCATGAGTTGCGTATACGCCTTTAGGGAAACGTTGTACGTAAGCATTGAAGCCTTTTTCTGCTTCTTCAAATTGTTTGTTGAAATATTTCTCGCTTGCGGCATTGTACATAATCGTATCTTGATGTTCTATAGTAATATTTGCAAAAGATACATTTTTAACATAAACAAAAAACTCTTCTATATTTCCGGAAGATGAATAAATTGTTTCTATGTTTTTCAGTGCAGTGCCTGCTTCTTCAGATTGAGGGTATTCTTTCACTATTCCTTTAAAAATATCCAATGCTTTGTCGTCTTGTTCGGTATTGAAATATATCATACCAAGTTTTAACATTGAGGTTTTTAGTGATGGACTATTAGGATTATTTTCTATGAAATCTAGATAGATTTCTTCTGCTTTCTTGTTGTTGCCTACAGTGATATATGTATTTGCAATCTCTACACGAGCATCTGAAGTGTAATTTGATTTTGGATAGCTTTCTACCAGATTTTCTAATGTTCTGATTTTTGAGTCGAATAGTTGCATGCCTCCTTGAGATTGAGCTTTTTGGTAAAGTGCATAATCAACATCATATACATTGGCTTCTATTACTTTATCATAATATATTATTGCCTTTTGTAAATCTGAAGCCATATAATAACAATCTCCAATACGATTATATGCATCAACGATGATTTTTTGATCGTAAGAGCTGTGGTCTTGTATTTCGAAAGACAAGAAGTTTTTAATTGCTAGGCTATATTGTTTGTTTTTGAATTGTGCATATCCTAAATTATAATATCCCATGGGATACTCTTCCGTTTGTGTGGCATGGTTTGATGCAAAGAAAAGATTGTAATTATTGATTGCTTGATCATAATTGTTTTGTTGATAAGCTATTTCTCCTTTCCAGAACAGACTTTGTGCATAAATAACCTGGTTATAATTGTTTTCAATAGCAAGTTCGAAATAGGAGTCGGCTTCGTTTAATTTTCTATCGTTATATAATTCTACACCCCTATAAAACAATACTCTTTGGTATGCTTTTAAAAGAGACACACTTTTATGTTGTATTTTTTCCAAAGAGGCAATGGCAGCTTTGTAGTTTTTGGTTGTCAGGTAGATATTTGTTAATAGTTGTTCTGCTTCATTTTTAAGACTTGATTTAGGATACTCATTTAAAAACTTTTCAAATGCGGTGATAGATGGAACAAAAGGATTCGTAGTAAGTTCATATTGAAGTTTAGCGTAAGCAAACAAAGCATCTTCTGTAAGTATGGGATTCTTTTTTAATTCATAAGCCGATAAAAAAGCAGTAGAGGCAAATTCCTTTTGACCTGTTTTCAAATAACAATCGGCAAGTGTGAAATAAATATATTGATTAACACTATCATTATCTTTACAAAAAGATTTTGTCAGATGATTAATGGCTTTATCATATTGTTTTTCTTTATAATAACAAATTCCTACTTCATAAAAATCTTCACAAGTCAGTATTTCTGTTTTTTCAAGATAAGTTTCAAAATAAGGAATGGCCTCTTTGTATTGTTTTACTTGAAAATGTGATTGGGCAATGATGCGATTCATTTCACTTAACCGTTTTTGACTGCTTTTAGCCAATAATTCTGGAGCTTGTTGTATGATATCTTCATACTGTCCAAGGGCAAAATAGATGTGTGTAATATAAAAGGGAACAATGCTGCTGTAATTATCTTCATTTCTAAGTTTTTGAAATCCAATCAAAGCTGAATTATAATTTTTCTCAAGGTATAAAATATGCGAATAATAGAACAAAGCTTTCAATTGATATTGGCTTTCTTTATCTTTGGCTTTAGCTAAAAGCGGTTTGGCTTCATTGTATTTTTCTGTAACGAAATAAGCATAGCCTTTTTTAAATTCATATTCAGCTATATTCTCACTATTAATTAATCGTTCTTCTATATTTTCGTAAGCATTGATGGCTTTATGATAAGAATTTTTGGCGAAATAATAGTTGCCCAGATAAAACCACAAAGGATTAAGCTGTGAATTTTCAGGATACAATTCAATAAAAGAGACGATTAGTTTTTCAGCATCCTCATGATACAAAAGTGCGGCACATATGCCCATATAATACAAGGATTTCTCTTTTCGTATATCATATTTTTCGGGAATAGCTTCATAAACGATTGTGAATTTCTTTTTTGCTGCGCCGTATTGCTCTAAGCGATATAACTCTTGTGCAGACTGAAACTCTCTGTCGGGGAAACTGTATACTTGGTTCTTTTGAGCATAAGTCGTACTAAAACAAATCAATAAAGTATAGATGAACAAATACTTGATTTTATTTCTATCCATTACTCGCATTTTTATTAATTTTATATTATTGTATATAATTTATCCTACAAAGTTATATTTCATACTAACGGAAAAGATAAAAATCAGAAGTTTTTTTCAACAAGATTTTTTTAATAAATAATACCGAAAAAATGTTGATTAGTGGATTAATTCAACTGTTTTTTCGTGGAAGAAAGTGTCAGTAAATTAAGAAATGAAACAGTATCTAAAGCCCTTATTTGGTCTCTTAAATGGATTATAATTTTTTTACATAGCATCGACGCTTAAAAACTATTTCAGAATCATATTCTTTCCAAATATGGTGAGCAGCATTGTATTCCAATTGTTGGGTTGCATTAGCAAAAAAATAACCTTTTTCATTAAAAGTAGTATGAAGTTTATAATGATAAAGTAAATGAAATCCTTTTTTTGAATGTTGAGGTAATACGCCTGTAAAATACATATCTACTTCGTCATTTTTTCGGATAGCTTTCCATATATAATACCAACCGAAAGGAAATATTTTCCCTTTGGCTTTACGAAAAGCTTTGCTCAACGAAGGCATACATAAACTAAAACCTACCATTTCATTGTTCTCATCTACCAATATGTTAATTAAGTCTTTATCTATAAAGTTAAAATTATTTTTAATCATAAAATCAATTTCTTCATCGCTTAGAGGTATAAAATTATAAATATCGGAATAACTTTGATTCAAGGCTAAAAACATTTTTTTTCCGTAGGGAATCATATCTTTTTTATGCTTAAATTCTTTAATTTTAACATTATATTTATTTGATATATATTCATATAGTCTTGTAATTTTTTCAGGTATAGGACCCATAGCAACTTTATATTGAATATAATCAACTTCTTTTTGATATCCAAGAATTTCAAGGATTTGCGGATAATAGGCAAAATTATATTCTGCAGATATAGGAGGCATTTGATTGAATCCATATATCATCATTCCTTGTTTTTCCATATTTGAAAAACGTGACGGACCGCTTATCTCCAGCAATTTTTGTTCTCTGCCCCAATTTTCAACAACATTAAACAAAGTACCTGCTACTTCTGTATCATTGATTGTATCGAACCATGCGAAACGTATGCGTTGCTGATGTTTTAATGCATTGCATTTGTGATTGATAATGCCTGCAATTCGACCTACAACTTTCGTGTCTTGAAAAGCAAGCCACATACGAATTTCGCAAAAGGCTTTGGCGGGATGATGTTTTAAAGTCTTCCAATCTTCTGATTCTAAAGAGGGGACATAATAAGGGCAATGTTTGTATAAATGCTTTGGAAAGCGAATAAACAATCGTAAATCTTTATCGTTGATTACTTCTTTAATTTGAATTTGAGGATGTGTGGAATTAGTCATAAACCGAATATTTATACATAAAAAATACAAATTTACAGTAGGTTTATTTAAGCAATACATTATTTGCCTGTATCCATCCGTAAACAAAACTACCTTGAGGAAAATCAAGAGGCATATTTCGCTTATTAACACGTATTTTTAAATAATACCATTTTATCTGATTAATTATTATTTCTTCTAAAATCTCAGCATTATCACCGGCATACAAAAACCACTGTGGAGAATTTTCCATAAAAAAAACCATAACTCCTCTTATTTCTTCAGGATTGTGTTTGAGATATACGGAATCTTTTGTAATTTCTGCTTTTGCTATCGTTTCATGTTGCATCGGTATATGAGTTGAAGACTTCCAAATTATTTCGGGATTAGTAGATGTAAAAAGTTGTCTGTTTTTAATTTGCATAAGTTGCAGATAGAGTGATTCTTCTACCCCTTTTATAGATAAAATGCTATACATGTATCCGTGATAGTCTTCGCAACAACCTTGCACATAAATTTGAAATGATAAGCTATCATCTCTAGAATACCAACTTAAGAATTCACATTCTTTTTCTAATATAATTTCATAAGAATTGTTTTTTGAAACGGCAATAATTACAAATGCTTGTTCATTACAAAAAGGCAAATAATCATAAAAAATAAAATCATCAATACTGTCATGATTAATATCTATCATAAAAGACATTTTAACCAATGAATCGGGAGGCAAATTATGATATTTAAGAACTCCTTTTAGATTTGGTGATTTAGATTTAATTTTTTTAATAATATTTTGTTTAATTTCGATGTCTTCTTGCTTTTTTTGCTGCATCCATTGTAAATTTGTATCGGCTTTTACTAACCATTGCGGAATTTTATAACTGCTAAGTCCTGATTGAGCAAAAGAGAAGAAAGAATACATTATGAAAACTATCAATAAGTTGATATTTTGTCTACACATTGATTTATATTTTAAAATACGCTCGCAAAGATACTAAAAAGTGGGAATAAAAAAACACCTTTTTAAAGGTGTTTATAACTTAAAACCATGCTTCAGCGGAGAGAGAGGGATTCGAACCCCCGGACCCGTGAAGGTCAACGGTTTTCAAGACCGCCGCAATCGACCACTCTGCCATCTCTCCGCTGCAAAAGTACAAAAAAATAGCTTCCAAAACATAGCCTGATAAAATAATTTTTAAATTGATAGTATAAATGGTATAAATGTAAATTCATAATCAAAGAAAAAAAATAAATTCCCCATACTAGCAACACAAAGATTAAGCCCAGTGGTTGGTTTTTGCATCAAGATTGATAAATGTAAAAAGCATTAAAGTATATGCTAATAAGGATGAACCTCCATAGCTGATAAAAGGGAGTGGAATTCCTATAACAGGCATTAAACCAATTGTCATACCGATGTTGATGGCAAAATGGGCAAAGAAAATGCATGCGATACAATAACCGTAAATCCGTACAAACGGTTCTCGTTGTTGTTCAGATCGCATAAAAATACGTATTATCAATAAGGCATACAATAAGATAACGAAAATAGATCCTAGAAATCCCCATTCTTCGCCAATGGTACAAAAAATAAAATCAGTACTTTGTTCAGGCACAAAATTTAGAGTTGTTTGAGTTCCATTTCTAAAACCTTTTCCTGTAAATCCACCCGATCCTATGGCTATTTTTGATTGTATAACGTTGTAGTCTATGCCTTTTGGATCATCTATTTTCCCGAAAAGTACTTCAATACGTGCTCGTTGATAATCTTTTAATACACGGTTATAAACCGTACCTATAGAAAAAACATAAACTATGGCGGCGGCATATATCAGAAATATGCCTACATACATGCGTTTTTGTTTACGCAAAGTCCATAGAAAAAAGGCTAATATTACCGAAAGTATTATTATGACAGCCCATTCTTTAAGGAAAACTAACAAAATAAACAAAATTATAGCAGAAAAACCACTGATTAATATCCAGGATTTTAATCCTTCTCTATATAAAGCAAAGATTAAGAATAGAAAAGGTAAAGCAGAGCCGGTGTCATTTTGAAGTAAAATTAATGACATGGGAAGTAATATCATTAAAATTACAATTAATAAAT
This sequence comes from Bacteroidales bacterium, assembly GCA_017994425.1. GTDB lineage: Bacteria > Bacteroidota > Bacteroidia > Bacteroidales > WCHB1-69 > UBA5266. The sequence goes on along the minus strand of JAGOKS010000011.1, from coordinate 13,650 downwards.
GTTTATTTTTTGTTAAATCGCAATCATTATCAGCAATATAACGTGCCAGCAAAAGACAAGTTGCATATTTTGCAAATTCAGCCGGTTGTATACCTATGTTGCCGATGCCGAACCAGGATGTTGCTCCTTTTGTAGTTTCTCCAATAAAAACAACTAATACTAACATAATGATAAACAATATGTAGATTGGAGTTGAAAAAGCAGGATAAAAACGATAATTAATAACCATAGTAAAAATTAATAATAATATGGCGCTACCTATCCAAATCAATTGTCTACCGTAATTGGTATTGAAGCTAAAGATTCCATTACTATCAGCTGTAGTAGAATAAATATTAATCCATCCGATACCTATCAAGGCAAAAAAAAGAAGAATAAGAGTCAAATCGATATTACTTTTTGTTTTCTTCATGCTATATTAATATATAACGGCATCCATAATACGCTTTTCGAGCTCAATTCGAGTTACACTATCTTTTAAGTATTTTTCTATCATTAGTCCGGCAATAGGACCTGCCCAAGTAGCTCCGAACCCTGCATTTTCAACAATTACGGAAATGGCAATTTTTGGATTATCAACAGGAGCATAACATACTAAAATAGAATGGTCTTTTCCGTGAGGATTCTGAGCGGTTCCTGTTTTACCGGCAATACGTATTCCCGGAACAGCAGCACTGCGAACAGTACCTGCCGTTGCTGCTTTTTCCATGCCTTCGATTACAGGTAAAAAATAAATTTCTTGAATACCTACATAATGTTTCGTGTTAAAAAGTCTATTTAAAGAGTCAACATGTCCTATAGCTTTTACAAGATGAGGGGAATAATAATACCCTTTATTAGCAATAATAGCAACTAAATTAGCAAGTTGAACAGGTGTTACTGCAACTTCACCTTGTCCGATGGCAATTGATATAATTGTTGTTGCTTTCCATCTATTAATGCCATAATAGCGATCGTAATAGCTGGATTCAGGGATAAAGCCTTTTAACTCATAGGGTAGATCGGAGTTAAATTTATGTCCAAATCCTAAGTTTGTAACTTTTTTATACCATGCATCATAGGCTTCTTTTGTATTTTTGTATTTGCTTCTATTTTCTAATATCGCTTTAAGCACTCTGCAGTAATATGCATTGCAAGAAGTTTGTATGGAGAATACCAAATCTACCGGTGAGGCATGAGCATGACAGCCTAATACTCTATTTCCATAGGCAAAACCCATATGACAACTATATGTTGTATTTCTATTAATCACTTCTTCTTCTTGTCCAATTAATGCATTCACAAGTTTAAAAGTAGATCCGGGAGGATATTGTGCCATCAAGGCTCTATTAAATAAAGGTTTATTTATAGAATCTTTATGCAATTTTTCATAATTTTTACTACGTTCACGTCCAACCAACAAATCAGGGTTATAACTGGGAGATGTAACCAAACACAATATCTCACCTGTAGAAGGTTCGATAGCAACAATACTTCCACGTTTGCCTTGCATTAATTTTTCCCCATATTCTTGTAAATTTTTATCTAGTGATGACCACAAGCTTTTCCCTGCTATTGCAGCTGTATCATAAAGTCCGTTTTGAAAGGACCCTTTCTCTCGGTTTAAGTTATCTACCAATAGTATCTGACAACCTTTTACCCCTCTCAATTCTTTTTCGTATGATTTTTCTATGCCTATTTTCCCAATATAATCCCCCATTGTATAATATGCGTCTTTTTCCATTTCATTGTAATTTACTTCACCTATGTATCCTAATGAATGTGCTGATGAAGTAGTCATGTATTTTCGTAATGTTCGAGGCTGTACATAAAACCCCTGAAGACGATGTAATCGTTCTTCAATATACCCATGTGTTTCATCAGATATTTGTCTATCAAAAATAGATGCTACAAAAGGAGAATAGGTTTTTGCCTTTTTAAAACGTCGAATGAATTCTTCAGGAGAAATATCCAATATTTTACACAATTCATTCATTAAAGTGTCGGAAAGTTTTACTTTACGGGGTACAACCATTAAATCATAGGAGATGGCATTAGTAACTAATAATTCTCCATTTCTATCATAAATCAATCCTCTGGGAGGATAATCGCAAACATAACGTAACGCATTGCCTTTTGCTCTTATTTCCCATTGGTCATCAAATACTTGTAAAAATAAAAGACGGATAAAATAAACAATAATAACAAAAAAAACAAAGGAAAGAATAATCCATTTACGATATTGATATCTTGAACTATCTTTCATGCATTGGATTAATAGCTTCTGTACATTAATTGTTTAACGAAATCAATCAAAGAAGAAGTTTTTTCTTCGGGTAAATTGATGGCATCCAAGTTTTTATAAGCTTGCTGATAATATCTTTCAATCTGACTTTCAGCTAACTGGCGAATATTATATTTGTCGTATAAAGCTTTAATAGCATTGAATTTTTCATTAAAATCATAAGTGGTTTTAGAAAAATATTTCTTCAATGTTTTTAAATCATCTCCTTTAACTATTTCTAAAGCGGTAACTGATAAAAATGTTTTCTTATTACTTGCAATGTCTTGCCCATTAACTTTTCCAACAGTCTCAGTTTGTCCATATACGTCAAAAAGATCATCTTGAATTTGGAAAGCCATTCCTATATTGATGCCAAATTCATAAATATATTCTTGATGTTCGGGTTTTGCATTTGCTGTAATAGCACCAGTCTTTAAGCAAGCCGCAAGCAATGTAGCTGTTTTAAAACGTATCATTTTCAAATACATATCCGATTTAATTTTCAATTCTTTTTCAAAATCCATGTCCATTTGTTGTCCTTCACAAATAGTAATAATACTTGAAGTAAACAACCCAATAATTTTATTTATTCCTATGGATTTATATTGTAAAAGATATTGATATGCTAAGGCAAATAAAATATCACCTGCTAGTATTGCAGTGCTGCTACCCCATTTTTTATAAATGGTTAGATTCCCTCGTCTTAATTCCGATTCATCCATGATGTCGTCATGAACAAGGGTAAAGGTGTGTAACAATTCGAAAGCAATGGCGGGATAGATGGCATTTTTTATATATCCATCGAATAATTCACAAGATAACAAACACATTTGTGGACGAATCCATTTCCCTTTTTGCTCTAATATGTAGCGAATAGAGTCATAAAGTGAGGATGGTTCTTTTGGTAAAACGATTTCACCAAAATGTTCATTTATGAAATTATAATATTTATCCATTGTTTTATTACATTTTAGGGTTGAGAAGAAGTTTTACAACTTCCATATATTTGTAGGTAATTATTGTAACACAAAAACAATAGGCATCTGATATTGTGCTCTTACAGCTTTTCCTCTTTGTTTTCCCGGTTTCCATTTAGGCATCATTTTGGTAACACGAACAGCTTCTTCATCTAAACTCTGAACTCTACCTCTTAATATTTTTACATTGGTAATACGACCGTCAGGTTCTACTACGAAACCTACGATAACTCTTCCTTCAATATTCGCGCTTTTTGCAACGCTGGGATAAACGATATTGTCTTGGAGGAATTTAATGCGAGCTTCTTCTCCTCCCGGAAATTCGGGGTTATCTTCAACAATAACAAAAATTTCTTCTTCTTCTACAGGTGCTTCATCAACATATTCAACATATTCATATTCTTGGGTAACCATAGATTGATCCGATTCAGCATCAACTTCAAAATTCGTTTCAATTTTGATATTGTCATCGATAATATCTATTACGGTAGTTGTCATCGGTGCTGGTGGAGGGGGAGCAACTTCTTTCTGTTGTTCGGTTTGTAAAATAATATCTTCTGTTTCTATAGCAGCTCCATAATCAAAGCTAATAACTTCTTTTTCTTTCGATCCGAATAATTCAAACATGGCTAATACCAATACCAAAGCTACAAATATTCCTATTTGAAAAAATATGGGTTTTTTCAATTCTAAATCTGCTTTTTTTGATTTTTTAAGTTCCATTTTTTCAATATTTTAATTCGTTTTAAAAACCATTAATAATGATATGCAAAAATACTATTTATTATAATATAAACCTAATATTTAAATAAATATTTTTTCCACAAAAATTATACAAATTATTTAAAATAATTTATTTTCTTTTAAATGGTTACATAATTAATAAGTAGAATTATAATATTTATTATTATTGTTCCTTTATTTATTGTAATTTTGTAAAAAATTAAAAATTAAATTCTAAAGAATAAAAATCTGTAAAAAACATTGTTGTGCTTGATTTAATGTTTGGCATTAAGAAATAAACATAAGAACTGAATTTTCAATACTGAAATAAAACAAAAAAAAGTAGAAACCAACCTTTCCTTTATGGAAGTTGTGTGATTCAAATTAAAAAAAACAGAAATATATCGATGAAACTTATAGTGATTTCTCATCCTTCTTGGATTGAAAATGAAAATGAAGCTATGTATATCCTATTTGAAAACGGCTTGGAATATTTTCATCTTCGAAAACCGAATGCAAATATCAATGATTATCGTATGTTTATAGAAAAAATAAATCCCGCTTTTCATAAATATATTATTATTCATAATCACTTTGAATTGATTAATGAATTTAAAATTAAAGGAGTGCATCTTAATAGCAAAGCCAAAGCAAATTTTTCTATAATCCCAAAACATAGAACTTTTTCTTGTCATAGTTTTAAAGAGATAATTGAACATAAAGCATTTTATGACTATTTGTTTTTAAGTCCTATTTTTAAAAGTATTTCAAAACAAAATTATCAAGGTGCTTTTTACTCTAAAGATTTGAAAGAAGCAAGTGAAAAAAAGATTATTGACGATAAAGTTATTGCCTTGGGTGGGATAGATACTACAAATTTTACTCAAGTTAAACAATGGAAATTTGGAGGAATAGGCGTATTGGGATTTTTATGGGAAAACTATGCTTTATCAAAGGACACGCATAAACTTTTATTAAATTTTAAATTGTTACAACAAGGTTTAAAAAATCAATAGATATGAAAAGGAAGTACATAAAAGATTATAAATTGCAATTTATAACTCATTGTACGGAAAGCTATGATTATTATGAATCCGCTAAAATAGCCTTAGAAGGTGGAATTCGTTGGATACAATTACGTATGAAAGACGCTGGTGAAGATAAAATAAGAAAAGAGGCAAAGCATATAAAAATTTTATGTCAAAAGTACGATGCATTGTTTATTATTGATGATTATGTGGAATTGGCTATTGAATTAGAAGCTGATGGAGTTCATCTTGGACAGAATGATATGCCTGTTAAAGATGCTCGACGATTAGCCGGAATGAAATTAATCATTGGAGGTACTGCAAACACTTTTTCTCAACTACAGGTTTTATATCAAGAGGGTGTTGATTATATAGGTTTAGGCCCTTTTCGATTTACGCAAACGAAACATAAACTAGCTCCTATTTTAGGACTAGAGGGAGTTAAAGAAATTGTACATGAATGCAAATATCATCTTATAGATTTACCTGTTTATGTTATTGGAGGGGTACAAAAAGAAGATGTAACTACTATATTACAAACTGGAGTATCAGGGATAGCTTTATCGTCAGCCATTCTTCATACGAAACGACCTTTGAATGAGGCGAAAGAATTTGTGCAATTAATCAATACGTGCATATAATTATTGCAATTGAAAGTCAATAGGTATTATAAATATAACTCTAACATTCTTCCCTCTTTGTTGTCCCGGATTCCATTTAGGCATTGATTTTACAACGCGTATAGCTTCTACATTTAGGATTTGTCCTTTACCTCTATAAATGTCTACATTAGTTATGCTGCCATCACGTTCAACTACAAATTGAACCATTACAGTTCCTTGTATACCTGCATCAATGGCAGTTTTCGGATAAACAATGTTTTTTTTCAGGTAACTCATTAAGGCGTCATCTCCTCCGGGAAATTCAGGATTTACCTCAACCACTCTAAAAGGAATATCTTCAACTTCCGGTTCAGGAAGTGGTTCGATCGGAACATAAGGTTCGATACTTTCACCTTCTTTAATTTCTGTATCAAAAAATGAATTATCGGTTTCCAAGGCTTTCTCTCCATCTTTTAATATTTCTATCTTTGTTAAAGCCGGTTGTGGAGGTAAAACTTTCTTTTCAATGAGCTCTGTTGGAAGGATTATATCATCATCAATCAGTTCTCCCTGAAAATTAAACGTGTGAATTTCTTTTTCTTTTGAACCGGTTATCTCAAACATTATCAGCATTAAACCTAATGCAATGAAGACACCTAACTGGAAAAAAACAGGTTTTTTCCATTCTAAATCTGCTTTTTTAGTTTTTTTTGCTTTCATGACTCATGGTTTTTAAAGATTAATTTTATTTTAAAAACGTGAAAAATAATAATTTATTTCTAAAAAAATTAAAAATATTTAAAAAATTTCAATAATTATTATACAATCTTAAGAAATACAATTTCTATAGTATGAAATTTTCTTCGTAACAATCAAAAATTGGGTTTTTCATTATGTGAATAAAAAAAATGAGTACTTTTGCAAACACGGATGTATTTTAATAAAATTCAGATTATAAAGCAATAAACATATATGGATACGCTTATTCTCGCACATAAAGAATTTCACTCTCGTTTATTTTTAGGAACCGGTAAATTTAGTTCCAAAGAGATAATGGAAAAAGCAATATTGGCATCGGGCACCGAAATGGTTACCGCAGCATTGAAACGTGTGGATATAAACAACAAAGAAGATGATATGCTTAAGCATATTTTTCATGAACACATTACCTTTTTGCCCAATACATCCGGTGCACGTAACGCGGAAGAAGCTATCTTTGCAGCACAATTAGCAAGAGAAGCGTTAGAAACAAATTGGCTTAAATTAGAAATCCATCCTGACCCACGTTATTTGCTTCCCGACCCAATTCAAACATTACTTGCAACAGAATCGCTTGTTAAGATGGGATTTATTGTATTGCCTTACATACAAGCAGATCCCGTATTATGCAAGTTATTGGAAGAAGTAGGTGCTGCCGCTGTTATGCCTTTAGGGTCTCCTATAGGAACTAACAAAGGATTAAAAACGAAAGACATGTTGGAAATTATCATTGAACAGTCAAAAGTGCCTGTTATTATAGATGCGGGGATAGGCGTGCCATCACATGCAGCCGAAGCAATGGAAATGGGAGCTGATGCTTGTTTAATAAATACTGCCATCGCCATTGCAGGTGATGCCGTTGAAATGGCAACCGCCTTTAAATTGGCTATTGAGGCAGGAAGAAGGGCATATAAGGCTCGCATTGCTCCGGCTTCTAAAAACGCTGATGCAAGCAGCCCTCTAACAAGTTTTTTAAACTCATAAAATGAAATATTATATCATTACAGGAGAAGCCTCCGGCGATTTACATGCTTCAAATTTAGCTAGGTATTTACAAAAATATGATTCTGAGGCTCGTATACGTGCCTGGGGAGGAGAATTGTTGGAAAAACAAGGTGCCGAAGTAATAAAAAACTATAAAGATTTGGCATTTATGGGATTTGTTGAAGTTGCTTTGAACCTAAAAACCATAATGGCAAATATCCGCTTTTGTAAACAAGATATACTTTTATATCAACCTGATATTGTTATTTTGGTCGATTATCCAGGATTTAATCTACGGATAGCAAAATTTTTATCTGAACACAAGTTTCGTGTTTTTTATTATATTTCTCCTCAAGTATGGGCATGGCATAATTCCAGGGTAAAGCAAATAAAAGATTATGTAAATGAGATGTTTGTTATTTTACCTTTTGAAAAAGATTTCTATGCTAAGCATGAAATGAATGTTCATTATTATGGGCATCCACTCTTAGATGCAATACAAAATCAAAAAATAGATAATAATTTTTTAGCTCTAAATAAATTATCCTCTTTACCTCTTATTGCTATACTTCCGGGAAGTAGAACTCAAGAAATTAAAAATATGTTGCCTATTATGCTACAAGCAGCAAGTACAATTTTAGAATATCAATTTGTTATAGCAGGGATTGAAAACCACAAACATTTGTATCAAGATATTTGCAAGGATAATAAGATACATATTGTATACAATCAGACGTATTCTCTCTTGGCAAATAGCTATGCGGCTATGGTATCTTCCGGAACAGCGACCCTTGAAACAGCTTTGTTTAACGTTCCACAAGTAGTTTGTTACAAAGGCAATTATATTTCATACCTGATTGCTAAAAAATTGATTAAAAACATTAAATATATTTCTTTAGTAAATCTTATTGCCAATAAAAAAGTAGTAACAGAGTTAATACAAAATGAGATGAATAAATATATGTTGACCAGAGAATTACATCGTATCGTCTATGATAATGATAGTCGAAAAACCATGTTAAATGAATATCTACTTTTACAGAAAAAATTAGGAAATGGAGATGCTTCAGACAGAATAGCTCAAAAAATCGTTGATATTTTAGGGACATAACAACTAGCAAATTAAATAAAACGTTTACATTCATAATTGATAATTTTTTAAGTTAAAACCAATTATATAAGTAACGACACTTTTGAATGCAATTATAGTGTTGACAGTGCTAGTCAAAGATTTTTATTTGTTTGTGAATAATTGTATGCATTTTTCATGTATTTTTGCAAAAAATTTACTTTGATGAGATACAATAAAACATTTCTTTTTATCTTTTTATTTTTGTTTGTTCCTATATTTTCAAAAGCAGTAGATATAAAAGTGCGTGTTTTATCAGAATACGAAGTAAAATCTGTAGATGTAAAAATAGTTTCCGGAAGTTATATGATGTTATGCAATAATGTCAAAGTATTTGTTGAAGATTTATCTCCTAATGAAGCTATTACACTAACTTTTCATAATAATCAAATTCGTGTTGAAAAGGGAATCGAATTTATCGGTTCTTACAATTATATTGAGTTTATTGGGAAAAAGTATAATAATGTATTTTCATTATCCTCCCCTCAAATAGACCGTAAACGTTCGTATGAAGAAGACTTAGTATTAACCGCACGTAATGCAATGTTTTTGATAAATCGTATTGATTTAGAAAAGTATGTAGCCGGTGTTGTACAATCAGAAGTCTTTGGAAGTTCAGAAGATGTTGAATTTTTCAAAATACAGGCAACCGCGTCTCGTACGTATTGTTTGGCTAACTTAAATCGTCATTTGAAAGAAGGGTATAATTTGTGTGATGCAGTTCATTGTCAATCGTATAAAGGCAGGTGTAAAAATAGTGACATTCTAAGAGGAACTTTTGAAACGTTTAGCGATGTAATTGTAGATAGTACGAATAAACTTATCTCTACGGCTTATCATTCTAACAGTGGAGGGATGACAGAAGATGCTAAGAATATATGGCAAGTGCAGGTTCCCTATTTAAGGTCTATTGTTGATACTTTTAGCATAGGAGCGAAGAATTATCAATGGGAAAAAGCAATACCGAAACAACAATGGGTGAGATTTTTTGTGAGCCGTTACGGGGAGAAATACAATACCCCCGAAATGCAGGAAATTATTTTTAATTTTAAACAAACAGAACGCATTGCCAAATGGGTTATCGATAAAGACACAATTCCTACCAAAAACATACGCGAATATTTTTCCCTCCGTTCATCTTTTTTTTCAGTCAATATGGCGAATGATACTGTCTATTTGCAGGGTAAAGGTTATGGACATGGCGTAGGACTTAGTCAAGAAGGGGCTATTAAAATGGTAAAACTCGGCTATTCTTATATTGACATATTACGGTTTTACTATAATAATGTTAATGTTGTAAAATATACAGAAATAATAGATTTTCAATAGATAGATTAACCATACGCAAGGTGTAAACATTAGTAAATTTTAACCTACACAAATGAAATTAAGTGTAATAATCGTCAACTATAATGTTGAATTTTTTTTAGAACAATGTTTGCATTCTGTCAATAAAGCCATAGAAGGGATAGATGCTGAAGTATTTGTTGTTGATAATCATTCGGTAGACGGTTCACTTCGCATGTTACAAAAGAAATTCCCTGAAATAAAACTTATTGTAAATAGTGAAAATTTAGGTTTTGCCAAGGCAAACAATCAGGCCATACAGCAAGCGAAAGGGGAATATATATTGTTGCTTAATCCGGACACCTTGGTTGAAGCGGATACGTTTACGAAAACCATAGCTTTTATGGATCAAACCACCGATGCCGGGGGCTTGGGTGTTAAAATGGTCAATGGAGAAGGTGCTTATTTACCGGAATCCAAACGGAGTCTCCCGTTTCCCAATGTTGCTTTTTATAAGATATTCGGCTTATCCAAGCTATTTAAAAAATCACATCGTTTTGGAAAATACCACTTAACCTATTTGCATCCCGACCAAATACACGAAGTAGAAGTATTATGTGGCGCTTTTATGCTATTACGCAAATCTGTCTTGGATGTTATCGGTTATCTCGACGAAGATTTTTTTATGTACGGAGAAGACATTGATCTCTCTTACCGCATCATGAAAAATGGTTTTAAGAATTATTATTTCCCCAAAACACGCATCATTCATTATAAAGGAGAAAGCACAAAAAAAAGTAGTATAAACTATGTGATTGTCTTTTATAAAGCCATGCAAATATTTGCAAAAAAACACTTCTCACGAAAGAACGCCAGACTCTTTGATGCCATAATCAATCTGGCTATATGGTTTCGTGCGTCTTTATCCATCACGAAGCGTGTGTTCTTGAAAATTTTTATTCCGCTTTTGGATATTTTATTCATTTTCGGAGGATTATTTTTAATCGCTTCTTATTGGGAGCAAATGATTTTAATGCCAAAAGGGAGTGGCTTCCCTGATGCTTTTTTCTTTATTGCTTTGCCGATTTATACGCTCATTTGGATACTCTCTATTTATTTTGCCGGTGGCTATAAACGACCGGTTAAACTTGAAAATATTGCCAAAGGGATTATAATCGGAACAGTTATAATTCTTCTAATTTATGCTTTGCTTAGCGAGAACTTGCGCTTTTCAAGAGCTATTATTGTTTTGGGAACTTTTTGGGTATTGGTTGTAAGTTATGCATTTCGCTACTTGCTTGCTCGATTTCACCTGCCAAACTATCCTATAGGAAAATATCGCATGAAACGTGTTTTGATAATTGGAGATCATGATGAAGTGAAACGTTTATCGGTATTGTTAGGGACAAGTCCCATGCAAAAAGAATTTGTAGGTTTTATTTATTACAAGGAATATTATGATGAGAAGCATAAAAATGAGGAATTTATAGGTAATTTATCCCATTTGAAAGACATTGTTACTATCTATAAAATTAATGAATTGATTTTCTGTGACGCAAACCTATCTGCGAAAGAGATTATCAATATTATGTCCGACCTGCAAGACCTTGCTTTAGAATATAAAATTGCTCCATCGGAAAGCACATATATCATTGGTAGTAATTCTATTAATGTGCTTGGAGATATGTACACCCTACACATTAATTCAATTGGCAGTAAAGAAAATTTGCGAAAAAAACGCTTACTTGATGTGAGTTTTGCCTTGTTGTTACTTATTCTTTATCCGTTTTGTACTTGGTTCGTAAGACGTAAATCCATGTTTTTTCGTAATATTTTATCCATTTTGATGGGGCAAAAAACATGGGTAGGCTATAGCCCACTTATTCAAAAAAACAACAATCCTTTACCTCGTATCAGAAAGGGCGTTTTATTCTCTACTGATATCCTTCAATTGAATACATATAACGATGAAATAATCCGGCAAGTGAATACAATTTACGCTCAGGATTATAAAATAAGCACAGATTTACAGATTATAATAAAAGCGTTTAAGCATTTAGGTAGATAAACGATTCTTTTTGACGCTTTAGAAGAATGGATTTAAATATGTCTATCAACGTGTAATCCATAATGCAGGATTCAAGGGAGTTCGTTCTTTACGAATTTCGAAATGTAATTCGGATTTACTGTCGTTCGGATCGGATTTCATGCTGCCTATTACTTGACGTGTGTTGACTTCATCGCCGGCTTTTACGCATACGCTTCCTAAATTACTATATACCGTAAGATAAGATCCATGACTGATGATGACTACATTGGCTCCTTCTATCATACTTACCGTAGAAACTTTTCCCTTGAAAATAGCACGCACTTGTGCTCCTCTATCGGTTAAAATATTAACGCCGTTGTTATTTATTTTTACTGAAGATACTTCGGGATGAGAATAAGAACCGAAATGGGTAATTATACTACCTTTGTCTACAGGCCAAGGGAGACGTCCTTGATTGTTTGCAAAATCGGTAGACAAGGCTACATTTGCAGCTTCTGCTTTTGGAGATGCTGTTTTGCGACTCTTTGCCAACTCTGCTTCTATTATCTTAGCAATTTGGGCATCGATAGCTTTCTGCCGTTTTATTTTGCGATTTATTTCTTCGTTGATTTGTTTTTCTTTCTTTTTAAGTTGAGCAACTACTTTGTCTTTTTCTGTTTGTTGTTTTTGTAAATTAGTCTTTTCTTTACTTTCGTTATCCAGTAGCATCGCTTTTTCTTGTTTGATTTGTATAAGACTTTCTTCTTTCTTTTTCTTGGCAGCTTGTGTTTCTTGAATTATTAGTAAATGCCGATTCAATGCTTTTGAATATTCTTGAAGATAACGCATCCGTTTTACCGCTTGATGAATATTCTCGGAAGAGATAATGAAACTTGTTTTATTTAGCATGTCGCGATGCTTATAGGCAATATAAATCGCTTTTTTATAGGCTTTTATTAGTTCGTCAAGTTTATCTTGTAATAATGAAATCTCTTTCGTTGTCTCTTGAATTTCAACATCAATATTCGAAAGTTCTTGGTTGATGGTTTGGATTAATTTTTCGCGATTTCTAATTTGATTAGTAAGAAGTTGAATTTCTCGTAAGGAAGCTGTCTTACTTTTCCTAGTTTCTTCTAATAGCTTCTTTTGTTGTGCCAGTTCTTTTTCCAATTGTTTTTTTTCATTCGTTAAAGCAGTTTTGCTTGTTTGAGAAAAAACAATAGTGCTGCTGCCTATTGATATACAGGCTGCTAACAAAATATACGCTATGTGTTTGATGTAGCTGTGCATTTATTTAGAAGTATGCTACAAAATTAAACACTCTTAAGGTACTCTATCCATTACTTTGATAAAATTATTTCACAAACAAATGTTAATAATAGAATTTATAAAAATAATAAAAAATCAGTATTGTACGATATACATTTCGATATTGTTAAAGATTCTTCGCTTCATTTCGTTACGCTCAGAATCTGTTGACTACTATCGGACAATAGTAATACAAAATTATTAACTATTAAACCTTCCTATAAATTATAACAAATCCTCTTAATTTCCACATAGTGAATTGTTGCTTATCAATTTTTCATCCTATTGGAAGATTTCACAGATAAGGAAGCCTTACCAACTTTTTTCCGACGAGAACTTAACTTTTTTTTCTCCCATGCTTATCTTTTTCCCGATGGGAGCTATACTTTGTGACTTGGGCAAGGTATGTCTGGTACCTTGGGCAAAGTACCAAGGGGATGTTGGGCAAGGTATGTCCGATAACTTGGGCAAAGTACCAAAGGGATGTTGGGCAAGGTACCAAGGTAGAGAACGAGGACTTTGAAAGTTGTTCTCTCATCAAAATAAAGTTTCTCTTGGGAA
>JAGOKS010000083.1 GCA_017994425.1 Bacteroidales bacterium | reverse complement strand
TTCCTTATTTATCAATAGATATATTTCTAGCTAAGTCACTACTGTTATCCCCATATGCGGTAAACCATTCTGCTTCCATTTGTGCATAGTTTACATTTATAAACAAAAAACTTAAGACTAACAACATTAAATTTCTCATAATATTTTAATAATTTAAAGTTAAACAACGATTTTTATAATCAATAAGCGCTTCGTATTTGCATAATATATCACTTCCCAGTAAACCGTTAATAGGAGCTAAGTTCATCATTGCCATCATTTTATTGATGTGTTTGAGATTAATGGCAACAATAGTATAGTCTTTTATTGCCAATTCTCCTATCGTTAATTCTTTGATGGTAACCATGGTGTTTGTAAGCTTTTTATTTCCAATTCCCATTACAATATCCTCGGATACTTTTGTTTTGTTTTTTAATAATTTTTTTACTTCTTTTTTATCGATACAGCTATGTGAAGCACCGGTATCAATAACCAAACGGATGGGAGTATCATTTATTTTTGCGTCAATAATCGGATGAAGGTTTTCTTCATTCTCTAATTGTATGAGTTGAAAAGGTACTTGTGTTTCCATATTAATTAATTGTATGTAAGGGTTTGTATGTTTAATTTTCTAACTTCACGGGCAATCTTTTCCAATGTAGCTTTGTCGATTTTAACTAAATTAGTTGCCGGTGTTTCTCTGTCAATCGGGTACATCATTACGGTATGGGGACGAATAAATTCCAGGCGTTTTAACCACGCCTGCACTTCATGTTCCGTGGTATTGTCTATATAATTGCCATCTTCTAAGGTGCCGCGTAAAAACATGCTTTGTATGGTTACTTTACCTTCAAACAATCGTAATTGCCGACAGATGGTATCTAAGCTAATCCCAATGAATGGTTTGTTCATCCGTTCAAAAGTTTCTTGCAAGCCGGTATCCAGTTTTAGTAACGGATTATCGATTTTCTTTAATGCAGCTACTACATCGGGACGATGCAATTGCGTGGAGTTGGAAAGGCAAGTAATGATGCTTTTCGGGAAATATTTGTTTCTTAATGCAATCACAGCATCGGTAATGACTTCAAATTCAGGATGGATGGTGGGTTCCCCGTTACCGGAATAGGTAATGCTGTCTATTTTTTCACCTCTATCGTGTAAGTGCTTCATCGTTTGTTCTATTATCGGAATAATGACAGCAGCTGAAAGAAGGTGTTCCAGGGTGTTTTTTCCGCTTTCTCCCCAACCACATTCACAATAAATGCAATTGAAGGTGCATACTTTATGTTTGCCCGGTAATAAATTAATCCCTAATGAATTTCCCAGCCTGCGGCTGCGAATAGGACCGAAAATAATATCGTTGAAGAGTATACCTGACATCCTTATCTGATTTTTTTACAAAAGTACTAATTTTTTCAACGTTACTTGGCTATCTTTTTTTATTTTTTGATACCATGATATAGATGAAAAGGAAAACGAAAATATTGCTTGTGATCTTTATTTTACCTAAAATCTCTGCTTTATTGTTTTATATATTCTTCTTTGTCCGCGAATCCGTTTTGCCGGAGAAACATTTTTAATTGTTCTTTGGACAATTGGAAGCTTACATTGCTGTCTTGTTCACTTTTTGTGATTTCTTTTAAGACCTTCACTTCATTATCGGATGTAATGCTTCCTATAATGAGTCTCTTTTTATGAAGCCTTACCGTTTTTACTTCCCATTTATTCGTGCCGTACTGAGTGTTTAAGAAATAAGTACCCTTGAGTTTTCGCAACAAATTAACATCGTTTATATAAAAAATAGTATCCAGGTATTCCCCATATACTTTAATGCTGTCTCCAACATACCTGATAGCCCATTTTTCCTTGTTTTTGATCGAAAACAAGGAATCTGTTCCCAAAACATAGGTGCTATCAAGCTCGTTTTCAGAAATCATTTCGGTGTACCGATAGATTTTACAGATAACATTCTTATTGATAGTAAGGTGTGTGCTGTCTTTTACACCCTGATAATTTCCTTGCAGGTATTTGGGAATTTGTTGTATATCCTTGGCATTGTCAGGTTGAGGGTTCTTGAAATATACCTTCGGTTCACAGCCTATAACAGCTGTAATTATCACGATTATACACGCTATTTTGGTTAGTTTTATCATGGTTGATTTATTTTTAGGGGTTATTTAAATTTTCGCAAAGGTATACAAAAATTGTAAGGAGGATGATTTATCTTTAAAAATCAAACAATAAAAAACAAAGAAACACCAATCACACTGATAATGGCACCTATACTTTCCGCAAGGGTAATTTTTTGTTTATATAACAACATGGCAGGAGGGATAATAAGAATGGGAACGATTGCCATAATGGTTGAAGCAATCCCTGTTTCGGTGTATTGTATGGCAAGCAGCGAAAACGAAACTCCCAAAAAAGGACCAAACAAAGAACCTACGCTTATACCTTTCATGGCTTCTGTATCTTTTATGGCCGAGAATACGTGAGTCCAGCGTTTGAGTATCGTAATTAATAAAGCAAAGCCGATAAAGCCTGCTATAATCCGTATTTGCGTAGCAGCAAACGGACTGTAGTTATCCGACATTCCCATTTTGCTTAATATTAAACCGCCGGCTTGTCCTACAGCACCGGCAAAAGCATATAGCATGCCTTTGGTGGACAATTTAAATGAAAACTTTTTATTGTTATTTCCTTTTTGTAATATGGCAAGGAAGATACCACTCACCGTCAATGTCATTCCCAGCATATTCATGGCGGTTAAGGTTTCGTGGAGAAATAAAAATCCCATTAAAGCGGTTATAGGTGGTACCAGGGTCATTATCAGCATGGCAAAACGTGAGCCTATGAGTGCGTAAGATTTAAATAAAAACAAATCTCCAAAAACAAAACCTACCAAACCCGAAAGGGATAACCATAGCCATTGCATGCCGTTGGCATCGGAGGGAAAGGCAATGCCTCTGAAAAAAAAGGCAAAGACAGTAAGGAATATAAAGCCGATAAAAAGTTTAATGACATTCACCGTCATTGAGCCGACTTTGATACTTGCCTTTTCAAAAGCTAAAGCCGTAATTGTCCAGAATACAGCCGTTAAGAGTGCTGCTAATTCCCCAAAGTTTGATTGAAACCACATATGGAATAATGAATGATTATATTAATTAATGGTATTGAAAGTAATAGTGAAAACAACAACTTCGGGATAATTGCCCAAACGTACGCTGGGACCCCATGTGCCGAATCCGGAAGTAACATAAAAATGCGTGTTTTTCTTTTTCATATAGCCCCAACTGAGTTCGTAAATAGCGTTTGTTATGTAATTTATGGGCCACATTTGTCCGTGATGGGTATGTCCGGACAGCTGTAAATCTACGCCGGCATCGGCAGCTTCATCCAATGCCAGAGGTTGGTGTTTCATGACAATGACGGGCTTGGTGTTATCAATGTTTTCAAGCAAGATTTCTAAGGGCTTAGTGGGATTTTTAGGGTCGGCATACTTGCTTTGAATGTCCTTACAGCCTACTAACTGAATGCCATTGGGCAACATCAATACTTCATCTTGCAATACCTTGATGTGTATGCTTTCAAGATAGGATAAAGCTGTTTCTATATTGCCAATGTATTCGTGATTGCCGCTAACGGCATATAAACCCAGGGGAGTATTGATTTCCTGAATGTGTTTTCCCAATTGTTGTCGTAACACAGGGGCTACTTCTCCATCGATTAAATCGCCGCAGAGTAATACTAAATCGGGCTTTTCCTTTTCTACGATACCTAAGAACTTCTTTTCCCAGCTTTCCCCGATAATGGCTCCTAAATGTATGTCGGAAGCCATTAATAGTTTAATGTTTTTGTTGTCGTTTACCGTTTTATGAATAGTAAGAGGAATACGAGTAATGCGGATGTGTTTTGCATTGATGTGCCCTATACACACTATTACACACACAAGAACTATAGCACTTATCCCGAATAGTGTTTTTTGATGTTGACTAAACAAAGGCAGGAAATGGAAAAAATGATTCAGGATACGTATTAAATCAATGGAAAGTAATAGTAAAAGAAAATACAGTAAGAAAGGTAAATAAGCAGTCCCGATTTTATATATCCATTCGCTAAGGAGGGAAGGGTATAGCTTCTCGAGAAACATCCCTCCGATAAAAAACGAAGCAAGGATTACATAGCTTATCGCTATCCATTTCTTGAAAGAAGGAGGGGGAGCGAAGAGCTGAATCGTGCGCTGGTATAGATAATAATGACTAAAGGCATATACGACAGTAACAATCGCAATGAAGATTAGAAAAAAGGAAGATTTCATCGAAGGTATTTAAAAACGATTTATGTTACACTAAGCTAAAGGCTTATAAAAAGACATTAATAAACTCTGCTGCTTTTACTTGCTCTTTGTTTTTAATGCTGCGTTTGTCCTTTTCGAAATGTGTTACGGTACAGTTTGTATATAGGCTGCAATTGCCCTTGTTGTCGGGGGTATATCCTTTGCACACACGCAATACATCGGGAGAGATTTCATCGATGATTACGATTTTACCGTCACCGTATTGTAATCTGCCTAATTCAAATTTTCCGTCAATAACATGTAAGCCTTTGGATTTGAATTCCTGTGAAACTATTTCGGCTATGTTTTTAACGAGATCGACACTGTGGGTTATTTCCTCCCGGGTCATGGCACCGGCAGCTTCGAGTGCTTCAAAAGTAATCAGTACGTCTACATCACCTTTTGTCCATGCTTCTACCACTTTATGTAGATTCATGCAGGGTCTTACAAAAGGATATCGTCTCCAGAAACTACCCGTAGCCTGGTTACGCCAGGTAAATTCAAGGTTTAAAAGGGGAGCGGCACCGGGAAATTCGGGAGCTGCTGCGGGCATGCTTAAGGGAATGGCCGGTTCTACTATCATTTCATTGTCGTTGATGGTGTCAATGTAATGTGAAGGAATGCCTTTCGCTTGCAGTAATTTAAAGAAATGAGTGGCAAAGCGGCAGGCGATGGCTCCCTTGCCGGGAATGTCGCCGACAACGGTATCATAGCCCGGGTCGAAAATTACTTTTCCGTTTTCAATATAGCCCGTCGCCCCGTCTTTAAAAACGAGTTTATATTTTCCTGCATACTTTCCCTCTGTAATGGTATATACATTTTTTGATTTTCCGACGTAAATAAGATTTTTATCTGTCATAATTATTTTCCTCCTTTGATGCAATAGTAATTGTAATTAAAAATTGTGTACAAAAGTACAATAATTTTCAAAATATGAATCAGTCGGAATAAAAAAAACCAAATCTCGAAGTGATTGGGTGTGTCTTAGTGAAAATGCATGAAAATATGTATGCTTAGGGTTTATTTTATCTTTTTCAGGTCTTCTTTCATTTGTTTTTGTAAGACAAAATACAGGATGATATAGGCAGGCATGCCGAACAAAAAAAACAGCAGAAGGTACAGCCCGTTTTCTTCTTTTTTTATGATTTTATAACATCTGTTCCGGCTTATCAACGATTTTATAAATGCTATCATGAAAGCAATCATCAGCATCCAAAATGCCAATTCAAGAATTAAACCTAAAGTTTCCATGCGATTACCCATAATGGCATGGAAAAACCACAAAAGTATAGCGAGGATATACGCAATAAAAGCAGTGGCGGATTGTTTTTTGTACGCATTGAAATATAAAACAGCCTCTTCGTAGGAGGTGTTTGTGAAATCGCCCCTCAATTTCAAGCTTTCCATGTCAATGTCTCTGCTTTCCAGCAGTGCGATGGCGGCATCCCGAATCGCTTCCGCATAACCATATTGACGGTAATTTTTTACTACATCAATGAGTTTATCGGTTGAAAGATGCTTCAACTTTTCTTTCTGTTTTTCCATGGCGTGTTTGTATGTTTCCCATTTATTTTGCAAAAATAAACTTTTTTTTAATTACAAACGGGAAAAGGATGTAATTTTCGTTTATTGATAAAAATGGGACTAAACGGTGGAGATTCTTTGCTTCACTGTGATAGAAATATAAAAGTATTCAAATCTCTTATAACTGCGAGAGATTTTTCGTCATTTTTTAAATTTACGTTCCGTCACTTGACCGATAAAGTAAAATGCTAAAATAGGTATAAACATAAATTTAGCTGATTTTTCAAGTAAATCAAACTTATTAAGGCTGATTAAAAATATTGCAATCAGTAATATCACAATAATGTCAAATGTTTTTTTTCTCATTGGTGTTACTTTTTTGTCTTAATTTCTACTTTTCAATATGTTTTCAATTTCATCCCTTGGGTTCAATTTTTATAGTCCAAGAAATTGTTGTCAATCTTTCTTGAATCATTTTTAATGTTTTCAAAATGGCTTCTTCTTTGGGTAATTCTCCATACACCAAATTTTTAAAGTCACCGTTATAAATTGTTTTTAATTCACTCCAGACATTTTCAAAGTCTTTAAAAAAAAGTGCTTCATTAGGATGGTAGACCACCCATTTATTGTTTTTAAAACTTAAAACATCATCATTGGCTACTTTTAAAAGCATTTCATCAAAAGACGTTGATTGAAAGAATTGTAAGAACTCATTTTCTTTAAGCAGTTGATGTAAATCGTAAGTATGTCTTATTTTTTTCTTTAAATCATCCATTGGATTCTCGCCATAAGAAAAACGAACCAAACTCATTATTTTTTCGCAAATGGTTATTATCGGTTCTAATGCCAGCAAGTCGAAAGAAAGTAGTCCGTTTTCTTTAGCAATATCAGACTGATTATTATCCAACATCATTTGACCAACAAATGAAATGATCCTTTTGGTAGTGTAGGGTTCGTAATATCCCAGCCAAGTTGATTCCAAAATTATAATATCTTTCACTTGTCCGTAATCGCCTTTAAACTCTTTGCTGTAGGAGTGTGCCGTTTTTCGGTTCATACCCATTTTATGGGTAATACCTTCGATAGGTACTTCGGGCAATACGACTTCTACAACTGTGCTTACTGTTTTTAATTTAGACTTTAACTTACTGTCTGTTTCTCCCTCTCTCCTCAATACTACCAAATCAATATCTTCCGAAAAACGTTCTATCATATTGTAACATTTAGATAGTGCCGTTCCGCCTTTAAATACCGTGTCTTTACCAATTTCATTATTGAAAATGGTAAACAAAACATAAGTAAGCCAATAGTCTTTTTCTACATAAATGGCAGGGATTTTCATTTGGTCAGCCGTAAATTGAACCGCTTGTCTGAATAAGGTTTTGTTTTCGTGCAGCTTCATACAATATTCCATTTTTTGGTGTTGGATAACGCTTTCGCTGCACCTATTAGTTTATACTTGGTAATTAGGTTCAATGACTTGAATAGTGGTTCTGTTGTTTTTACTTGTTGTAATTGTTCTAACAAAGCCCCTAACAGAGCCCTTGTAGCTGGTGGATATTTTAAAGCCAGGCGAACAAGGGTGTTGATTTCTTTGTCCGTAAAGTTTTTGATGATTACCAAGAATCGTTTACAAGATGTTTCTATATTGGTATCAGGTATTTTTTTGATGTAACGAATGGCATCCAGTAATTGCAACAAAGGAATATTCTCTTTGGTGATGGTGTTTTTTTGTTTTACAAAAGCAATGGTATACCGTTCTCTTTTAAAATTAGGTCGAACCTGATTTTTACCGATCTGTATGGTATTGCTTACCTGTGTGGTTAAGCCTAATTGGTTGTAAATGCTATACCCAGTGAGATAACCGGTTATTTTTCCGTTTTCTTCCAATAGGTCTTTTACTACTTGTGCCTGATTGGGTTGAAGGTTGCCAAATGGGGTGTTTTCGGGTTTGTAGTATTTTCCTTTGGATAGTTTGACGATTTTGCCCGAAGCCGCCATACGGTTCAGGGCTTTTATTACCGCTTCTTTTTGATTCACCTCTGTAGTAAAGTCAAGGTAGGTGAATATATATCCTTTGGGCAGCCTGTCTACGACAAGTATTATGTATTCAGATATTTTCATTCTTTTTATCGTATTGCAAAGATAATTTATTTGTCCAGTATATTAGCAAAAAAACTGGACAATTTTGAAATTAACCATACTAATATTTTTTCATTTTTTGTATTATACTGGTGTATTTTTGTCTTTCACCATAATTTTCTGCTTATTTCTTTTTCAGATTGTTCAGATCTGTGTATGCTTTCTAATCGGCTTATTCTTAACTAGTTTATATTGTGCACCTTTTCTTACTTTAAAGGTGTTCTTTATTTATTTTGCAAAAATAATCTTTTTTCATTTATAAACGGGATAAGTCTTTTTTTTATTTTTTCTTTCCCGAGGTGGATTAATGCATGG
>JAGOKS010000010.1 GCA_017994425.1 Bacteroidales bacterium | reverse complement strand
CCGAAAAAAATTGTACTTTTGTCCATGAGTAAATGTGTTAAATTTTGAAGTACAAATTTACTCAAATGAGAAAGGAGGTTTAATTATCTCCTTCTCTTTTTTTTATTTTTTTATCGGACAATAATGATTTCTTAAAATGAAAATCTAACGTAATTCCACCCAAAATGGGATTAGTGAAATACGATGATATATTGTTGAAGTTGAATCCATAGCCAATGAAAGCACTTCCTCCAAAGGCTATATTTGAAACTAAAAAATTAGTGTCAATGATTTCAATTTGATTTTTTTTATGAATTAAACCGTAGGGATATTGTTTTTGCGCTTGAGAGATGGAAATACTAAAAAATAAGATAAAGCAAAAAAAAGTTTGAAAAATAAAGCTTTTACGATTCAGTGAAAGAATAATCATTTTATGGATGAAATGCATTTCCATTTTCTTATTTACCAAGCTCTTTCGTTATTGTTTTCTATAAAATTGATATAAGATTTGTTTAATACTTTATAACCACCGGGAGTAGGGTAGTTGCCGGTAAAATACCAATCACCCAAATGATTTGGACAAGCTGCGTGTAAATCATCCACTTTGTTGTAGATAATTTCTAAGGGTGTACTTACATTATCGGGTAAAATAAGTTGTGCTATTTTAGCAGAAATTTCCTCGTAAGTAAAAGGCTTATATATGTCTTGAACATAATTTACAATTTCTTCCTTAGGTTTGTTTTCTTGTTTTTTACATTTATTGTATATTACTTGAATCAGAGCTTCTTGCTTACGTTCTTTCAGTAAAGCAATAGCAGCCTGAAAAGCAACGAAATCATTTAACCGACTCATGTCAATGCCGTAACAATCGGGGTATCGTATTTGTGGAGCAGAAGATGCAATAATTAGTTTGCGAGGGTGTAATCGGTCAAGCATACGAATTATGCTATGCTTTAAAGTAGTACCTCTGACAATAGAATCATCTAAAATCACTAAATTGTCAATACCTTTGTTTACAATACCGTAGGTAATGTCATAAATGTGGGCAACTAGTTCATCGCGTTGGTTATCTTCAGTGATAAAAGTACGTAACTTGGCATCTTTCACAGCTATTTGATCAAAACGAGGCATGAAAGAAAATAGGTCATTAAGCATTTCAGAGGATAAATTATTTTGATTTGCTAATATCTGCTCTTTTATAAAGGTATTGCAATGTTGTTTAAGTGCATCTATTAATCCGTTGAAAGCGACTTGAGCCGTATTGGGAATATATGAAAAAATGGTATTTTTCAAATCGTTATCTACTGATTGTAATATATATGGCAGCAAGTTAGCGCCTAAATGTTTACGCTCTTGGTAAATATCCTTGTCAGTACCTCTTGAAAAATATATGCGTTCAAAACTACACTGTTTATTTAGCGTAGGCGTATTACATTCCTTGATTGAAATATTTCCATCGCGTTTGATGATAATCGCATTTCCGTGTGGAATTTCTTTTATTTCTTTGGATGATAGATTGAAAGCCGTTTGTATGGCAGGGCGTTCTGAAGCAATCACAACGACTTCATCATCTTGATAATAAAATGCAGGTCGTATACCTGCTGGATCTCTTAACACAAAAGCATCACCGTGTCCTAACATACCACAGAAGACATATCCTCCGTCCCATTTGGCAGAGGCACCTTGAAGAATTTTCTGTAAGTCAATTTCTTTTTGTATTTTACGTGATATATCGAATTTAGAAATTCCTTGAGATTTATATTTTTTGTATAAATCATCATTGGCTTTGTTTACATGATTGGCTATGGTTTCCAGCAAGGTAATAGTATCACCATTTTCGATGGGATGTTGCCCTAATGCTACCAAGTCGTTAAATAATTCTTCTGAATTGGTTAGATTGAAATTACCTGCTACAACAATACTTCGTGAAATCCAAGTATTATTTATGATAAATGGATGTACGGATGAAATATCGTTTTTACCGTAGGTGCCATAACGTAAGTGACCAAGAAACAATTCGGAAGAAAATTCGATATTTTCTTTTAGCCAATTAGAATCTTTTAGTAAATGAGGTTGGTGATTTGCAATTTTCTGTAATTTGTTGTAAGTGCTAGAAAAACAATCTCGTATGGGAGTAGAGGAATTGGAACGTTCTCTATTTATATAACGTAGTCCAAGTTTTTGGTCAAATTTAATAGCAGCGATACCGGCACCATCTTGACCTCGGTTATGTTGTTTTTGCATCAGCAAATACATTTTATTAAATCCCCAAAAAGCAGTACCATATTTATCTATATAATAGTCTAAAGGTTTTAGTAAACGGAGAAGCGCTATGCCGCATTCATGTTTGATTACATCACTCATGTAAATTTACTTTATGTTGTTTTTATTTTACGTGCTAATTTAGCTGCCATGTTTGGAAAAAAACGTTTGATATATGTCATAATAAGTTCTTTTCCTCCTACAAGTATTTCTCTTTTTTTACGATAAACAGCATAAACAATTTGTTTAGCTGCTTTTTCCGCACTTACACCACCGGATTGACCTGGATCTAACTTTCCATGTTGAGTGCCGTCTTTTTCTAAGGCGTAGAATGAAATATTTGTACGTACTCTGCCGGGACAAACTATCGTAACATGAATATTCTGATTAAAATATTCTGCTTGTATCGTTTCAAAAAAACCATATAAAGCATGTTTAGAGGAACAGTATGCTGAACGGAGCGGAAAACCAAATTTACCGGCTATGCTGGTGGTAACAACTAATTGTCCGCCGCCATTACTTATCATTTGTGGTAAGATGGTTTTGGTGAGGATTACCGGAGCATAATAATTTATATTCATGATTTTCCGTATCACACTTATGTCGGTTTCTAAAGTGGTGGAACGTTGACTGATACCGGCATTATTGTATAAGATGTCAATACGCCCATATTGTTGTAAGGCTTTATTTGCTAAGCTTTCTAATTCTTCAATGTACGCAAGGTCGAAAGGGAGAATTGAAACTGCTGTTGCTCCTAATTGTACACATTTTTCTTGTACACCGGAGAGAAGCTCTTCTTCTAAAGCAGTAAGAATAAGAGAACCGCCTTCTTGAGCAAATCGGTAAGCACAAGATTCTCCAATACCTGAAGAGGCTCCTGTTATCCAGATGACTTTATTTTTAAACTTTTGCATATGTTTTTACAACATTTTAATGAAATTTGATGAGCGGATTGCACTTTCTCCAATATTGATTAATACGGTTTCTCCGTTTTTAATTTGTCCTTCTTTCAGTGCCTGATAAAAACCGGCTAGACATACGATGGAAGCCGGTCCTAGAAGAATTTGCTTTTCATCTCTTACAATACGAGCAAAATGAGTTAATTCAGATTCCTTTATACGCAAAAAAGTACCCTTACTTTTTTTGACAATTGGTGCTACTATCGGGAACATGCCCGGATTACCTGTAGATAAAATGGAAACCATGGTTTGTGGATTGTCAATTATCGGATAATTTTTTTCGTAACCTTCAGGGAAATTATTTTTCTTGGCGTTTTCCCATCCTTGAACCATGGGGTCGCACTTGTCTTGTTGAATCAGCAACATCCTGGGTAATTGTACTTCAGGATAGATATTTTCAATTTCTCTTACTCCTTTATCGATTGCAATGGGACCGGTTCCGCCACTAACGGCTTGTATATACACATCGGGCATTTTACCCATTTGTCGCATAAACTCAAAAATCATAGTTCGTTTGGCTTCTACCCGAATAGGGTCTATATTTCCTGCCGACATTAATACCTTATGTTCCGTATGAAAATCTGTTGCCATTTTTTTTGCAAAGGCATAATCTCCTTTTGCTATGTTTATATTTTGCTTGTGAGATTTAATTTCTTCTACAGTTTCATTGTCCGTATTTTCAGGAACAAAGACAGTAAAACTAATGTTGGCGGCTGCCAAGTATTTACTATAAGCAGTTGCTGTGTTTCCGGTTGAAGCAACACAATACTCTTTGATGCCGTTTTCCTTGAAGATAGATGCTGCCAATGCCGCTGCCACGTCTTTAAAAGTTTGTGTGCCTCCGTTTAAATCGTTACGATATACAACTACTTCACAGTTGATATTATAATGCTTTTTGGCATATTCTTTTAAAAAACTCCAGGATTCTATAGGGATAGCTCCTTCATTGTATGTAACTATATTTTCTTTGTTAATTAATGGTAGAAAATCAAAATAATGAAAGAAATTATCAGGTTGAGTCTTGTATAATTTTTTTAAAGAAGTATAATCAACATCATACTCAATTTCAGCATGTTTACTTCCGCATTTCGGACACGCTTGTTTAAAGCTAAACCAATCGGCAAAATCAGGTATGATGCTTTTGCATTTTACACAAACAAGTTGGTATTTCATGTGTTATTATTAAGAATTAAAAAAGTCTTATTAAGAGATTGATAATAAGACTTTACAATTTTTTTATTGTTTTTTCTTTACCATATTCATATTCGGTATTGGTAAGTTGTATTTTCCGGCATTGAGCTTGGCTTTTACTTCACTGAATACATCAATAGTTCGTTTAACGTGTTCTAAAGTATGTACAGCGGTAGGAATTAAGCGTAACATGATAACATCTTTTGGAACAACAGGATACAATACCAACGAGCAGAAGAGATTGTAGTTTTCACGTAAATCAACAACAATATTCGTAGCTTCAGCAACCGTTCCATTGAGTAAAACAGGTGTTACCGGTGATTGCGTGCTGCCAATGTTAAAGCCTTTTTCTCTCAGGCCGTTTTGTAAAGCATGGGTTATCATCCATAGTTTTTCTTTTAATTCAGGTTTTGTTTGAAGGAGTTCTAATCGTTTCAACGAACCAATAACCATAGGCATAGGTAATGATTTAGCATATATTTGAGAACGCATGTTATAGCGTAAAAAGTCAATAATTTCCGGACTTGAAGCCACAAAAGCACCTATTCCTGCCATACTTTTTGCAAAAGTAGCGAAATGAATATCAACGCCATCGCTAACACCAAAATGTTCTGCAGTACCAGCTCCGGTTTTACCCATGGTACCAAAACCGTGTGCATCGTCTATTAATAAACGGAAATTGAAGTCTTTTTTCAAAGCTACAATACCATCAAGACGTCCCAAGTTTCCGGACATTCCAAAAACACCTTCGGTAACGACTAAAATACCGCCTTCTTGTTCATCGGCAAATTTAGTAGCACGTTTTAAAACATCTCGCAGGTTTTCCATATCGTTATGGCGAAATACGAAACTACGACCTATATGTAAACGCAACCCATCTAAAATACAGGCATGTGATTCAGCGTCATACACAATAATGTCGCGACGTGTTACCAAAGCATCCATAATTGAAACCATCGCTTGATATCCAAAATTAGTAAGATATCCCGCCGGTTTACCAACAAAATTGGCTAGTTTTAGTTCCAGTTCTTTATGATATTTTGTATCTCCCGACATCATTCGTGCTCCCATAGGAGAAGCCATCCCATACTTTTGGGCACCTTCCGCATCTGCTTTCCTTACTTCCGGATGATTGGCTAAGCCTAAATAATTGTTTAAACTCCAGTTCAACACTTTTTTACCATTAAATTCCATTTCCGGACCAATTTCTCCTACCAGTTGAGGAAACATAAAATAACCATCAGCTTGGGATTGATATTGCCCCAAGGGACCCGGTGTGGCTTTAATTCGTTCAAAAATATCTTTCATTCTTTATTTTTTTTGAGATTTATTATTTAATTTTCAAATTGAGGTATGTTTTTCTTTGATATAAACAAGAGGAATCAAGAATAAATAATTGTCAATGTGTATAATATATAAACTGAGCATCATTGCGTTATCTATTTGCAAATGTACATAATTAATTTTTATAAACAAAAAGTCGAATGTAAATATATGTATAAAATACCTATCGTGTGTTACAAATTTATAAATCTGTTTATAATTTCATTAATAAATGTTGTAGCGTTATAAAAAAATGTAATTTTGTAAAAGCATTTAAACACATAAATTATAACCATATCTATAAAAAAATGAAACACATGCAAGATACAAGCACTGTTTACAACATTGCCAATTCGTTTGCTGAGTTGACAGCACAATCGATTTTTTTAACAGGCAAAGCAGGAACAGGAAAAACAACTTTTTTACGCAAACTAAAAGAAGATAGTCTTAAACAAATTGCTGTTGTTGCCCCAACAGGGGTTGCAGCCATAAATGCAGGTGGTGTAACCATGCATTCTTTCTTTCAATTACCTTTTACGCCCTTTGTACCTACCTTAGAAGGAAAACGTAATTTAATAAGTAAATTAAAGATAACCAATGTTCGCCGTAAGGTATTGCAAGAGCTGGAATTATTGGTGATAGATGAAATTAGTATGGTACGCGCTGATGTGTTAGATGAAGTGGATGCAATACTGCGTCATTATCGATTTCGCCCCACCGAAGCTTTCGGAGGTGTACAAGTCATTTTGATTGGTGATATGTATCAACTTTCTCCGGTAGTGCTTAATGAAGAATGGAAAATATTATCACAATTCTATCCTTCACCTTATTTTTTTCACAGTAAAGTCATTCAGGAACATCCGCCGCTCTATATTGAGTTTGATAAAATCTTCAGACAGAAGAATGAAGCTTTTATCCGATTACTGAATGAAGTACGGAATAATTGTTTATCTGATAAAGGGCTTGAATTGTTGTTGGAACGTTATCAACCCGATTTTAAACTACCTAAGAAAAACACTTACATAGTTTTAACAACTCATAATGCCAAAGCAGACAGGATTAATGCGGAAGAAATGGCAAAAATTAAGAGTGAAACGCATCGGTTTGATGCGCTAATAAGAGGTGATTTTCCGGAACGTAATTACCCAAATGAAGCGGTATTGGAATTAAAAGTGGGAGCTAAAGTAATGTTTATAAGTAATGATAAAGGGTATCCACGAAGATATTATAACGGGAAAATAGGAGAGATAAGTCGAATCGAAGAGGGGCATATTTATGTGTCTTGTGAGGATGATAAAGATGAAATTCCTGTGATACTTGAAACATGGTTAAATATACAATATTCTATTAATAAGTTAACCAAACAGATAGAAGAAGTGGAGCTGGGAAGTTACACCCAATATCCTTTACGGTTGGCATGGGCTATTACCATACACAAGAGTCAAGGATTAACTTTTGAAAAAGCTGTAATCGATGCCGAAGCAGCATTTACTTCAGGGCAAGTATATGTTGCCCTTAGTCGTTGTCGTTCACTGGAGGGAATGATACTTTTAACACCTATACATAAAGATTCGCTGGCTGTCGATAATTATATCATTGATTATGGGAAAAATAAACAAGAAACACACGTATTAGATTCACATCTTGAAAGTGCAAAACAAGCCTATAATAGAGGCATTCTTCTTTCTGTTTTTGATTTTAAACTATGTTTAGGTCAGTTATCGGCTTTGCAATCTTTTGTTAAAGAAAATGAACATTCTTTTAATAGCGAAACCTTAGCATTTCTTGATGCAGTGATGCAACAGATTGTAGCATTGGAAAATGTTGCTATCAGGTTTCAGAAACAGTTGATACAATTGTTGTTGAATAAGGAGCAAATGGATAATACTATTGCTAAACGCATAATTGCAGCATCGGAATATTTTGTTGAAAAAATCGATATACTATTAAAAAAAATACCGCATTCCCCTGCAGAAACCGATAGGAGAAATGATGCATTGGAATACAACGAAACGATACGATCCCTTTTTGCCGAATTGGCGCGTAAAAAACATATTATTCAAGGTATGAAAACAGATTATACGACCAAAAACTATTATGCACTCAAAAAGTCATTTCGTGTACCGCCATTGAATGTCAATGCATACGCATTGTTATCAAGTTCAAATATTGAGAAATCAACCCATCCGGATTTATATCGCGAGTTAAATCAATTGCGTCGCGATATTTCAGAAAGTACGGATGCTCCTTCCTATAATTTGGTGTTGAGTACGAAAGCTTTGGTAGAATTGGTGAATTATCTGCCTCAAACATTGAAAGAGCTCAAACAGATACGTGGTTTTGGTAAAATGAAAATTGAAGCTTTTGGTCAGGAGTTTTTAGATGTGATAGTTGCTTATAGTAAACAATATGGATTGACTTCTCTCATTCATGAAAAGCCAAAGCAAAAGCGGAAAAAATCTAAACGATAGTATTAACGTAATTTATTTCAAAAAAATAATTGTTTCTCCATCGTTTGCAAAGCAAGGGTGGATTTCGAGTATGCGTTTGGATCGTATTTGGGTTCTTACGGTTTTCTGTAAAATATTACCTTTATTATATCCATGTATAACAATGATTTTTTTGATAGAAGGAAGAGCAGAGGAAATTTCTTTTTCCACACGTTCTTTGGCTTCTGTAGCCGTTAATCCGTGAATGTCTATGGTGCGTGTGTCGTTATGTTTTGCCATAAAAAAAAGAGCTGTAATATAAGGATAACAGCTCTTGTTTTATACATTAAAAAATTATTCAACAACGGCTGTTGTTTCAGTAGTTTTATAATTAGCTTTTATATCTTCATAAAAAGCAGCACGTGCTGTCAACATATAGGGATATACCCAAAACATCCCTATACATAAGGTCAAAATACTTAATAAAAACCATCCGATAAAGCTAAGATCTAAAAGAAATAATTTCATTTTATTCCCTTTCATCATTTTCATACTTAGTTCTATTGCATCATTTGTGCCAATTTCCGGATTATCATTAACAATGTAATATGTCATGCTATAAGCATACGATTTAATGATTCCGGGGATAATTAATAAAAGCGTCCATAGAAGAGTAAATAAAAAACACTAACAAAGAAGTGCCTAAATACTTTCCATAATCATTAAAAAAAGCAAATATGTTTGAAACTGCTTTTTCTTTATCTCCTCGTAAAAATTTTAAATAAACGATAATAACACTCATCCCAAGAGGTAAACTCACAAGAAAAGTTGTAATATAATTAATAAATGGAATACCTCCGGCAAGACCTGCTATAATCATATAAACAAATGCAGCTAAAACCGCAGGTGTCCAATTTCCTTTTAAGGTTTCGCGAGCAATAGCTCTAAGTTCTGAATTTTTCTTTAACATTTTAAAATAAATTAAAGTGAATATTTAGGTTAATTGTAATTGCAAATGTACAAAAAAAATAACACAAATTATTTTTTTGTATTATTTCGATTTTATATTCATTAATAGATGATTAAGGTAATTATTTACAAGTAAGCAGCCATTTCTTTTTGCATTTTAGCAGCTTCTTCGGCAGCTTTTTCGGCGAAATCTTGCTTGTTGGAAGCAAAAATAATACTACGGGATGCGTTTACAAGTAATCCGCAATCTTTGTTCATGCCGTATTTCACTACAGCATCCAGACTGCCACCTTGAGCTCCTATCCCCGGGATAAGTAAAAAATTATCAGGGACGATTTTACGAATATCCTTTAGCATTTCAGCTTTGGTTGCCCCAACGACATACATCATGTTGTTCTCATTACCCCATCGTTTGGATGTTTCCAAAACATGTTCAAATAGGCGTTTCCCATTAGCCGTTAATAACTGAAAGTCATCTGCTCCTTTGTTGGAAGTCAATGCTAAAAGAATAACCCACTTGTTTTCAAAAGCCAAGAAAGGTTTAACGCTATCTTCTCCCATATAGGGGGCGACGGTAACGGCATCAAAATTTAAATCTTCGTTTGCATTGCCAAAAAAGGATAAAGCGTATTGTGTGGAAGTATTGCCGATGTCGCCGCGTTTGGCATCAGCAATAATAAAGGGTCTGTCTTTTTTGGAATGCAAATAAGCAACTGTTTTCTCAAGACTCAGTAATCCCTGCCAACCCTTTGATTCGTAAAAGGCCAAATTGGGTTTATAAGCAATGGTATACGGAAGGGTAGCATCGATAATTTCTTTGTTAAATTCAAAAATAGGATCTTCCGATGATAATAAATGAGGAGGTATTTTATTAATATCACTATCTAAACCAACACACAAAAAACTTTTTTTTACTTGAATATTGTTTATCAGTTTTTGTTTATTCATAATAATATGTTGCTAATACTTCTGTAATTATGTTTTATTTTTTTTATCCCCATACAAGGTAAACGAACGATAATATACCTTTAGTCCGTATTTTTCTTCGATTTCTTTGATTATATTATTTAAAGCTTCATTATTAAATTCAATAATCTCTCCGGTTTCTTTTAAAACAATATGGTCGTGTACATTCTTCATATCGTATTTTTCGTATTGTGCACAATTTTCGCCGAATTGATGTTTGATAATAAGCTTTATATCAACCAATAAATCAAGAGTATTATATATGGTAGTTTTACTGACTTGGTATTTTTTTTCTTTTAATTTTCGATATAGTGTTTCAACAGTGAAATGACCTTCAATATCATATATTTCACGTAAAATGTTGAATCGTTCAGAAGTTTTATTCAGTTTTTTTTGATCTAAAATACTATGAAAAAGAATGCGATATTCTTCAAACGTGTAATTTTCTTGTAGTTCTATTTCCATTTTATAAAATTAATAAAAAATGATTATTGCGGTGCAAAAATATATTATTTTTGTAAAAAAATAACTTTTTCTTAATAAAATTTATCATTTTTTTTATAATATATTAAAAAAATAAAATTTTCTATCTAATTATTACATCATTAATGTAATTTTTCCCAATTTTTAATTGAATATTTTCAAGTATCTCACTTCGTAACATGCGTAATTCATTTTTAACGATAGGAGAGTTAATGTAAACATATAATTTTTTGTTTTTAAAATGGAGTTTTGTAGTATATTTCATGATAGGCTTTCCAATAAAATCTCCCCACATAGCGTAGATTTTATATTCTATATATTTTTCCTTGAGATGATTTTCTTCCAGCATTTGAAGAAAAGCCTCTTGTATATGCCATTCCGAATTACTTTTATTCATATGAAACATCTATTACTTTATTTTGCTGTTTCAATTTTTTTAATCAATTCCGGATTATCTACCCCTAATTTCTTTGCTTTTTCCCAATATTCCAACGCTTTGCTTT
The DNA here is from genome assembly GCA_017994425.1 of Bacteroidales bacterium. GTDB lineage: Bacteria > Bacteroidota > Bacteroidia > Bacteroidales > WCHB1-69 > UBA5266. The sequence goes on along the minus strand of JAGOKS010000010.1, from coordinate 28,452 downwards.
TTTCTCCTTTATGGTATAATATATCTCCGTAATGTTCTAAAATTTCCGCATCATTATCCCCGCCGTGATTTAAGGCTTTTTCTAACCATAATTGAGCCTTTTCTATCTCACCTTTTTTAAATAAGACCCAAGCAAAAGTATCTTCGTAAAGAGCGGTATTTGGGGATATTTTATTCGCTTTTTCTGCTAATATCAACGCATAATCTAAACGTTCGCCACGAAGACTTAAAAAATAGCTATAGTTATTAAGTAAAAGTGCATTGTTCGGATTTTTCATTAATAATTTTTCAAAACAATCATCCGATTTTTTATATTCCATGTTATAATGATAGGCTTCCGCAAGAAAGAGATAAGTTTGGTTCAACATATCTTCGTTATCAATATTGAATTTTTGACTTTCTTCTAATGATTTAATTGCGTTTTTCCAGTCTTTTTTTTGTACGGCAACAACACCTTGAATATAATAGGGAAGTGATTGCGTGGGAAATAATTCCATGGCTAAGGAGCTTTTTTCATAGGCTTTATCCCATTGTCCTAACTCAACTAATATAGAGAGGTATTGTTCCCATACTAAATATTTCGAGTTATCGAAAAGAATAACTTTTTCGTAGGCTTTAGCAGCTTCATCTAATCGGTTATCTTTAGAGAGAAAATCAGCATATACCGACCATGCTATGGGATTATTGGGATGGGCTTTAATAAGAGAATCCAATAAAATAAAAGCTTCTTTATGATAAAGCTTGTTTTTATTAATAACAGGAAAATAACGCATGATAATTTTTACTTTTTCTTCTATATCCAAAGAAGAAGAAGCAAAAACTTTTTCAAGGGCTTCAAAGGCTTCTTTATTTTTATTGTTGGAAATGTAGTAGTTATATAAAACAATATTGATTTCAGAATTGTTCGGGTCTATTTTTTTTGCTTTTTCTATGTAAGGTATCGCTTTATCACTCATCCCATTTGAATTATAAAAATCTGCCATTTGAAGATAGTATTTAATCTCATAAGGAAAAGCTTCTGTTAATCGATGTAATTCTTTGGCAGCATTTTTCATGTCTTTCAAATGCAACCAGATTCCATGTTTAGCACTAACGATTTCTTCGTTGATGCCGGTTTGAATTTCCATTTTATCATATACCTTGAGTGCTTCTTTTAGTTTGTTTTGAAATATTAATGATAATGCATAATTATACAAATACTCTAAATTATCCGGATATTTTTCAACTATTGACTTCCAAAGTTTTTCAGATTCACTGAAATTTTGTGTCATATTATAAAGGTCACCTAACATTATTTTATACCATATATTAGTATCATTAAGCTCGATAGCCTTTTTCAGTTCAATAATTGCTTCAGGTATTCTTTGATTATAAGCTAAAATATTAGCATATTCGAAATGTGCAGCATCGTGATAAGGTTCTAATGCAATTACTTGCAAAATCAATTTTTCGGCTTCATTTAGGTTACCTATTAGTCGTTCTTTAACAGCATCAATAAAAACTCCTGAATTTGTTATTTTATCCTTGTCGGACAGTTGTTCTGTTTCGACAATTGTGTTTTTTTTGCGATTTTTCTTTGTGGTATTTTGAGCTTCAATGACGTATGAGCACAAAAGAAAACAAACAATGCAAATTCCAATTTTCTTCATGTAGTTTATTTTTTCCCTGTATGGCCGAATCCACCTTTACCTCTTTCTGTATTAGATAGTATTTCAACGGATTCCCATTCGGCATGTTCATGTTTTGCAAGTATCAATTGTGCTATTCTATCACCGCTATTTATAGTAAATGTCTCATTTGATAAGTTGATAAGGATTACTTTTACTTCTCCCCGGTAATCAGCGTCGATGGTGCCGGGACTGTTTAAGACGGTAATGCCTGATTTGATGGCTAAGCCACTGCGTGGACGTACTTGTGCTTCATAGCCAATCGGAATTTCAATAAACAAACCTGTAGGAATCAATGCTCTTTCAAGAGGTTTAATATGAATGGGCTCATTAAGAAAAGCTTTTAAATCCATGCCGGCAGAAGCTTCAGTTTCGTATGTGGGAAGTGATTGATTAGAAGTATTTATTACTTTTATTTTCATGCAAATATGCTTTTTTATAAGTGAATACTTTTTCTTAACGTTTTATCAATTTTATTATTGCTAAGGCTAGGGTATTTTTCTCTTCGTTATCCATTGGAGGAATTGATATGTTGGAAATCTACCTTTTAAAAAATGTCAATGAATAGAAGTTCATACGTTAAAAATAGAAATCGTTAAGGTGTTTATAAATAAGATGAATCATTTTACTATTAATGGCTTGTCTTTACTATTATTTTTAGTAATTTTGTCGACTTTAAAAACGAAAGAAATGTTACATAAAATTAAGGGGATATGAAACCATATAAAATTCTAATATTTATATTATTAGCATTCTTCTTATTGGCTTTATTGGGGAGTTTTTTTCCATCTGAAGGCATTAAAATTGGAAATATTTGCTTGCGATTTCCTTCTCCGGCATCTGTGATACGTGTTTCTACCGAAGAAGTATTGGATGTGGATAAAAGTGTATACGAATTACAGCAAAAAAACAATTTAAAAGCCATACAATCTACTGTTGACAGTTTAAAATATTATAAATATTTTGTAATTAATGATGTTACACGTATTCATTTTCCACATAATAATTATAAGTTTTTCGACCGTTTGTTCGCCATATTAGAATCCTCGAACAAAGGGAAAGTAGTTCAGATTATGCATTATGGTGATTCACAGATTGAAATGGACAGAATTTCAAGTCTGTTTCGTCAAAGACTACAAGAGCAGTTTGGAGGTATGGGTGCAGGTATAGTTCCGCCTATACAAACCATCCCATCATTTACTGTATGGCAGTCATATACAGGAGATTTACAACGATATGTTGTTTATGGTGATACTTCTCAACCTCGCGCTTCACACCGCAGGTATGGACTTCTGGGAACGTTTGCTCAAGTGTATTCCAATGCAAGTATCTCATTGGGAACTAGTAATTATAAAAAGGCACAAGAAAAATCAAAAACCTTTCAACGAATAAATGTTATTGTTGGGAATAATAATGCCGGATTTTCGGTTTCATGTAAAGGAAAAACCCAAACTATCAATGATGCCAAAAAAGGAATCAGCGTGTTAAATTTTGATTTTGCTGATCCGGTTTCCCGCGCTACAATTACATTAAATGGCACTGCAGAGCTTTATGGTGTTTCGATGAGTGGGAAAAATGGAGTAACAGTTAGTAATGTACCAATGAGAGGTTGTTCAGGAACAATATTTACACGTATTGATTCAACACTATTAGCCCAATCATACAAGGAAATGAATGTAGCTTTGATTATTTTGCAATTTGGTGGCAATATGATGCCTCAAATTAATAGCGATAAAGCCATTGAAAGATATATGAAGCTAATTACACGTCAGATACAGTATTTAAAACGAGTAAATCCACAGGCTGAAATATTGTTTGTTGGTCCTTCAGATATGGTAAAACGTATTGATGGACAATTACAAACGTATACATATTTGCCTAAAATGAATGAAGCACTGAAAGAAACAGTCCTAAAAAGTGGAGCTGCCTATTGGGATTTATTTCATGTAATGGGAGGGAAAAATTCCATGATAGAATGGGTAAAACATGTTCCTGCGTGGGCAGGTCCTGATTATATTCATTTTACCGAAGCCGGAGCGTATGAAATATCAACGATATTATCTAATGCTTTTTTAATGCATTATGATTTTTATAATCTACGTAAAGGTCAAAATCCTGTGCTAATTGATAAATTTATGCAATTGGATTAATGAAAAAAGTCTCATTTATTTTTCTATTATTATTTTTTTTAAGTAGCATTTACGGGCAGACTATCTATAAATCAATAGATACAACTATGATATCTGCTGATAACACCTTGTTTTTCCCCAAAGGGAATGCTTTACCTCTTTTTTTTGAAAAATTAGATGAGTTGATTTTCGAAGGGGAAGGGAATATAAATATTATGCACATAGGAGGGTCTCATGTGCAAGCCGGTACATTTCCTCATACTATTCGAACAAATTTATTGAAAATGTATCCGCATATTATCGGCAATAGGGGAATGCTTTTTCCTTATTCAGCAGCTAAAACCAATAATCCGTATAACTATAAAACAAGCTATGAAGGGAAATGGATAACATATAAAAATGTAAATAAGGAATTACCTTATCCTTTAGGATTAACAGGGATGCTTATTGTTTCTGAAGATGAAGATGCTAAAATAAGTATACAAATTCGTAACAATGAACAACCTTTGTATGATTTTAAACAACTTCGTTTGTTAGGTTATTCCGATTCAGCCTATATAAAACCTGTATTGCAAACTTCTGCAGCATGTATTGAAGGTAAATATGACTCTATTTCGAAATCTTATCTGTTTATTCTTGATAATTTTATAGATTCGTTTTGTATTAGCTTCGTTAAAAAAGTGGATACTCTTTGGGAACCTTTTTATTTACGTGGCATTATCCTTGAAAATCAATTGCCAGGAATTAGTTATCATAGCATTGGTGTAAATGGTGCCAGTGTGCCTTCTTATTTGAAATGTGAACTTTTAGAAAATGATGTGGCGCTTATTAAACCCGATTTGTGTGTTTTTGCTATCGGGATTAATGATGCCAGTGGAGATAACTTTGATACATCTGTATTTAAACAAAACTATGATTTGCTCATAGCTAAGATTAAAAAAGTTTCACCTAGCTGTGAATTTATATTTATTACAAATAATGATAGCTATAAGCGTTACAAACGAAGATATTACAATAATACCAACGGATTACTAGCCAAAGAAGCTTTTTATCAGTTAGCCGAAAAATATAATGCAGGGATATGGGATTTATTTACTATCATGGGAGGTTTGACTTCGATGAAAAAATGGGAAGAGAAGAATTTGGCACAAAGAGATAAAATCCATTTTACAGTTAAAGGCTATCAATTACTTGGAGATCTTTTTTATAATGCACTTATGAAAGAGTATATGAATCATTTACAAAATAAATCACATAAATATGGAAATCAATAATATAGTACAGTTTTTGAGAACCATATTTTCTTTTAACGAGGCACAACCCTTGTTGTTTACTCAGTTTTATTTTTGGGCTTTCTTTGCTGTTGTCTTTGCCGGTTTCAGTTTGATATATAATAAGCGTGTTTTAAGAAGTTCTTTTCTCTTTTTCGTAAGTTTATTCTTTTATTTTAAAACCAGCGGACTTTTTGTTTTGATGTTGATATTTGCCGTTGTTTATAATTTTTATCTCGGCAAATTAATTAACCAATCAAAAACCAGAACTAGAAAAAAAATATACGTAGCTATAAGTGTTCTTGTTAATTTATCGGTGATGTGCTATTTTAAATATGCTTACTTCTTTACCGATATTTATAATAATTTGTTTTATTCAGATAATGTGGTTTTCAATTATTTGGCATTATGGACAAATAATTTCACCGGAACGCATTTTACGGTTGATGTTATTTTATTGCCGGTAGGGATTTCCTTTTTTACGTTTCAAATAATAAGTTATATTCTTGATGTATACAGAGAGCGTGTGCGTCCGGTTAACAATATATTGGATTTTGGCTTTTATGTTACTTTTTTTCCGCAATTGGTAGCAGGTCCTATTGTGAGAGCCAATGAATTTGTGCCTCAAATATATCAAAAGTTTTCCCTTTCCAAAAAGCAATTTGGTATTGCTTTGTTTTGGATACTCAATGGTATGATTAAAAAGATGGTATTAAGCGATTATCTGGCAGTAAATTTCATCGACAGAGTATTTACCAATCCCTTGATGTATACCGGATTTGAGAATCTAATGGCTTTGTTCGGTTATTCTTTACAAGTATATGCAGATTTTTCGGGCTATACGGATATTGCCATAGGCGTAGCTTTGTTAATGGGTTTTACGCTACCGAAAAACTTTGATTCACCTTATAAAGCTACTAATCCGGGTAATTTTTGGAAGCGTTGGCATATTTCACTCTCTACATGGTTAAAAGACTATTTATACATTCCACTCGGAGGAAATCGAAAAGGGACCTTTGCTTCTTATTTTGTGATTATTTTGATTTTATTGATAATAGTGTTTTTGGCAAATACCTTATGGGTAACTATCAGTGTGATAACATTGGTTATTGTAGTGGTATTGGTAATGATTTTTTCGTCAAAAGCACGTCGTGGCATTGTTACAAACATAAATTTAATGAACACTATGCTGTTAGGTGGTTTATGGCACGGAGCAAGCTGGAATTTTATGATATGGGGAGGATTGAATGGCGTGGGTATTTTATCGTTTAAATTTTGGCGTAATCGGAGCATTTATCAACAAACTCTTGTCGCTTTTACATTGTCGGTTGTGTTGTATGCATTAGATTATGTGTTTCAACAGCCTATTTATCAAATTGGATGGATATGGGCAGGGATACTTTTTGTCGGTACATTTATCAATATGTTGTATAAATTAGTATTTAAAAATCGTCCTTTATTATATGTAAACCGGGCATGGGGTATTTTTCTGACGTTTATTTTTATTACGTTTACCCGTTTGTTTTTTCGCTCCGGTTCAAATTTAAATCCTGCCGAAGCCAACGAAATCGCTTGGAATACAGCTAAAAATATGGTTAATCAAATAGGAGGGAAGTGGGATTTCTCATTAATTCCAACGATACTCTATGAATATAAAAATATCTTTATCTTGTTTGTTGTAGGGATGATTATTCATTGGCTCCCTGAACGGTGGAAAAGATGGTACCGTCTTAACTTTGCTTTATTACCGCAAAGTATTCAATTATTTGTAGTGGTTTTTGCTGTATTTTTAATCTATCAATTCATTACAGCCGATTTGCAAGCATTTATTTATTTCCAATTTTAGAAAACAGCTAATATTGTAAATGTCTAATTAATAATTAAAAAACACTACGTTTACATTTTCTCAGGGACATCTATGCCTAACAAAGCCATTGCTTTGCGAATAATGGTGGCGGTGAAGATCGACAGTTGTAAACGCAGTAAGCGTTTATGAGTATCCGCTTCTTTTAAAATGGGATATTCTTGATAGAACCGGTTGTAGGTTTTAACGAGTTCGTAGGTGTAATTAGCTATTAAAGCCGGATTTAATTCGTTAGCAGCTTGATGTACGGTTTCGGGATAGGCATAGAGAATGCGTAAAATTTCTTTTTCGGCATCGATAAGTTCTTCACATTGGATGTTGGTTTCTACCGGAGTGGGAGAGAGTTCGGCTTTTCGGAGCAAAGAGCAGATACGAGCATGGGTGTATTGGATAAATGGAGCTGTATTCCCATTTAAATCAATAGATTCATCCGGATTGAAAAGCATATTTTTCTTCGGATCAACTTTTAAAATGAAATATTTCAAAGCCCCTAAGCCAATGGTTTCGGCAAGATTTTTCAGTTCATCAAGGCCGAATTCGGTTTTCCCCAGGCTAAGGGTGTTTTCTTTTGCCATGGCTATCATTTCATCCATCAGTTCATCGGCGTCTACAACGGTTCCTTCTCTTGATTTCATTTTGCCCGAAGGAAGTTCAACCATGCCGTATGACAAATGATAAATGCTATCTCCCCAATCGTAAGCTAATTTTTTGGTTATAATACGTTTAAGTACATCGAAATGGTATATTTGTTCGTTACCCACTACATAAATCATTTGTTTTGGGTTGTATTCATTGAAACGCAGTGCTGCCGTTCCTAAATCTTGAGTGATGTAAACGGAGGTTCCATCTGCACGTAGTAAAATTTTTTCATCCAATCCTTCTTCCTGTAAGTTTACCCGTATTGATCCGTCAGTATGTTGGTAAAAAGCTTTTTTAATAACTCCTTCGCGAACAATATCTTTTCCTAAAAGATAGGTTTCTGATTCGTAATATACTTTATCAAAAGTGATTCCCATTTTATTATACGTCTCCTCAAACCCTTGGTAAACCCATTGGTTGAGAGTGTTCCATAGGTCGCGAATTTCAGGTTTTCCTTCTTCCCATAGACGGAGCATTTCTTGGGCTTCGAGTAGGATAGGAGCTTGCTTTTCAGCTTCCTCTTTCGTTTTCCCATCGCTTATTAGTTCTTCAACTTGACGTTTATATGTATCGTTAAAAATAACATAGTATTTCCCTACCAATTTATCTCCTTTTAATCCTGATGTCAATGGTGTTTCTCCCTTACCGTATTTTTGCCAGGCAATCATAGATTTACATATGTGAATGCCGCGATCATTCACCAAATTAACACGAACAAGCTTTTCTCCGTTAGCTTCCAATATACGTGATATGGATTCTCCCAATAAATTATTACGTACGTGTCCCAGATGTAAGGGTTTATTCGTGTTTGGTGATGAAAATTCAACAATAACAGCTTGTGAACCGGCTTGAGGATTCCTTCCGAAATTTTCGTTTTGCGAGGCTGAAAGTAGAAAATCTATCCATACATCATGTTTCAACGATAAGTTTAAAAAACCCTTAATAATATTATAATTATCAATGAATAATATTTTTTCGATAAGTTTTTCTCCTATCTCTTTAGCCGTGATATCAGGTGATTTTTTTGATAGCTTTACAAAAGGAAAAACCACAACAGTAAAATCACCTTTGAATTCTTTATTCGTTTTTTGTATGTTGACGCTTTCAAGAGGAAGTGTTTGTTGATAGAGTTCTTCAACAGATTCTAAAACAGCTTGAGATAGGATATTTTCAAAGTTCATAGAGGTTTATTATTAAGTTGTTACGTAATTTCTTTCTCCAAAAATAGCACTTCCGATACGTACGATGGTGCTTCCTTCTTCAATGGCTAAGTCAAAGTCGTTGGTCATGCCCATAGATATTTCTTTAAAATGCGGAGCGTTAAAAAAATATTTCTTTTTTAATTCAGAGAAATAGGTGTATAAGGTTTTAAATTCTTGGCGTATTAATGTTTTGTTTTCTGTATAGGTAGCCATTCCCATTACTCCGCAAATGCGAACATGTTTTATTAATGGAAAGTCTTCGCTTTCTAATAATTCAGCAGCCTCGTCGGGAGAGAACCCAAATTTAGTTTCTTCTGTAGCAATATAAAATTGAAGTAAGCAATCAATTATACGATTGTTTTTTAATCCCTGACGATTGATTTCTTGCAGTAACTTCATGCTGTCGACACTATGGATGAGATGTACAAAAGGGACTATGTATTTTACTTTATTTCTTTGTAAATGTCCGATAAAGTGCCATTCTATATCTTTGGGTAAAGCTTCCGATTTGGTTTTCATTTCGATTGCTTTGTTTTCACCGAAATATCGATGTCCTGATTGGTAAGCGACTTCAATATCCTCTATGGGTTTTAATTTTGAAACCGCTATTAGTTTAATAGTATCAGGTATTTGGGATGATATTTTTTGTAAATTTTCGGTTATAGGATGCATATACAAATATTTTTTACAAAAGTACACGAAAAATGGATATAATCATTAAGATTTTCATTTTAGAGCATGAAAGACGTTAGGTAGATTTTCCAATCACGCATCTTTTCGCAGCAAACTATATACTTCTAAATCAGTAAAATGTCCGTCGGATAGCAATTCCCCATCACGTTCAATGCCTTCGAATCGAAATCCGATTTTTTGAGGAATATGTTTACTGGCTAAATTATTAACAGCACATTTAATTTGTATGCGATTCATTTTTAAGTGTTCAAAAGCGAAGGGTATGAGTTTTTTCACGGAAGTCGTAATTATTCCTTTGTGTTGAAAATTCTCAGACAGCCAATAGCCGATTTCAATTTTTTTATTTTGATTGTCAGCATCTTTAAACCCAATTAAACCGGCAAATGCATGCTTATAACGGATTACAAAAACGATTTCATTTTTACTAATACAATCATTGATATACGCTAAGGTATCCTTAATGGTAATTGTATTATCAATAAATGGAAGCCATTTTCTCAAATAATTTCTTTGTGTGTTGATAGTATTGAAAATATCTTCTGCATCCTCTTTACGGATGTGATGTAAGGTGATGGAATCGTTGACTGTTAATAGTTGCATGCTTCTTCTTCGAATTCATTGATAATATCCACAAATTCATCCGGCAGTTTATTTATTACAAAATCAATAATGTTAGAGGGAATTTCTTTATAATAAGCAGCAGCAATACCTCCGGTCATACAAGCGATGGTATCACTATCACCGCCGATAGAGATAGCTAAGCGTATGGCATTTTCATAATCAGAGCTTTCTAAGAAAGCAGTTATAGCTTGTGGTACGGAATTTTGACAGGTTTCATTAAACGTGTAGGTGGGTCTGATTTCATCAAGTTTAAAATCAAGAGCATAAATAAAAGTACTTTGGATAAAGCTTTTAATTTCTTGTTTTGATTTTCCGATTTTTGCCAAAAAAACAGCTGAAGCAATGGCTTGTGCTCCTTTAATTCCTTCAGGATGATCATGCGTGATTTCTGCCGATTGCTTTGAAGTTTTTAATACTTTTTCCAAATTATTAAAAGCAAAGCCTATAGAGCTGACCCGCATAGCGGAGCCGTTTCCATAACTATTATACGGTAAATGACTTTGGGTATGTATCCATTCTGTAAAAAGACTGCCATAGCCGCGGTCAGGATATTTTTTTGCGTATTCTGATAATGTTTTAGCAAAATCTTTTTTATGCAAAATACAATCAGCAACGGCAATAGTTAGAACAGTATCGTCTGTGAAATCACATATAGGATTCAATAAACTAAAATCGGTAGTTTTAATATTATCAAATTCATATATTGAACCAATTACATCACCGGCTATAGCCCCAATAATAGTTTTTGTTGTATGTTTCATGTTAATATGTTAAATTTATTGAATTTCTTTTTTTATTTTATCAATTAATATTTGTGCGTGTTTCAATGATGATTCTATAGTTTGACCTGCAATATGAGGACTGAGAATAACATTTTCTGATTGAGAAAGATAATGCATGGTATCATCCCACTCGGTTTTAGGTTTGATGTTTAATTGAATGTCTTCATATTCTAATACATCGAGTGCAGCGCCAATTATTTTTCCTTTTTGTAAATGAATAAGCAAATCTTTAGTGTTTAGTACTTTTCCTCGTGAAGTATTGATGAGAAAAATGTTTTTATGAAAGTCGTTTATCCATTTGTCGTTTATATAATAGTGATTTTCGGGAAGATAATTAATGTGTATACTGATGATGTCTGCATTTTCCTGTATTTGTTCCAGGCTCACTTCTTTCACATAATCATCACCATAATTTTTTTTGTATTTATCGTATACTAACAATGTGCATCCAAAAGCTTTTAACTTTTTGGCAACGCACATACCCATATTCCCGTAACCGATAATGCCAACGGTTTTACCGCATAGTTCTATGCCTCTGTTTCCCCGGCGATCCCAAATTCCTTGACGTACTTCTGTATCGGTTTTTTTTAGATTTCGCAATAATGATAAGATACTTGCAATTACGTATTCGGCAACGGCATCAGCATTTCCTTCCGGAGAATTAATACAGGCAATGTTTTTAGATTTCGCATATTCAATGTCAATATTTTCCATGCCGGCACCTATGCGAGCGATAAAACGTAATTGTGAGGATTTGTCAATGATTTGTTTATCAATAATAAACTTACTTCGAATAATATACCCTACGTAATCTTGAGCTGTATGCAGCAATTCATCGTAAGTAATATTCTTTTTAACACAATCAAAGCCCAAGGCACGGAGTGATGTTTCCATGCTTTGATGAGGAGAGTCTATAAATAATACGTTTCCTTTCATTATGATTATGCTTTTAGCATTTTTGTAAGTGTTTTAAACTCTTTTTTATATACTATAAATAAATATATTAGTATAAAACTTGTATTAATAATGACCTTTATTAAAAGAGAATTTTCTCCAAAATGTTCAAAGGGTATGATATAAAAACTTAAAATTACCAATGCAAGTGACGTAAAGATATAAAAACCAATTTTTTTAAGATTATAGTCAATGGGATAAAATTTCTGTCCTAAGTAGTAGGAAGCGATTGCCATTGACAGATAGGTAATCAGATGTGCAAGAGCAGCTCCGGTATAGCCTATAAGCGGAATGAGTGTAATATTAACGGCTAAGGTAATAGCAGCACCTCCTAAGGAAATATAAGCACCGTATTTGGTTTGTCCGGTCAATTTATACCATATGCTTAAGTTAAACACTATACCCAGCAATAAATAGGCAAATAATAAAGGAGGCACAATATGTAAACCTTCGTGATAGGGCGTACTGATGAAAAATTTTATAAAATCCAGGTATAAAGTCGTTACAAGAAAAATAACGGAGCAAATGATAACGAAATAGGTCATTACCACAGAATAGGCTTCTTTGGCATTTTTATCTTTGAATTGTGCAAAGAAAAATGGTTCTGCAGAATAACGAAAAGCTTGAATAAACAAGGACATGATTACTGCAATTTTAAAACAGGCACTATAGACCCCCAAATTATGCATGGCTTCGTTTAAATCGTTGGAGGATAAATTTTTTATTAATATACGGTCCATGGTTTCATTTACTATACCGGCTAATCCCAATATTAACAAAGGCATAGCATATTTAAGCATTCGTTTAATAAGAGCAAGGTCTATCTGAAATTTCAGTCCTTTACAACTACTTATCAGTAACAGCATTTGAAATATTGAAGCAATCAAATTAGAAATAAAAATATAACCTACTCCTATATTCGGATTGTAAATGCTTGAAAAGAAAGATACTCCTATTTCGTTTTCTATCATCAGAGGACAGAACCACAAAAAGAACAGATTAAACAATACAGTCATTACAATATTGAAAATCTTAATAAAAGCAAAACGTAAGGGGCGGTTTTCTGCACGCAAACGGGCAAAAGGGATGCTGCCAATAACATCCAGACTAATAATAATAGCAAACCAACGTATATATTCCGGATGATTCGGATATTGCAAAATATTCGCAATAGGTTGAGAAAACACTAATGATAAGAGTATGAATAATAGGGTAGTAGATAAAAGTGTAAAAAAGGCAGTGCTAAATACTTTTTGTTTGTCGTTTTCCATGCTTGTAAAACGGAAAAAAGCAGTTTCCATGCCGTAAGTAAGTACAACCATGAGTAATGCAACCCAAGCATACATTTCTCCAACCACACCATAATTCTTTGGGTCCAGGAAAATATAGGTATGAAATGGAACCAAAAGGTAATTTAACAGACGCCCTACGATGGTGGTTCCACCGTAAATAAGTGTTTGATTCGCTAATTTTTTAAGCTCAACCATTTGATTTTGAAAATTTTATTTATTCAGTTGCCGTTGATTGATCCTGTTGAAAATAGATTTAAAATTTTCGCAGCAAAAGTACTAAATAATGAGAAATGAAGTATCAAAAATTATTAAATAATTCCAGATTGTTAATACAGACTTATAGTTAATTTTGAAATAGTTAAGAAAAAGCTATTTGTTGTTATAAAAGAGGCAATAAATTTTTAACAGATAGTTTCAGGGATGGAATTTAATTTTTCCTGAATTGATCAATGGCAAGTTTTAAAGAAAAAACATGGGAATAAAGAGCAACGGAAATATCTCCTAAATCAGTAAGTGCATAATCGATGGTAAGTATTTTTTTAATGGTAAACCCGACACCTATATTTACCTGACATGTAACGATTTGTTTTCCATCTATATTTTTTTCTTTTTGTAGATTTCCAACGCCACTACGTACAAATACTATATTTTTGTATCCGAATTCCAAGCCTAAATGTGGGTCTAAACTTAGCAGTTTTGAAGAAACAAGGGTGTTTCTTTTTCCATCAAAAGGGATATCTATATCAAGGCAAGTCATGGCAGTAAAGCCTTTTCCTAAATTAAAGTCACGACCAAATCCCAACGATAAACGGGGTAGTGTGAGTTCAAGGCCATTTTCAGGTAGTTCATTCCCGGTCGCTATAAATACTTTCTCCACCTCTTCAGATAAACTGTAATTCCAGGCATTAAAAGTGGACGTTATATCACGTGCCATAAGTCCGAATTTCCATTTATTGATTTCATACTGAAGCCCGGCATCTAATCCGAATCCCCAGGCACCGGCAAATTTACCGATCTTGCGTCTGATAAGTTTAAAGTTCATACCGATGGTCAAGCCGTTGACGGGTAATTTTCTACCGTAAGAGAATAGGGCAGCCCAGTCAACAGCAGAGAAATATGTAATTCGGTTATAATTAATGTTTCCTTGATTGTCTATTAGTTGTGTTGTATTTGGAATCCCATCGACACCGAATCGTACAAGGGTAAATCCTACGCTTTGCTTTTCATCAATACGGTAGGAGATTCCCAGATAATCATAATTGGCAATACCTGCAAAATAAGCGGCATGCATCAGCGATAGTTCATATTTTTTTTCTACATTGGCTAATCCTGCAGGATTCCAATACGATGCCGTTACATCATTGACCATTGAAACACCGGTGTTGGCAAGTGATAATCCTTTTGCACCAATTCCTAAATTCAAGAATTCATTGCTATATTTACTTTGAGCAACGACATCTTTCGATGCTAAAGCAATGATGATGATTAGAAAGTAATGTATGCTATGTGATTTCAATTAGAGATTATTTTTTAGTATTCAACGTGTGTTTGTGTAGTTTATTTTATAAATGCTTTACATCTTAGCTAATGGATAGCCGGAAAGAATAAGGTTGTTTTTGTAGATTATGTGTATTGTTTAAAACTCAAAGCGTAGTTTACAATTAAATAATCGGGGAGTAAGATAATTTGGAATGATATAAGAGGTGCCATTGATATCTGTTACACTCGTATATGAAATGATATTATAATAATTAAATACATTAAATATTTCGAAGGTAAGATAAGCATCAGTAAAAATACGTAAAGGATTTTTAGGATTGGAAAAAGAAGCATCGTTGATAAATTGCCACGAAAATCCTAAGTCGGCTCTGAAATAGGCTTTATGCATACGTCGGGCAAGGGATCTTGACACACCGGGTATCGTATACATCAATGGCGTTGAATAAATCAGATTGATATGAGCTTTTAACATCGGTAAACGAGGAACTTTATCTTGGAAAAATAAATTGATGGAAAAACGTTGGTCTGTTAAACGGGGAACATAACCCGGGTAGACAATGCTGTCGAATACCCTTCCTTTACTATCTGTAATCATACGATTACTATCAAGAAATAATGTATAAAAATCTCCTTCAATATCTTCCATGCTTTTCATCAGTGAAATCGTCAGCCATGATTCAAGTCCCGGTACTATTTCCCCCGATAATTTGGCATCTATACCGATGGCGTAACCATGGGCATCATTCACACCTGAGTAAACAATCCTTACGTTGTCGATGGTATAGGTAATTAAATCGTCCAGGTACTTATAATACATCTCTCCGCTTAACTTAAAGGGGCGTTGTGCAATTCTAAATAGATAATCGGTTCCTAAAATGATGTGATATGACTTTTGAGATTTTATGTCAGTGTTTAAACTCCCGTCAGGTCCACGCATTTCTTTGTAGAAAGGAGGCTGATAGTACATGCCCGTAGCTACATAAAAACTGAGTTTTGATTTTATTTTAGGTTGATAGATAAAGCGTAAACGGGGGGTGAATATGATTTCATTGTTGAAAGACCAATACGTAAATCGTAGTCCTCCGGTGAGAATGAATATATTGGAGGAGTCTTCATAAACCCATTTATCTTGCACAAAACCCAACACACGGAATGTTTGTAAGTCGTTGTTGGCAAACAAATAATCGTTAATAATCAAATCACGCGACGGATGCGTTAATTGTACGGAATCTCCCGGTTTCGTGGGAAGATAGGGCAGGGTATAGCCGGTAGAGTCTTGTAATCTCCATTCCAATAATTTATCCGTAATGAATTCCCCTTGACCTTTAATCCCCCATAATAACAGATGTTTCTTGAGTTTGTGTGAGCCTCTGAATTCACCATGCAATAGATTTGCCTGTAAGAAATTACGACCATGATGCAAATCCGAACCTACTGCCCGTGAAGATAGGTCTTCTCCTAACTCCTCTGAACCGAAATTTGAATTTACTTCACTTAGAAAGTATTGACCTTCGATATCAAAGGTTTCTTTTTCATAGGAATTAAAATAAGAAAGTATAAATTTATATTCATTTTTTGGATTGTATGCATAGGTAGTAACAAAGGAAGCGAACACGGTTTGGAAAGCATCGACTTCCTGACCATCGAAATAGATGCGTAAACGTTTGATATCGTTAATAAAGCCAAACGTATTTTCTTGCATGCTGGGAACTAATTTATAGGTATTGCGTGCATAATTTCCAAAAACGGAAAACGTCCATTTTTCATTGGCAGCATAGGTAAGCAATAACTGAATATCCGTAAAATCAGGTTTATAATAGCCTTTGGTTTGCATTTTTTTTATCAGATAGGCATTTGATTGATAACGCGCTCCTACTAAATAGGAAAACTTATGATCCTTACTGGCTCCTTCCAGGTGTCCGTTCGCTCCCAAAAGGCTTGCCGATACACTTCCTTTAAAGAAAATAGGAACTTTATAACGTACATCCAAAACAGAAGACATTTTATCACCGTATTCCGAATCAAAACCTCCCGATGAAAAATTTACTGCCGAGACCAAATCGGGATTTATAAAACTCAGTCCTTCTTGTTGTCCGGAACGTATAAGAAAGGGTCTATATATCTCAAATCCATTCAGGTAAATAAGATTCTCATCGTAGTTTCCCCCTCTTACATTGTATTGAGAGCTTAATTCATTGTTAGAAGCGACTCCCATCCCGGCAGATTTGATTAATTTTTCGATGCTGTTATTTATGGAAGGCATGTGGGTTACTGTTTTTGGATTGATGCGTTCCACGCCGGTATTGGGACTGTAATTTTCTTTCACTGAGAACTCAGGAAGTAAAATAGATGAAGGCGTTAATACAATGTTGATTTGTTTGCGTGCTCCGGCTTCAATATTGACGGAAACTTCTTTTGGTAAATATCCTAATGAGCTAATCAATAAAACAATATCTTTGTTTGCTTCAATAATTAGTTCAAATCTTCCCGCTTCATTCGTCAGGCAACCTTTGGAGGGATTGTCTTTTACTTGAATATTGACGAAATGTAAAGGAATGTCAGAGCTATCTACTATTTTTCCGTATACTTTAGCAGTTAGATTGTTCTGTGCATACGCAGGTAGTGTGAACAGCGTACTTAGCAACAGATATAGTAAGAAGTGTTTCCTCGACATAAGATTAATTAACAAGCAGCATTGTGTTATGTTTCAATTGCTAATTACGTTAAAAAAAATGATTTATTGTGTTTTGTTATCATTTAAATCAAAAAAGTGATACTTTTGCCGTTCAATAAAAACAGAAGACGTGAGTAAAAATAAATTAGAGAAATTTGCCGATAATTTAAGCTTTCCGAATTTTATTCAAATATCGCATGATGTTATTTCAGAGAACGATGCGCCTTTAAAAGGCAATTGGCACCGTGATTTTTTTAAAAACAATAATCCCATTGTCCTGGAATTAGGATGCGGAAAAGGGGAATATACGATTGAATTAGCCCAACGCTACCCTCATATGAATTTTATAGGGGTAGATAAAAAAGGTTCCAGGATGTGGAAAGGCTGTAAATATTCCGTAGAAAATGGATTGTCGAATGTGGCATTTATTCGTACTCAGATTCAATTCCTTGCTAATTATTTTGCTGAAAATGAAGTAAGTGAAATATGGCTAACTTTTCCCGATCCTCAACCTAAACGTTCGAAAGTGAATAAACGCTTAACCTCTTCAATGTATCTCGATATTTATAAGAAAATAGCTATTCCCAATGCCTGTGTTCATCTGAAAACAGATAATCGGATACTATTCGATTATACATTGGAAGTTATTGATAAATTGCAATTTTCCTTATTAGAAAAGAATGAAGATATTTATGCTTCCGAGATTGTAAATTGTGATCTTGCCATACAAACGTATTATGAAAAGATGTGGTTAGAACAGGGATTAAAGATATATTATTTAAAATTTTGTCTGATATAACACATGGAAACAATACGTAAGATTTATCGAATAGGCAATGGTCCTTCCAGTAGTCATACCATGGCTCCGAGGCGAGCTGCATGGATGTTTAAAGAAAAAAATCCTCAGGCAACTGTATATCGTGTTACTTTATACGGAAGTTTAGCGGCGACGGGTAAAGGACACTTGACCGATAAAGCGATAGAGGAAAGCATGAACCCGCATAAAGTAATGATAGTGTGGAAACCGGAGGTCTTTTTACCGTTTCATAACAATGCCATGTTATTTGAAGCGATGGATACTCACAACAATGTTACAGATTCATGGACGATTTATAGTGTTGGTGGTGGAAAGCTTGCCAATGAAAATACGGTATTAAAAGAAGAAAAAATTTACGAGCATACTAATACTACAGATATCCTAAATTATATTGAAGAAAAAGGACTTACGTATTGGGAATACCTCAACCGTTACGAGTCATCCGATATATGGGATTTCCTGAATGAAGTATGGAAAGTAATGCAAGCAGCGATAGAACGTGGTGTTCAAACCGATGGTGTTATTCCGGGAGGCTTGTATTTACGACGTAAGGCAGCTTCTTATTACGTGAAAGCCTCAAGTTATAAACCTTCTTTACAAGGACGTTGTTTGGTAATTGCTTACGCACTTGCAACCGCTGAAGAAAATGCCTCCGGCGGGGAAATTGTAACAGCGCCTACTTGTGGGTCTTCGGGTGTTTTGCCGGCAGTATTATATCATTTGAAAACCAATCACAGGTTTACGGATAAGCAGATTTTAAAAGCCTTGGCATCGGCAGCTTTATTTGGAAATGTTGTAAAAGCAAATGCTTCTATTTCGGGTGCCGAAGTGGGTTGCCAGGGAGAAATTGGTACGGCATGTGCAATGGCAGCAGTTGCTGCCAATCAATTGTTTGGAGGCAGCCCTCAACAAATAGAATATGCTGCAGAAATGGCATTGGAACATCATTTAGGACTTACCTGTGACCCCATTTGTGGGCTGGTACAGATACCTTGTATTGAGCGAACCGCTTTTGCTGCTTTGCGTGCACTCGATGCTAATTTATATGCCATGATGTCTGATGGTAAACATATCGTCAGCTTCGATAAAGTAGTGAAAACCATGAATCTTACCGGAAATGACCTGCCTAGCCTCTACAAAGAAACAGCAATGGGTGGCTTGGCTTTATTAAATAAAAAGCAATAGCTGCTATTGTCTGTTGTGTTTTATTCTTCTTTAAGGGGGGAGGGGATTTTTTGTCAGGGTTTGAGAAAGCATACTCTTTGGCAAGCTTGGGTTTAGCATGGGCTTGTGTGGGCTTGCAAATGTGCTTACGACTGCGGGTTGGCTAATATCGTCCATAAATGCTTAATCCTCCGCCAAAATATTGTTGTTTTAAGTGTTCAAAAACCAGATTTGTCCTTAAATCAATATCATCTGTTAGGTAGGTTGGATAAGGAAGCTTTTGAAACAATGTGTCGTTAACGAAACGGTAAACAGCGGCTGTTGTTTCAGCTTTTTCCCACACCTGGTCCACTTTCAACTTTTCTTTTTTCAATTCTTCAAGTAGCTCAATCGAAATTTTCTTTATCTGGTTCTTTTCTCTTTCTTCAAGTTTTTTGCCTTGTCTCAGTATATCGAAAATTGCTTTTTGCTCATCCGTCAATCCCTCTCGTATGGTGTCGACTTCTTCTTGAGAATAGGAGTTTATAAGTTCAATCAGTTTTCTGAACGTCTCTTTTATTACTGCTTCGTCTTTTCCTTTGTTATATTCTTCGATGATTTCCTGATAGCGTTTATAATAGTCAACTGTTAAAGGGTTTCGTTCAACCATCTGTTTCAGTTGCTTTTCAATCTTGTCTTTGAGCGACTGAACAACGGTATTTTTATTCTTTGTTTTCAAAAAGTACTGCTCTAATAATTCAAAATTCAATCCGCTCAGGTCAATGATTTTCTCTTCGTTGTGGCTTGGTTCGGCAACCATAATTTCTATAGATTCATCCACAACATCTTGAATTTTTTTCATTATATCTGTAACGTCTGCATTTTCGACATTATCTTCAATGGCAGTGTAGATGACATCAATTGCATTTTTTCTTGGAACATATTGATTCAATACTTTGTCAGGTTGCAGGGCTTTATATTTCTTAAAAACTTCTCTTGCTAAAATCTGAAATTTTCGTTTGGTTTCATCATTGGTGTAAACTGCATTTACTGCTTTTTCCATTGCAGCCAATTTGTGCAAACCGTCTGCTTTGATGAGTTCCTGCAAATCAAAATTCACTTCATCTTGCAAAAATGTTTCAGTCGCTTCTAATGCTTCTTCTAATTGCTTGATTAGTTCTTCCTTTAGTTTTACTGGTGGTTCGGGTTTTTCTCCTCCACCGTTTCCGCCTTCTTCACCACCGGAACCATAAATTGCCAAAGCATCTAATAAAGCAGTATAAGTTTCAATATAATCCACAATCAAACCATTGTTTTTTCCTTCACTTATTCGGTTGGCTCTTGCAATGGCTTGCATTAAAGTATGTGATTTTAAAGGCTTGTCCAAATACAAAGTTGAAAGGGTAGGCACATCAAAACCTGTAATCCACATTGCACAAACAATTACAAAACGGAATGGGTCGTCCTCGTCTTTAAACCTCGTTTCAAGGTCTTGGGTGTTCATTTTCTCCCGATGTGGTTCAATTTCCAAATCCCATTTCTGAAATTTCTGAATTTCATTTTGCTCTGAACTAACAACAACACAGATTTCTGTTTCTTTTATCCATTGTAGTTCTCGGCTTTTCTCAAGTAATTCTTGGTCGCCATATTTCCCTTTGGAAACTTCTTTTTCCAATTGCTCAACGGTCAATTTCCAGTGATGGGTAATTAAATCATACATTCTTACGGCTGTGAGTTTATCCAATGCGATAAACATTCCTTTGCCTTTGTAGCCACGATTACAAAAATGCCAAACTGCATCTTTGGCAATAGCATCTAATCGTTTCTTAGCGGTAAGTATCGGATATTCCCGTGCAAAAAGTTGTTCCACTCTGCTGCGCTGGTCGCTGTCTAAATCTTCGCTTTCGGCATCTATTACGGCTCTGATTTGCTCATTGATGACAGGATTTTTCAAACCTAAATATTCGCCCCTGTTTTCATAGTAAAGCGGAACGGTTGCTCCATCATCCACACTTCGTTTGAAATCGTAACGGGAAACATAATCGCCAAAAATCCGCTTAGTAATTTCATCATCTTTGAAAAGTGGTGTGCCTGTAAAGCCGATAAATGAAGCGTTTGGCAAAGCGTTACGCAAATTCATTGCTAAATTCCCGCCTTGTGTTCGGTGTGCTTCATCTGAAATGACAATGATATTATCCCGTTTGGTTATTTCTTCGTCAAAGTTGAATTTATGAATTAGTGTAAATAAATATCGGTGTTCCGAACTCAATAAATCTTTCAAATGTTTGCCGCTGTTGGCTCTCAGTGAAAGTGTATTATTCCCTGCTCTAACCTGTGGCACTGCATCAATTCCGCTGAATGTGCCGTAAATCTGTGTATCTAATTCGTTACGGTCGGTAACAATCAGAAAAGTATAACTACCTGTAAATTTGTGATGAATTTTTTGGCAGAAGAAAACCATGGAATACGATTTGCCGCTTCCTTGCGTATGCCAAAACACACCGAGTTTTTGTTTTTCCTCTAAACTGATTTTGCCCAGTTTGTAGAGTTCTTCTTTGTGCTGTATGTTTTCAATGGCTTTGTTTACACCAATAAACTGATGATTTCGGGCAATAAGTTTTACTACTTTGCCCAATGAATTATCAAAGAGAATAAAGTTTTCAAATAAATCTAAAAAGCGTTTCTTCTCGCAAATACCTACAATTATTCTATCCAAGGCAACAATGCCTTCGTCTTCCTCTGTGATACGTTTCCATTCGTGGAAGTGCTGATATTTCCCTGTAACGCTTCCAATGCGGCTTTCAATGCCGTTGCTCAACATTACAAATGCGTTGTAATAAAAGAGTTTTGGAATTACGTCTTTATAGTCGGTGAAATTATCGTTGTAAGCGTTTTCTAATTTTCGGTGGGCTGCTTTTAGTTCAATGAACAGAAGCGGAAGACCATTTACAAAGCCGATTATATCGGGTCTTCGTTCACGGTTGCTTTTGCCCTGAATCCATAATTGGCGAACAGCTAAAAAGTTGTTATTGTCAGCATTGTCAAAGTCAAAAACCTTCAGCGTTTTATTTTTTACTTGCTCGCCTTTTTCGTTGATGAAGTCAACGGGAATACCATTGCGGAGCAATTGGTGTTTTTCGTAATTGATTTCAGCTAATGACTTGGTAATGCTTTCTTCAATGAGTTTTTCATAAGCTTGGTTGTATGCTTGCTCGGGCAAGTTGGGATTGAACTGTTTCAGCTTTTCAAAAAATATCTTTTTGAGCACGACTTCTTTTTTGTTCAGTCTGCCCAAAGTGCTGCCTTCGCCAAAGCCTTCTTTGTTGTAAGCCAATAGCGTATCCCAACCCAACTGATTGAAAAATAAATCAATCGCTGTTTGTTCTATTAAATTATCTTCTGAGTATTCCCAAGTCATGTTAATAATTTTTCTAATTCTTCTTCAACTTCAAAAAACTCACTTGTGTCAAATATTCTTACCCAGTTTTCATTTTCTTCTGTGTATAAATCGTTTGCTGGTTTGAAACTCGATCTTAGGACATATTTATGCTCTCCTTCAATGTTTTCAAACTGAACAAAGACACGACTATATTCTTTTGTGAATTCCGACATTAAAGGAATATTAGTTTGTGAGTTGAAATACTTTGATATCCAGCCATTTTTCTCTTTGAACAAAATGCTCCAATAGTAAGTGTTTAATTCACTGTGCCTATTTAATCCATTCCATTTTTTACTGGTTTCCAGTAGACAGATTTCCATCTTCCTTTTATCCCAATAATCAATTTGATTTTGACCACATCTATTGTAAATAGAAGGGAATTTCAAAAAGCATCTTCGCCAATCTGTGATTGACTGATTTCCATCTTTTATCTCTTTAATACAGAATTCTTCGAAATTCTGATAATTGGATTCTTGATATTTATCCAGAATTAACTTTATATTCTGACTTTTTCTAGTATTTCTTAAATAGCTCTTCCAGCTCCGATCCCTTTCTTTTCCTGTATTGTTAACTAAACAATCATCTTTTAATAAAAAATAGTTTTCACTATTTGCCATTAGGCAATTTCTAAATAGATGCGTTTCTGAATGTGATAATTCTAGTTGTAATCCATTTGAATTGAAAACTTTAAAAATTGAGCTTTGGTAGTTTGAAAATTTATCCAAATCATAATTTTCACCCACTTTGCTCCAATTTAGCAGAAAACGGATTTGTCCTAAGAGATAGCCATGCTCCTCAATTTTATTTATACTACTTAGCCACTCTTGACCATTTATGTCATTTGTAATTAGAATTGCTTTTGTAATTTCTTCATCAAACTGGTCATTTACGAATCGGCCTTTAGGAATGTGACTTCTTGGGTGTTTAGAAAAATATTGATTAATAGAATTGCTTCCATTCGATCCATATACATCGAAACACCAAGCTTGATAAGTTTTTAATGTAGATTCAAAATCTTCAATGTCGTCAATGAATGTATTTGAGAGCGTAGAAAGATTTCTAATGATTCTCATCCAAGAATTGAATTCCAAGCTTAAAATTTCATTGGAGACTATTTCATTTGTTTTCTTGGCTATGCAAAAATTGATCATTGCATAGAACAATAGGAGCGTTTCGTAATCTGAACTTTCCGAAACAAACAAGTCGAATATAGATGTGTTTTCTTTTGAAAGCTTAACTGAATTAATCAACTCTGAAACGTCATGTTTCACATGGTTTTCATCCAAGAATATCAAATTATCAAAAACATTTAAGGCGTAGATAAAAAAACTCTCATTAAAAAATCCTGTTTTATAGAATAAAGGAAACAAGAAGGTAATATCTTTCTGTATAGCCTGATCAAGAAGTTTTCGCTTTAAATTATTTTCGTCATAGCCATCAAAAGGCATTAACCTTCTGATATTTTCGTCTTTTATATCATATTTAAATGATGAAATATTTTCAGTAAAGTACAAACCAATAATTCGTTTAAGGAATATAAAAAAGCCTTTTTCAACCGATTCAACAATATTTTTCTGTTCTTCAGGATTAGTGTTTACTTCTATCTTGCTTTTCGCAAACTTGTTCCAAAATAAATCTATCCATTTGCTATCAATGTTTTCCTTCCATTTGTTTTGAATGTTTTCAGCTACATTGTTGATTCGCATTTGTTCTTCTAGGGAAGATTTGAAAATGTCAAAAGACGATAATTCTTTCCCTCTTGCATTCATCTTCACATATAACTCATCGGTTAATTCGAATTTCTCTAATGGAAGTAAATGGAATGATATCGACCCCTGTTCAAGTTTTTCCCATATTGCATGCCTTTTATTTTCATTTAATCCCCCTAGTCTTGAATCTATTTCATCCAGCATCACTAACATAGCTTTAATCGTTGGGTCGTTATTCCATGCCCATAAAAACCACCATTGGTTCTTTATAGTAACGGAAAATCGAGTATTGTGCAGCTGCTTTTTTAATGAATCTACTTCCTTGCCTATTAACTCTTTTTCTTCCTTTTCATCAGTTATTTCTTGAAGCTTATTATTCAGATTGTCAATTTTGTTGATGATCTCATTTTTTGCATTAGAATGCTCAATTTTCAACTCTTCAATGGAATGTTGAACCAACTCATTACAAAAATCTTTGCTTGAAATTCTTGTTTCATAAGAAAAAACGGAAGATGTCGATCCATTGACTATTTGATATAAAAGAGGTAACTTTTCTTTTGGTATAAAATACCAATGAAAACTAAAAAGGGTTGTTAATCGTTGCTGTCCATCTAAGGGTGTAAACGTATTATCATCAGCAGTTGAGCCATATATAAAATCAAGAAGTAAAGGGGAGGATTCATCTGAAATAAGATTATCAATTATTGCAGATAAAAAGTTGTTCCTAATTTCGGTTGCTTTTGCATCAATTCTTCCTTGTGCATAATCTCGTTGGATTACAGGAATGAGAATTTTCTTATCATTTATCAACTCTAAAAATGATATATCAGATTTTAATTCAGCGGTTTTATTATTATTCATCTTTATCGTTTTTTAGAATATAGTCAATGTTTTCATGGATTGCCTTCAAATATGCTTTTCGATCAGGTTTTTCCCAGCTGTTCTTCCATTGAGTACTGCCATCATCATTTTTTGAAAAGTATTTGAGAAACAAATTTTTAGTGCAATTAGGAATAAAAATACCATTCATATCTTTTTCAATAATTACTTGTCTTTTAGAAGCAAACAAGGCATTACCGTACCCACGATTAGTTCCTGAATCCAATAGAACTAAGTTGTCTAAAGTATCTTTACTTTCGTTTACATCTTTTTGAACTATCGAAATTATTTCACTATAAAGCTCTGAAAAATTATCGTTTCTATCACGTCCAAATTCCTTTAACTCTTTTATCAAATTATTTGCCTCTTCTTTGATGCGACCCCAATCAGTGTGTTGTGTTTCAATTAAAGGAATGAATGAGAGCCAAACAATTTTATCCTTTATTTCTTTTAAAGGATTTTCTGTTTGCGAACCTACGTGTTCCACATCCCAATCATACATTTTTAGCAAATCGAATGGAAATCTGTAGTAAGTATAAAACTCTTGGTTATTAACCTGTTCATTTTGGTTTTTTTGCTGTCGAACACAGGTTTCAATATTAAAAAATAACAGCACTTGCTTACACTCTTTTATATTTTCTGAGTAAGAAAAAGTATCTATTTCTTTAATCCCATATTTTAATATTCGGTTTCCGATCAATTCTTGGAGTGCCTTCAATGTTTCTGGTTTGTTTTTGCCTTTACAAGTATTGTAAATGGTAGGCAAGTCAATTCCATTGTAAACCAGATAACCTACATAATGATAAATTTCACTGTTTTCATACCAATATTGGAAGGTGTGATAAACCTCTTTTACTTTCTTCCATGCTGCTGAAAAATTATTAATTCCAAGCTTTAACCAAAGATCATCAGTAGTTTTGTCGTACAAGTTTTGAAATTTTCTATACGAGAAATCAGCATCATGTTTTTCAGTTTTTTCAGTTAGAAAATCAAATATTAAATCAATACGTGTAGCAGGGTTGTAATTCTTATTGGTCAGAAAATACCAGAATCGATTGTCTTGTAGTTTGTTTTCGATCTCGTTCCATTCGAAAGCAAATTCATTCAGAACTAATTCTTCTGTTTTATTGCCATCTTTTTTCTCCCTAGCTTTTAATACAAACAATGCTTTTATCAACTCTGCATTGGTTAACCTGATTTTACCTTTGTTTAGGTTGTTAAAGATTTTTATAGACTCAATGTCTTCATCACTCTCTGTAACATACCATATAACTTTTACCTGGGCTACATCTTCGCTTTTATTGAACAGTACCTTCTCAAATGCTGAGTAGTCTATTTCATCTATTCGGTCATCAAACCATTTATCAATGATTCGTTTTGCTTCAAAAACATGGAAACTATCAATATCTGCAGTCTTTACAGGATTATTAAAATCCATAATACCCCTAGTTTGATATTCAATAGTATAGACTTCAGACTTAACAACGAAAGGTGTTCGAGATCCATTTTTTAAATAGTTAATGAGAAGCAGAAGTGTTGTAAGGCGTTGTTGTCCATCAATTACAGTCCAATTATTATTTTGCTTGTCTATTTTAACTACTATTGGTTGCAAGCAGTAAAAATCTGTTTTCTTTTTTTCATCGTTTCGTGCAAAATCCCAAATATCTTTTAATAAATCTTCAACTTGACGGTCGTCCCATCTATAGCCTCGTTGGTATGATGGTATATAAAAATGGTGTTCGCCATCCAATAGCTCTGCTACCGCTTTCAAGCGGAAGTTTGGATTTTCTATATTTTCAGTTATTTCTGCCATAATTTTATACTTCTATTTGTCCATTCATTAGTTTAGGTAATAAAATATCCCGTGCCTCTCGGAGTTTGGTGTTTTGGGTTATTAATGTTTGTTTGAGTTGAAACAATGGTTTGCAAACGTTCCATAACTCAATAAGCTCTTTCTCTGATGGAAAAGAAACAATCAATTGTCTTAAATCAGAAATATTCAACATAGTCATATTGGTTCCACCTTTTTTCAAAGAATCAAGCAATCCTTGCCCATAGTTTGAACTCAAAAATTGGTAGAGATAGAAAGTGTAATGCTGTTTTTGAGTTCTAAAGATTGACATATGTTGGTCAACCGCATATAAATCTGATTTGTCTGTGTAGAAATGAACTCTACCCAATGTTCCTTCACCTAAACTATTTATTAGTAAATCTCCCCATTTTGCGAATTTATCATCAGGAACTTCAAGCTTTGAGTCTAATGATTTAAACTGGCTATATTCCAACAAAGAACCTTTATTGGCTTTTTGGTTAATTGCATAAAACCCACTTCCTTCTTCATATTTTGGTGTTACACCTCTACCCAGATAGTCTGCAATATCTTGTAACGCAATTTTTTCAATTGGTTTGTATTGAATGTAATGCAGTTGTGCCTTCTCCTCAAGCAACTTTATTCGCTTCAAATTATTCTCTATCAAATCATCATAAGCCGATAAAATAGTGGCGATTTTGCGTTGGGTAGGGAGTGAGGGGACTGGAATTTGTATTTCTTTCAATCTTGAAGAAGATAACTCTGGATAGGTTGCCCCAATTCCAAGACTTTTTAAATATTCAACATTATTTTTTAAGCAATAAAACAGATATAAATAATCGCATTTTTCATTTGGCGTTATATTTTTAAACCCCTGATTAGTCGTTAAATCATTTTGAGCAATAGCTAAATAACCAATTGGAGCTCTTGAAGAAAGTAAAACAGATTTTTCTTTAACTAATTTAGCAGATGAATTTTTTAATCCCTCGTCTGTAATATTTCTTTCTCCATTCTCAATATATCTATTCTCAAAATTTGATAAGTCTTTCGGAGTTATCCAAGGAATTTCGCCATTCCAATATGCTGGATTTCCTGTTGAAGGGGTTCCACCAGAAGTTATTAGTCCAATTTCTTCAAGTTTTAATTTCTCCCAACTCATATCACCACCGTTTTAAAGTTTTCAGAAATAGCATTTGCCAAGGCAATGGCTTCTTCGTTCAAGCCTTCCAACTCAATATGTATTTCGTTCAGGCGTTCTTCGTAGTCAAAGTCATCATCCGTAGCGGTGTCAACCCCTACATACCTGCCCGGGCTTAAGCTCCAGTCTTTGGCTTCTATTTCCTTTTGCGTTACTACTTTGCACAGTCC
>JAGOKS010000082.1 GCA_017994425.1 Bacteroidales bacterium | reverse complement strand
CCCAAAGTATTGCGAGATATTTATCTCTTCTTCATATGTGGGTTCTTTTACGGTTTCTTTGGTATAAGCATTTGTTGCTTTTTGCAATAATTCTTCAGCTTTTTGTTCTTCTGTTGTTTCTTTCATATCTTTACAAATTGTATATAAACCAATGAATAAAATAAATTAATCCTTTACACAACGGACGGAAAACCCTTCCTCCTTAATGAATATGCCTCTGGTGTTACCGATAGAATAAGGAGGCATGCATCGGCACCACGCCTCATAAGTATTGTACTCCGTAGCGCTCCACCAAATAGCACCTACCCCAATGCTACCGAATACTCCGTTGCTGTATCGAAGACCACCTGGAAGGGCTGTAAAGCCGGTTTCGTTAGTTGCTTCGTTAGGGCTATTCCAGTGTGTTGTGCCGGGTTCTTTTAATGTACGAATGTAATTTTTGTCGAATAACTCTGACCATTCTGTATCACTTGGCAAGTGCCAGCCATTAGGACATGAACTACATGCAGCAGTCCAATTGTATAATACACCGTAAGATTTGTAATTAGCTGTTGACTTTGCTTCACTGACATTTGTGCCATTATATCCATAAACATAATAATACGGTGTTGTATCTGAACCTATTTCCGGACCAACCACACTTGGTAAATAACGCAAGTTTTCGGCCATCCATACTTGGTTGCCTATGGTAACTGTTTTGTAAACATAGCCATCACGTGAATCAGTAAAACTGCTATAAATTACACTTTCATTAGTAGTAAAAGATATAACATTGCCATATGCGGTTCCTACACTGTTTGTGGCGTAAGCACGTACATTATACGTCGTATTGGCTGTTAAGCCTGTCATAGCACTTGTAAAACTACCTACTCCGGTTCCATCTGTGGTTTTATTATCGGCAATTGTTGGGTTTTGGCCGGTACTCCAACATACACCGCGTGCTGTTATTGTAACTCCGCCATCAGAACTTATTATTCCTCCACTTGTAGCTGTCGCATCGGTTACTATTGTTATTTTATTGGTGCTTAGTACCGGAATACTACTTTCAAGTGTTATAAACGA
Source organism: Bacteroidales bacterium (assembly GCA_017994425.1). Taxonomy (GTDB): domain Bacteria; phylum Bacteroidota; class Bacteroidia; order Bacteroidales; family WCHB1-69; genus UBA5266. Next base: position 7,379 of record JAGOKS010000082.1, on the reverse strand, counting down.
CATGGCTCTTCCATACCCGGTTCCTTCACTATTTGTGGCGTAAGCTCGTACATAATACCTTGTATTGGCTGTTAAGCCTGTGATAGAACTTATAAAACTACCTGATCCGGTACGATATGTGGTTTTATTATCGGCAATTGTTGGGGTTTCGCTTGTACTCCAACATACACCGCGTGCTGTTATTGTAACTCCGTCATCAGTACTTATTATTCCTCCACTTGTAGCTGTGGTTTGGGTTACTTCTGTTACTGCGATGGTACTTATTTCGGGAATGTCTTTACAATTAGTTAAAAATACTGAGAAGACAGCAAATAGTATTGCCGGCATCGAAAATCTAATGGTTGTTTTCATTTTTTTAAGTATTTTTTATAATGCAAAAGTACATTTTTATTATTAATAAACACAATAGTCCGATATATATTCGGATATTGTTGCAGATTCTTTGCTTCTCTTCGTTACACTCAGAATGACGTTAACGCTTCATCCGCGTGCTATTTTCTCGGCATTCGGCACAAAAAACTGACAGCTGATAGCTTTTTAAACTGAGAGCTGAATAGGGAACTACTATTCAATTATCGTTCTTATAATAAAAAAAGCATTCTGACGTTTTTATCGCAATCAACAAAATGTTAGAATAAAATTTGCCTGATGAAAAAAATAATATTTCTCATTATTTTATGTATACCCATCTTTCTTTCAGCACAAAACAAATACACTATCAGTGGTTATATCACGGAGAAAGGCAGCAAGGAATCGCTGATAGGGGTAAGTGTGTATGTGAAAGAGTATGCCACCGGAGCAGTAAGTAATACCTATGGCTTTTATTCCGTAACTCTCAAAGAAAGAGATAGCATTACCCTTATTTATTCTTATGTCGGTTTTACCTCCGATACCATACGTACCGCTTTTCGTTCAAATCACACCTTCAATGTAGCACTCGAACAAGGGATTTCCTTGCGTGAGGTTACCATCAGTGCGGAAAAAAACATCAGTGAAACAGCACAAATGAGTTCTATAAAATTAAGTTCGGTAGAAATTAAAAGTGTACCTATGTTATTCGGAGAAAAGGATTTATTTAAAACTCTCATGCTTTTGCCCGGTGTACAAAAAGGGACAGAAGGCACTTCGGGTATGTATGTAAGGGGAGGGGGACCGGACCAAAATCTGGTCATTTTGGATGAAGCTACCATTTATAATGCAAACCATTTGTTGGGTTTCTTTTCTATTTTCAATGGCGATGCCATTAAATCGGTGGAACTGATAAAAGGAGGTTTCCCTGCGCGTTACGGTGGACGTTTATCATCTATTATTAATGTAAATATGAAAGAAGGCAATAAAACAGAATATCACGGTGAAGGGGGCCTTGGAATTATTGCAGCTCATGCCATGGTTGAAGGTCCCATTGTTAAAAACAAATCCTCATTCATGGTTTCAGCCCGTAGAACCTATCTAGATGCACTGATACAACCTATTTTAAAAATTGATAATCCTAATTTATCTGCCGGATATTATTTTTACGATTTAAATGCCAAACTAAATTATGATTTTGGAGATAAGAATAAACTATATGTCAGTGGTTATTTCGGGAGAGATAAATTTTATTTGTCGGAAAAAGAAAAAGATTATAGTACAAAAGTAGGTTTGTTTTGGCAGAACGGTACCGGCACAATGCGTTGGAATCACTTATTTACCAATAAACTATTTTCTAACTTAAGCTTTATTTTCAGCGATTATACCATGAAGATATATATGAAAGAAGCCATGGAAGACGATAAAATTTCGATGGATTACTCGTCGGGGATTAGGGATTATTCTTTAAAATACGATTTAACCTATGTGCTCAACCCATCAAACACTTTTTACATGGGAGCTATTTTTACCTATCATATGTTTACTCCCAGTGCATTGGCTTTAAAAGAAGCAGATACCAGTTATAACTTATCACAAAGTATCAAAATACACGGTTTTGAATATGCCATATATGCTGAAGATGAAATAAACATACTGAATAAACTAAAGATTAATCCGGGCATACGATTGGCAATGTTCTCGGTGAGAGGTAAAACGTATTTTTCTCCTGAACCTCGTTTGAATGTAAGTTACAACATCCTCAGAAATTTTGCCCTCAAAGCTTCTTATGCCTTAATGAATCAGAATGTGCATCTTATGAGTAATTCGAGTATTGGATTGCCAACGGATTTATGGTTGCCGACTACCTCTAACATTCGTCCTCAACAATCCCAGCAAATAGCCTTGGGCTTGGCGTATGATTGGGAAAAACCTGCTTTATCATTCTCGTTGGAAGGATATTATAAAAAAATGAACCACATGATTGCTTATCGGGAAGGAACCAGCTTTTTATTGATGGACTATATAGAAGGGGATATGCCAACCACCGGAGAATTGGCATGGGAGAAAAATATAGTAACAGGGCAGGGGTGGTCTTACGGAGTGGAATTCCTAGTAAGACGTACTGCCGGAAAATTTACGGGATGGATAGGGTATACACTCTCCTGGACTCAACAGCAATTCGATGAGTTGAATTTCGGAAATAAGTTCTATGCCCGTTACGATCGCCGTCACGATGTATCGATAGTATTAATGTACAGTCCTACTGATAATATCAACCTTTCCCTTACCTGGGTGTATGCTTCAGGCAATGCCATTACGTTACCCGAATCAGTTTATTATTCCGAAAGCATGAACAATGCGCTTGATGATTTTATGTCTAGTAAATTAAACATTCCTAACGCTGCTATGATATATAAAAATGATTATTATGAATTCATAGAGAGCTATGGACAGCGGAATAGCTCTCGAATGAAATCTTTTCATCACCTTGATGTTGGCATTCAATTTATCAAACAACATAAAAAATGGAAAAGCATTTGGGAAATTAGTGTTTACAATGTATATAACCATAAAAACGCTTTCTTCTATTTTGTGGGAAATGAATACGATGAACAAACAGCTACTTACAACAACAAGTTACAGCAAATTTGTATTTTCCCTATTATTCCTTCTTTTTCGTATAACTTTCAATTTTAAACTATGAAAACAAAAAAAGATACCTCACTTTGTAAACGCTACTTGATATTCATACTATTAATACCTATATTGAACGCTTGTATCGAAGATGTAAATTTGAAAGATTTAAACATAGAACCTAAAATGGTTCTCTTTTGTTATATTTCGCCCATGTTCGACACTAATAAGGTATATTTAACGAATTCTCAACCTTTGTTATCATCGAACGCAGATGAATTAGGGGTTATAACCAATGCAAAGGTTCAAATATCAACCGATAGTGTCAATTGGGTTTCATTTACCTATCATTTACCCTCCGAACGATATATTCTGCCGAGTAATGATTTTCCGATAGAAGAAGGAAAAACTTATTACATACGTGCCACGGCACCCGGATTTGATGAGATGATACGTTCATCTTGTAAAGTACCTGTTTATAGAGATATAAATATAAAAATCGACACCCAGTTAACAGTACAAGACTATTATAAATCCATTATTTTTAATTTTTCATGGAAAGATTTTGCGGGAGAACAAAATTATTATTATGTACCGGTCTATGACACCTATGAAGAGTATTACTTTGAAAAAGACACCATGAGAAGTGTTTTATATTCTAATCCTGTATACAATGAAGCAACAAACGATTATGTCTTTTCCGATGAAAAAAATGACGGTAAAATCTTAAAAGGCAATTATTCACTTTGGATAGATGAATATCAACCGAAAAACTATGATACTCTGCGATTCAATTTTGTTCAAATGGATAAAATTGCCTATATGTATTGGTCTTCGTTAATACGATATTACGGCTCTATTAGTTTTATGGGGATAGTTGAACCTGTAATACTCTACAATAACATAGAAAACGGCTATGGCTTGTTTTCTGCTTTCGTTTTTAAAACCTACCGATTTGTACTGAAAGATGAATCCATAGAGGAATATTAATATTTCGAATGTGGGATTTCGGGTTTCAAGAGAAATTCTTTTATTTGTTTTATATTTAAACGATTACAAAATATTAGTTTAAGTAATAGTTTAAGCTACAGAAAAATATAGTCGTGTACATTGTGTATGTATAAATATTATTGTACTTTTGCAGTCTAAATTCAAACGTCGATGATTAGTCGTAATACCATTAGAATCAAAGTAATGCAGGCATTGTATGCGTATTATCTTTCTCCCGAAAAAGACAGTAAGGTTTCGGAGAAGAAGCTATTAAGCGTCTTTGAAGATATATACAGGCTGTATATCAAAATGTTTGCTTTATTTGTACCACTTACTTATATCGCTGAACAAGTCATAGAAATCAAGAAAACACTTTTCTTTGCAAAAGAAGAAGACTTGAAACCAAATACAAAATTTATTGATAATCTATTTATTAAAAAAATAAAAGAAAATAAGAACTTACAAAAAGCCATTCAAAATTATGGTCTCAGCTGGGAAAACGATGTAGAGATGGTGTTTGTACGTAAAGTCTTCGATGCCTTAACCAATAGTCCGTGCTACTTAGCCTATATGAAAGATCCGGATCGTTCATTTTCAAAAGATAAAGAGTTCATTTTACAAATGGTAGAAGAATTTTTACTTGAAAACGACGACATCATTCATTATATGAGTGAAATCAAACTCCATTGGCAATTGGATTATAATGACGTAATCATCATGCTTTACAATACCTTAAATGGAATCAAAGAAAAGAATGCCGATACGGTAGCCATTCCGCCCTTGTTTAAGCTAGTAGACGAAAAATCATCGGAAGATAAGGAGTTTATGCTCGACTTATTTCGTAAAACTATTCTTTACAATGAGGAATACGTATCGTTAATCACCAAGAAACTACAGAATTGGGAATTAGACCGTATAGCTACCATAGATTTTATATTGTTGAAAATGGCTATTTGCGAATTTTGTTACTTCCCAAGCATACCCATACGGGTTACACTCAATGAATACATCGAAATATCGAAATATTACAGTACTCCCAAAAGCAAAATGTTTATCAATGGGCTACTGGATAAAATATTGGAAGATTTAAGAAACGAGAACAAAGTCGTTAAACAAGGTAGAGGCTTGATGGGTTGATGCATAAAAAAGTGTTACATAAATTAAGTGTTACATACAGGCTAATTGTTGGATTTATACTGTTTGCCGTTTCTTTTACTACAATAACAGCACAAGGTCCCTCTGATTTTGAATTATTGTTTAGGCTTCGCATGCAAAGTATAGATCCGCTTTTGCTTATAGATTATAATCCTCGCATCAAAGACAATATTTTTTATCTTTCAAGACAAAAAGCACAACAAACAGAAGATGAAATAGCAGATTTTATCTTTTATCAATCATACATTCAGCATGAATTGATGAACAGGAATCTTCCTGTTACTCTACAATACATCCCTTTGGCACTTACCGGTATGCAAAAACACTATGAAGTTGATTTTCATAGGGCAGGAGCGTGGTCTTTGCCTGTTTTTGTGGCTATACGTTATGGATTGATTGTAAATAACGATATCGATGAACGCATGGATGTGCTGAAAGCAAGTAAAGCTGCTGTGGCATATCTCGAAGACTTATTTTTACTATACAATGATTTATGGGATGTGCTTATCGCTTATGCGGAAGGTGCTCCGGGACTTAATGCTGCTAAAATCCGACTCCATACCGACAATACCAATCCCAATGAATTGTATGCAAGCGATTTTTTTACAAATAATGATTTTGTAGTTAACTATTTATCTTATGCGTATCTTGCCAATTATTACGACAAACATGGTTTTATCCTCAAAAAACAATCCACAATTAAAACACAAATTGTAAGTATTAAAAATCCGGTTTATATTCAACATTTAAAGGAAAAACTACAATTGACTAGTGATGAATTTTCAGATTTAAATCCGATTATTGTCAACAAAACCTGCATTCCTCTTGGTGATATTTGTATCCCGATAGAAAAAGCTGAAATGTTTATCTGCTTGGAAGACAGTTTATATTATCTCTACGAACAAGAACAATTGCGATTAGACAGCTTGGCAAAAGAAGCAGAAAAAAAAGTAGAACCGGAAGTTAAGACCATAACCTATATAGTTAAAAACGGGGATTACTTGGGCAAAATAGCTAAAAAACATCATGTAAGCGTAAGCCAAATCATGAAATGGAATCATCTAAAGAAAGATAAAATTAACATAGGTCAACGCTTGATTATTTATAAAGATTAGAAGCATTCTCCGTTCCGGAAAAAATTTTCCTTTTACTGGCATTTATTCATTTATTTTGTTTAATTTTACAAAAAAAATTAAACTATAAAATTATGCTGAGATATAAAGACTTAGGGTTAGTAAATTCAAGAGAGATATTTAAAAAAGCGGTAAAAGGGCAGTATGCGATACCGGCTTTTAATTTTAACAACTTAGAACAATTGCAAGCTATCATTATGGCGTGTGTAGAAACAAAATCTCCTGTCATACTGCAAGTATCGAGTGGAGCACGCAAATACGCGAATGCTAATTTACTCAAAAATATGGCAAAAGGTGCTGTAGAATATGCGAATGAATTAGGATGTAATATTCCTATTGTCTTACATTTAGATCATGGCGATACGTTTGAGCTTTGTAAATCATGCATTGAAACAGGATTCTCATCCGTAATGATAGATGGTTCACATCATTCCTATGAAGATAATATTGCTTTAACCCGTAAAGTGGTGGAATATGCACATCAGTACGATGTAACTGTTGAAGGCGAATTGGGTGTTTTAGCCGGTATTGAAGATGAAGTAAGTGCTGAACATCATACCTATACACGTCCAGAGGAAGTAGAGGATTTCGTGAAACGTACCGGCGTCGATTCATTGGCAATATCCATAGGAACTTCTCACGGAGCTTTTAAGTTTAAAGTAAAACCCGGAGAAAGTATTCCGCCATTGCGTTTCGATATTCTAGAAGAAGTGGAAAAACGAATTCCCGGTTTTCCCATTGTGCTTCATGGAGCTTCATCAGTACCTCAAGACATTATTGCTGAAATAAACACCTATGGGGGAGATATACAAAACTCAGCCGGAGTACCTGAAGAGCAATTACGTAAAGCTGCTAAATCCGCCGTTTGTAAAATAAATATCGATTCTGACGGTCGTTTGGCAATGACAGCAGCCATTCGTAAAGTTTTATCTGAAAATCCTACAGAATTTGATCCAAGAAAATATTTAGGACCTGCCAGAGAAAAGTTAAAACAACTTTATATCCATAAAATTTTAAACGTTTTAGGCAGCAACGATAAAGCCTAAGCATTTTTATTTTATCAATACTAACTACCACAAAAGGAGTGTGTATTTTGTTTTTTAAAATATGCTATTT
>JAGOKS010000009.1 GCA_017994425.1 Bacteroidales bacterium | reverse complement strand
ACCAAAGTGCATCTGGCTCAATTTGCGTATGCCTCCGGTTCGGAAGTTTCTTATTGGGAATGGAATATTTCCAAAGTCAGTGAAAATCAAGGGACAGAATATATGTCCGGCGATTCTTCCTTGACATATGAATTCCAAGATACCGGTCATTATAAAATATTATTAACAGTTTATACCGAAAACGGTTGTGCCGATACCGCTTCAGCCATTATCTATTCCTATCCTGCTCCGGTAGTATTAATAGATGCACCCGACTTGATATGTAAATATACGGAAACGGAAATCTTTGCTACCGGTGCTACTACGTACCAATGGGGAGGAGTGAAAAGGAGAAATACCGATACTTCTGCTATTATCGATAGAGGGGGCATGTATACGGTAAAAGGCACCGACGATAGAGGGTGTTTTGGTTATGACACTGTCTATGTCGATGATTTGGAATTTGAGATTGAATATACCACCATGGACAATCCTTGCTACGGCTATGATACAGGAACCATTAAAATTACCAAAATTACCGGTAATTTTGTAACACCGATGTTTCATTATTGGGAAGATTTGGGATATACCAACGGAATGCCAACGGATAAAAGAGATAGTTTAAAAGCTGGATTCTATGTAGTTTATTCGGAAGATGATAACGGCTGTTTCCGCTACGATACCATCGAAATCAAAGAGCCGGAAGATGTAACAATAGTATTGGATACTTTGGTAGGTGAACGTTGCCGTATACCGGGATATATTAAAGTACATGCCAAAGGAGGAACGGCACCATATAACTACTCTTGGACATCGGATCAATTTCCATCGGATGAATATCCTAATCCACCGGTTACTGACCAAAACATCAATGAGCTGACACCGGGATTCTATACCGTTAAGGTAGTAGATAAAAACGGATGCCCTGAAAGAGTAAAAACCTATGAAGTACCCATCGTTGAAAATCCTATTGTTTCGGTACAGGAACTTATCCATGAAACATGTAGTAAAGAAAATGGAAGTATTCGTGTAATGACACAAAATCCCATCCCCCCTTTAGCATACACATGGTATTATAATAATGAAGTTTTGGATGTAGCCACACCGGATGAAGTAAAGACAGGATTAAAAGCGGGTAATTATAAAATAGTCGTCTTTGCGGGGAATAATCCGAATTGTGTGGATACGGTGGAAACCAATATTTTCAACCATCCTATACCGGAAATCACCTTAGATACACTTTCTCCGGAATACTGCCATCGTTCGGATGGATATATAAAAGTATCTGTCAAAGCGCATACGACGGATTCGTCCGACTTTAACTACTCATTGACCTATTCGTGGTCACCTGTAACAGGAGATACGTGCTATGTTGGCAATTTACCCAAAGGAACGTATACGGTAATGGTAAGTGATGGTGTATGCGAAAATTCCGCTACCTATGACGTAAAATTTGTAGAAGGTCCTGTTGCCGATTTTGTGGCTAACAGCTATAATGTGGCAACCAATATAATGTTTACATTGACAGACAATACCAAAGGAAATCCGATTATTTGGTTATGGGATTTAGACAAGGGAAAAAGTGAAAGCGGTAGCGTGGCAAGAGTCAGTTTCACAGAAGTAGGTGATTATTATGTTACACTCTATGTTGAAGATCCCAACGGATGTTTTGACAGTATCACGAAAAAAATTCATGTTTATGAAGAGTTGACGGTTTATGTTCCGAATTCATTCACACCCAATGGAGATGGTATGAATGATATATTTAAACCGAAAATGTTGGAATACGTGAAAGAAGGCTATGTTTTTGAAATCTTCGATCGTTGGGGAGAAAAAATATTTACAACTTCCAATACCGAAGCAGGTTGGGATGGAAAAATAGGCGGAAAACCTGTTACGACAACGACTATTTATTCTTACCGCATTGTGGTCAGAGATTTCACCGGCAAAAATCATGAATTCACAGGTCATGTAACACTATTAAAATAAAAAAAATGAGAATAAATATTAGCCCAAAAACCATATTGCTTCTAAGCACCATCAGTTTTTTGAGTTACTCGCTTCATGCACAAGAAGAATCGGTATGCCCAAATCTTAATTTTAGTGAATTAAATTTTACAAATTGGGTGTGTAAAGTTGCCACTTCCCGAATATCCTATAGTACGGCTTATCAATATTTAAAATGGAAAGACAGTACTCCTGTTTTCAGTCGTCATACCATCATGAGTGATATATACGGATATGATCCCCATACATGCAACGGTTCTCCTAACAAATTGGCTTTAGTCCCGGATGGTTTTCATCAAAGTGCAAGGATAGGAAATGACTCCGCCAATTTTCAAGCAGATGCTATCATCTATGAAATGACGGTTGATAGTAACAATGACTTGTTGTTGTTGCATTTCGCCGTTGTTTTTTACGATCCCGGGCATCCTCAGAGTAAGCAACCTTATTTCGAATTACGTATTCAAGATACTAATGGAAATTTATTGAATGTGGATTGTAACAGTTATGCCGTTGCATGTGCAGAAGATATACCGGGATTTCAATATTGTGATACAAATATACGTTGGAGAGATTGGACAACTGTCGGAGTTAATTTATCTCCTTTGATAGGACAAACAATATATATAGTCATTGCTACAGCAGATTGTGGAGCGGGTGCCCACTTTGGCTATGGCTATGCTGTCGGAGAATGTCGACCAATGAAAATTGATATACATTATTGTGAAAGTGCTTTAGAAGCTAGTTTGGTAGTCCCCGAAGGTTTTGTTTCTTATAAGTGGTATAATCAAATTGGAGTTATCGTTGGAATCGAGCGAGAGTTAGTTCTTCAAAATCCTCCCGATGGAGAAACCTATACCGTAACCATGACATCAGCCATCGGTTGTACCTCTACTTTGTCTTGTTTGATTGAAAAAACCATGATTGCTCCTGATTTTATAATTGATTCCTTAACGAATTTATGCTATCCGACCAAAGTGCATTTGGCTCAAACCGCCTATACTTCTCGCTCAAAGATTTCTTATTGGGAGTGGAATATCTCTAAAATAAGTGAAGATAAAGGGACAGAATTTATAAGCAGAGATTCTTCGTTAAGTTATCAATTTCAAGATACCGGTCATTATAAGATATTACTGACGGTTTTTTCTGAAAACGGTTGTGTCGATACCGCTTCAGCCATTGTGTATTCCTATCCTGATCAAAAGCTTGAAGTATTGATAACGGCTCCTGATTTAATTTGTAAATTTACGGAAACAGAAATCTTTGCCTCAGGAGCTGCCACTTACCGGTGGGAAGGAGTAAAAAGAAAAATTACCGATACTTCTGCAATTATCGATAGAGGGGGCATGTATACGGTAAAAGGCTCTGACAATAAAGGATGTTTCGACTATGACACCGTCTATGTGGATGATTTGGAATTCGAGATTGAATATACCACCACAGATAATCCATGCTATGGCTATAATACAGGAACGATTAAAATCTCCAAAATCAAAGGTGAATATTTGTTGCCTTTGTCCCATTATTGGGCAGATTTGGGATATACCGGCGGAATACCAACCGATAACAGAAATGAATTGGCAGCAGGATTTTACATGTTATATACAGAAGATGACAGAGGTTGTTTCCGCTACGATACCATCGAAATTAAAGAGCCTGAAGATGTAACGATAGTATTTGACACCTTGGTAGATGAAATTTGCCACATCCCGGGATATATAAAAGTACATGCCAAAGGAGGAACATCTCCTTATACTTATTTATGGACATCAAATCAATTTCCATCCGATGAGCATCCGAATCCACCTGTTTGTGAGCAAAATATCAAAGAATTGACACACGGTTTCTATACGGTTACTGTTATTGATAATAATAAATGTCCTGAAAAAGTAAAAACTTATGAAGTTGAACTAATTGAAGAGCCTGTTGCTGATTTTGTGACTGAAAGCTATAATGTGCCAATCAATGTAATTTTTACATTGACAGATAATAGTAAAGGGAATCCCATTATTTGGTTATGGGATTTAGATAACGGTAAAAATCAAAGCGGCAACGTAGTAAGGATTAGTTTCACAAAAGTAGGCGATTACTATGTTACACTCTATATTGAAGATCCTAACGGATGTATTGACAGTATCACGAAAAAATTTCATATTTATGATGATTTAAGGGTTTATATTCCAAATGCTTTTACTCCCAACGAAGATGGTATCAATGATGTATTTAAACCGGAAATGTCGGAATACGTAAAAGAAGGGTATGTTTTTGAAATCTTCAATCGAAAGGGAGAAAAAATCTTTACAACTTCGGATACTGAAGTAGGCTGGGACGGAAAAATAGACGGTAAATTAATTACGACAACTACTATTTATTCTTACCGCGTTGTAGTTAAAGATTTTAGCAGCAAGGATCATGAGTTCACAGGTCATGTAACACTATTAAAATAAAAATATATATAGTGGCGCAGTGAGAGTGCTTAACAGTATTTACTTTTTTTTATTTATTAATCAACCTTTTAGTTTGTAATTTATCTACCATTAATGCCAGTTGTTCATCATTCGATAGTGATCCGTCGATATATGTAAATTCAAAACCATTTCGCTGCATTCTTCTGAACCAGGTTACTTGTCGTTTAGCAAACTGCTGGATTGCAATCCTGAGTTTTTCGACCATAGTTTCATACGATAACATATGTGTAAGATAAAGCGTGATAAATTTATATTCCAGACCGTAATATAGTAAAGATTCGGGTTTTATTCCACTATCTAACAAAAATTTCACTTCATCTATCATGCCGTTATGTAATCTATTTTGCAAACGTTCCGTGATACGCTGTCGAAGTATATCTCTTTCAAAATGAACATAAAAAATAATAGATGCAAGTGAGGATTTTTCTTTGTCTATTGGAGAAGTTTTATAGAAATCTTGAATTTCGATAGCTCTGATTAAACGATTTCTATCTGTAGTATCAGAAATATTATGTAAAAGTGTATAAGAAGATAAAACTTCAATCAACTGCTCCATGCTATATTTTTGCAGACGATTTCGCAAGGTAACATTTTCAGGTACAAAAAACAAATCATAATTTTTCAAAACAGCTTCTATATACATTCCGCTACCTCCACATAGAATGGGTTGTTTATTTCGTGAAAGTATTTGTTTATATACAGAATAAAAATCTCTTTGGTATTCAAAAACGCTAAAATGATAGCCCGGTTCTACAATATCGATTAAATGATAGGGGATTATTTTAGTTGGAGTAATATATTCATTTTTATCCTTTCCCGTTCCAATATCCATCATGCGATACACTTGTCTTGAATCAGCGCTGATGATTTCCCCATCAATGATTTCAGCCAAATATACTGCCAAACGGGTTTTACCGCTTGCAGTAGGTCCGACAATACATAACAAAGGTTTATTATTTCCCTTCATTTTCTTTTAAATATTGTTGGTATTTACTAAATATCATGGCTTCAATGTCTTGTTTTGAAGAAACAATCAAGGTATAATAGGTAAAAGAACAATACACCATAAATTCCTCTAATTGATTACCTTTTAATTTTGTAATTTTTTCTACTATTTCGGGATTATATTTCTGCGTCAACTCAGTAAGCTCGTCTTCATGTTCGAGTAGATTAGCATATTGACGATTTAATTTTGCTTTCCTACTATATTGATCATATAAAAAAGTAAACGGATGAGCCAAAGGAGTGCCTGCCAATACATTTCCCGAGGTGGTGTTTTCGTTAGCAATTCTCTTTTTTTCATCTTCATCAAGAGTTACATCTTTTATTTCCAATATATTTTCATCCTTTTTAGCTATATCTTTTATGAAAAGCGGATAGGGTTTTAGGGCATAAATTTTAACTTCGCGAAGCATAATAGACTTCATCAATAAACGCACATAGACTCTTTCTTTTACATTTAATAATGAATCGTTTAAAATCAGAAATTCAGGATTATAGCCAACTCTGGTAATAGCTATCGTATCATGTCCTTTGACTCCAATTGAGAAATCGCCTTTTTCGTTGGTAAAAACGGTTGCTCCGGTACTCAGATTGTGAATATAGGTATCTTCTAAGGGCATGGAAATTAAAAAATCAATAATCTTTCCTTTAAATATGCCTTTGCTTTGCGAAAAGACACTTCCGCCTGAAAAGAGTAAGAAAAAATACAAAAAATAAATAAATTTATAATAACACATGTATGATTTATTTAAACCCTATATCGTATATGCTCACTATTAACGTAACTATAAAATCCTTTATTATTTACGACTATTAGTTATTTTTATATAAAAATTATTTATCTTTGCACACATTTTATTAATAGAGTATACTTTCGTTAATCAAATATCAATTATATCATTCATAAATGAAAAAATTATTAATTATACTATGGATTGGATGTAGTTATTTAGCATTTTCACAATCTGATACATTAAATCGCACAGATAAATTCGGGAAAAAATACGGATATTGGAAAAAATATGACACCAATAACAAATTGGAATATGAAGGTATGTTTTATAACGGAGAGCCAATAGGAACCATTACGTATTATCATCCCAATGGTAAAATAAAAAACATTTCACAATTTACTGTCAACTCACCGATTGTTAATACAAGCATGTATTATGAAAATGGAAGTGTTTTAGCGGAAGGCGTTTTCTATAATAAAAGTAAAGATGGAAAATGGTTGTATTATAACCCTAGCGGAAAATTAGTCATGGAAGAATATTACATCAAAGGCAAGAAAAACAACACTTCAAAAATCTACTCTTCCAAGGGCATTATATTGGAAGAAACAAAGTGGCTTGATGATAAAAAGAATGGAATTTCCATTAACTATTACACCAATGGCAAGTTACGCTCTAAAATATTTTATACCAATGATACTATGCATGGCACGTTTGAAAATTATTACGAAGACGGCACCATAAAAATCAAAGGACAATATGCGAAAGATTATCGAAACGGTGAATGGACCCATTATAATGAAAAAGGCTTGGTAACAAAAATTGAGTATTTTGATATGGGTATGCTGAAAAATATGTATCTGGGATTTCGCACTCAAAAAGAATGGATAACCCTAAACGCAAATCTCATAGCTCACTTTCACCAAAAAACAGCCAAAACAGTTGTTATCCAATTACGCGATAGCACCAAAATAACTGTTTATGACAATTTACTGAGAATATCAAAATGTGCTACAATTGAATATTTCATTTTCATCAATGAATCTGTTTTATCAGCCTACGATGTTATAAAACACATGTATCCAAACAAAAACAATCCCAACGAAGCCAAAGTTATACTTTTATATCCAACGGATTTTGATATCATTACACATGATGACTATTATAAAATGCTGAAATCTATCACCAATCCTAAACTCCCTAAATTTGAATGAAAAAGCCTAAAGTATTAATGGCAATGAGTGGAGGCATTGACAGTACTGTCGCAGCCATGCTATTATTAAAAGAAGGTTATGAATTGGTAGGCCTGACTTTTAGAAGTTATGACTCTATTTCTCAGGCTTGTTTTGAAAAAGAAAAAGGATGTTGTAATATAAATTCTATTTTAGAAGCAAAGTACATGTCGGAAAAATTAGGATTTGAACATCATATTTTAGATATTCGAAAAGAATTCAGAGACACTATCATTTCAAATTTCATTGAAGAATATCTTCATGGACGCACACCCAATCCATGTGTGCTATGCAATTCGCACATTAAATGGGGTTACCTTTTAGATTTTGCCGATGAACATGATTGTAAATGGATTGCTACCGGTCATTATGCTCGCATTAAAAAGGAAAACAAACGATATTTCTTGCAAAAAGGCATTGATTCAAACAAAGATCAAAGTTATTTTTTATGGACTTTAACACAAGAGAATCTATCACGTACACTTTTCCCTTTAGGATGGAAGACTAAACAAGAAGTCCGTAATATTGCTCGTACAAATGGTTACAAAAAATTATCTGAAAAGAAAGAAAGTCAAGAGATTTGTTTTGTACCTAACAATGATTACCGCGAATTTTTGAAAGAGAACGTAGAAAACTTTATTGAAAAGAATGTACCTGGAGATGTGTTAGACATAAGCGGGAATATAGTAGGGAAACATAAGGGGATTGCTTATTATACTATTGGTCAACGGAAAGGCTTGCATATCTCCTTTGGAATACCCAAATACATTTGTGCCATTGATGCTGTTCACAATACCATTACCATAGGAGATAAAGAAGATTTATTGTCTAAAAAATTAAGTATTTTAAATTTCAATCTTCAAAAATATGCAAGCCTCCCCCATTCTTTTAATGGAGAAATAAAAATAAGATATAGTGACATTGGACATCAAGCTTGCATTAAACAACATGATAATCAATTAGAAGCTTATTTTACAGATGCTGTCGTTTCTGTTACCCCGGGACAATCAGCCGTAATTTACGAAAATGAAGATTTGGTGGGAGGAGGTTTTATTCAATGACAATATTACTTATTTAATTGAAATTCCTATTTTATCAATTTAAATTTAAATACACAGCTTTTAATACTTTTTCTTCATTTTCCCAGGTAAGTTCAAGTGCTGCTTTCCTGCAATTTTCTTTTAATTGTTGATAATAAGAGGCATCGCTTATTAAAGTTTGAATAGTATGAGCTATGGTTTCAGGATTAATATTTTCTAAGACAACACCTACTTTGTACTTTTCGGTAATATATTTACGTTCCGGTAAATTCGTACACAAATAAGGAATTTCTGCTTTTATGTAATCAAATATCTTATTTGGCAAACTAAAATGATGATTCATGCTTACGTCTTTATCAAAAGCAATACCTATATCAGCCAAACACGTAAAATTAAACAAAACATCAGCGGGTACTCTTCCGACAAATTTTACTTTTTCACTTAATTGTAATTCATTGGTTCGTTCTTTTAGTAAAGGAATCACATCACCGCTTCCCACAATTAACAAACACACATTATCTAAAAATTGCATGGCTTCAATCATTTCTTCTCCACCCCTATCGCGATGAATTGCATTTCCTTGCAAAATAACTATGATTTTATTTTCCGGTAATGCTAACCTACTTCTACTTTGTATGATGGGAGGTTTTGTACTAAGAGGAATATTTCTAACAACATGTACTTTCACTCCATATTCATTTTCGTACTGGTTAGCGATAGACTGTGAAACAGTAATCACATTTTTAAGTTTAGGAAAACATAATTTTTCGATACTAAGCCAAATCTTACGTACTATAGGTCTATCTTTTATTTCCAAAATACCACAAAAATATTCATGGCTATCATATACTAAGTGTTTTTTTCTCCATTTACTTATTAAAAAGTTCGGCAAAAGAGTATCTAAATCATTAGCTACCAATACATCAAAATTTTGAAACAAAAGAAAAAAGAATAAACGCAGATTATATTCCGCATAGAAGAAGGGTCCTTTACGAAAAATCAAAAAAAATCTTTTGGTTTGATATTCTCTCGGTTCCAGAAAAGGAGAATTATTATACCGACGACCCAGTAACAATACTTCAAAATCCAAACTGAGTAACGAACGACAGGTTTTATCAACCCTTGGATCTGTAAACAAATCATTGGTTACGCTAAGTATGACTTTCTTTTTCATAACTATCTTACTCTCTGCCGTGACAGTTTTTAAACTTTTTACCGCTTCCACATGGGCAAAGGTCATTCCTACCGACTTTTTTCTCAACTTTAATTGGCTGGGTAATTTGAGGTTGCGATGTTTGTTGTGCCGCCACCTCCTCTCTACCTGTTTTCAATTTATTTCTATCTGATGAAGGCAATTGAGCTTCCTTTACATTTTGTGGTTCACGTATAGGTATCTGACCATTGTTTAAAAATGACACTACTTCCCTATAAACATCCGTTACCATACGAGAGTATAAATCATAAGATTCAAATTTATAAATCAACAAAGGGTCTTTTTGTTCATAGGAAGCATTTTGCACCGATTGTTTCAAATCATCCATTTCGCGTAAATGTTCTTTCCATGCATTATCAATGATTGCTAATGTCAGATTTTTTTCGATTGTTAAAGCAACTTCTCTAGCTCCATTTTCAACACATCGTTTTAAATTAGCTACAATTTGCAAGGTTTTTTTACCATCTGTAATTGGAATAGCAATATTATCATATCGATTTCCTTCTCTTTCATATACGGAATGTACAACGGGCATTACTTTATCCGACATTTTTAAAATGCGAGTTTTATAGGTAGGATATGCCAATTCATATAATTGTTCTGCAATTTCTTCTTCTTTGTCTTGATAGAATTGTTTTTCATTGATAGAACTTTCACAGCCTAATATTGAAATAACTGTCCTTTTAAATCCTTCAAAATCACGAGATTCTTGGAAGTTACTTGCGATATAAGAGCACATTTCACGAAACATTTCCGATATATCCAATGCCAGACGATCACCGTGAAGAGCATTTCTGCGTTTTTTATATATACTATCACGTTGTTTACTCATTACATCATCGTATTCTAATAGACGTTTACGAATTCCGAAGTTATTTTCTTCTACTTTTTTCTGAGCGCGTTCAATAGAATTAGATATCATATTATGTTGAATCACTTCACCTTCTTTAAATCCTAATCGGTCCATTACTTTGGCAATACGGTCTGAACCAAACAAACGCATAAGATCGTCTTCAAGAGAGACAAAAAATTGTGAAGAACCCGGATCTCCTTGACGACCAGAACGTCCACGTAACTGTCTATCCACACGGCGAGAATCATGTCGTTCTGTACCTATTATTGCTAATCCTCCTAATTCACGTACTTTAGGAGCTAATTTAATATCGGTACCACGACCGGCCATATTTGTTGCTATGGTTACACTTCCCAGCTGCCCGGCTTCTGCTACAATATCTGCTTCCTTTTTATGTAATTTAGCATTTAATACATTATGTTTTACTTTACGTGTCAATAATATTTTAGATAATAACTCAGAAGTTTCTACCGATGTCGTTCCTACCAATACAGGTCTCCCTATTTCATTTAATGCTATAATTTCATTGACAATGGCAGCATATTTTTCACGTTTGGTTTTATATACCAAATCTTCTCTATCTTCCCTTATCACAGGTTTATTTGTAGGAATAGTAACGACATCCAGTTTATAAATATTCCATAGCTCTCCTGCCTCTGTTTCGGCGGT
Source organism: Bacteroidales bacterium (assembly GCA_017994425.1). Classification (GTDB taxonomy): domain Bacteria; phylum Bacteroidota; class Bacteroidia; order Bacteroidales; family WCHB1-69; genus UBA5266. The sequence continues at coordinate 28,944 of JAGOKS010000009.1, read as the reverse complement.
TCCGGTCATCCCTGCCAATTTACGATACATACGAAAATAATTTTGAAGCGTGATAGTTGCATAGGTTTGTGTGGCAGCTTCTACTTTTACATTTTCTTTGGCCTCAATTGCTTGATGCAAACCGTCACTGTAGCGACGACCTTCCATAATACGTCCGGTTTGTTCATCCACAATTTTAATCTTGTTATCTAAAATAACATACTCAACATCTTTTTCAAACATGGTATACGCTCTGAGCAATTGTTGAATAGTATGAATACGTTCGGAGGCAATGGAAAAATTTCGATAAATTTCATTCTTCTTTTCCAGTTTTTCATCCGGACTTAGATTCATTTTTTCTAACTCCGCAATTTCACTCCCTATATCGGGAATGATAAAAAATTTAGCTTCTTCGGCATTTGTAGCAACCAAATCTATACCTTTATCTTTTATATCAACCGAATTTAATTTTTCTTCAATCACAAAATACAATTCATCATCAATAATAGGCATGTTTTTATTCTGTTCAGCCATATAAAAACTCTCTGTTTTAAAGAGTAACTGTTTCATGCCGGGTTCACTTAACATTTTAATTAAGGCTTTGTTTTTAGGCAAAGCTCTGTGGGCTCTCAACAATAATTTAGCTCCTTCTTCTTCGTTTTTAGGATTTGATTGGTCATTCAATAAACGTCTTGATTCAGACAAAAGATTATTCACCAATTGCCTTTGGGCATTATACAATCTTTCTACGATAGGTTTATATTTATCAAAATCCTGTTGTTCGCCACGTGGCGTTGGTCCTGAAATAATCAAAGGAGTACGGGCATCATCAATTAAAACAGAGTCTACCTCATCTACAATAGCATAATTATGCCGACGTTGCACTAATTCGGAGAGGTTACGAGCCATATTATCTCTTAAATAATCGAAGCCAAACTCGTTGTTGGTGCCGAAAGTGATGTCGGCCAAATAAGCTTTTCTTCTTTCGTCTGAATTAGGTTCGTGTTTATCTATACAATCCACTTTTAATCCATGAAATTGGTACAACATTCCCATCCATTCGGAGTCACGCTTTGCCAGATAATCATTAACAGTAACAACATGCACCCCTGCTCCTGTCAATGCATTGACATAAACCGGCAAGGTAGCCACGAGTGTTTTACCTTCTCCCGTTGCCATTTCAGCAATTTTTCCTTGATGTAATACAATCCCGCCTATCAATTGTACATCATAATGGCACATATCCCAAACAATTTCAGTTCCTCCTGCCATCCAGGAATTCTGATAAACTGCTTTATCATCAACAATATTGATACAATCATACTGTGCTGCCAAATCACGGTCAAAATCATTTGCCGTTACTACAACTTCTTTATTCTCTTTAAACCGACGCGCTGTTTCTTTCATTACAGCAAAAGCTTCCGGAACGATATTCATCAATGCATTTTCCAACATCTGATAAACTGTATCTTCTAAGCTTTCCATCTCCGCATATAGCGATTCCTTTTTATGGATATCCATTTCATAGTCTTGCTCGAGGATATCTTTAATTTCTTGAATCCTTGCATTTTCTTCTTTTACTTCTTCTTGTATGCTTTGTTTAAACTCTACGGTTTTATTACGCAATGCATCATTAGAGAGCTTTTCTATTTCAGGATATATTTGTTGAATTTTAAGTAAAATAGGATTTAATTCTTTAACATCTTTATCTGATTTCGTTCCAAAAATCTTCTGTAACCAATTTGCCATATATTTATATTTCAGCTATTTAAAAAATAATTTAATTTGTTCATTCAAAAAGCAAAAGTACGCTTTTTTATGTAAGTATATCATATGATTTAGCAAAAACTAATAAATCAATCATTTTGATTCTTTGGTAGTTTCAACATACTGCGGAGAGACAGGGATTCGAACCCTGGGTGCCTTTGCAAGCACAACGGTTTTCGAGACCGCCCCGATCGACCACTCCGGCATCTCTCCTTCATAAAAAAAAATTCGTGCAAAAGTAGAAAAAAATACGGCAGAGTTTGTCGTTTTTTAAAATTATTTTTTATACATATCAATGATACCAGAAATTCATTAACAATACGATAATTTTATCATTGATATAACATAAATAGCATTTTTTACGTTAAAGGAAAGGATATTGATTTAATAATGAAATCGTCGATTAGCATACTTCTCAATCTATTTTTAATGTTTGCATCACATGCCTATTCGCAAACAATTCAATTCCGTTGCATTCAAGTCAACGATTCCGATGATGTTGTTTTGTTTTGGGAAGTAAATAACATCCCCGACACCTATCAAGTTAACATTTATACTTCTCTTTCTATCAACGGGCCCTATGCATTATTAGACAGCATAACAGACATACAAATTGACACTTACACACATATTGGAGCAGACGCCAATACACGTCAAAATTTTTATTATTTACTTGCAGTTCCTAAAAACGGGGATGGTAGTTTAGTGGTTTATACTTCTGACACCCTTGAAAACATATGGTTTGTATTAGACAAACAAGGCACAGGCATTGCCCTTTTGGAATGGAAATTTCCTGTAAAATTTAGCATCAATGATAGTTTTAAAATTGAAAGGAATACGGATGATGTGTGGAATTTATTACTAAAATCACGCCTAAACATGTATAATGACACCATTACTTTTTGTGGCATAAAAACCAAATATCGTATACGTTATGATAAGGGAAGAGGCTGTAAAAACACTTCCTCTGCTTTATCAGATTTTTTCAGTGATGATATTGCACCCGAAATTCCACTACTAGATACCGTAAGTATTAATCCTTCCATCGGTATAACAGAAATCGGATGGAAAAGAAGCATTTCCGAAGACACTTACGGATATATCGTATATTTTAAAGATGGTATATGGAAAACATTAGATACTCTTTTTGGTGCTAATAATACGTTCTATCGTGATATCAATAATTCAGCAAACACACAATCACAGGAATACCGTATAGCTGCCATTGATACGTGTTTAAATGCAAGTCCATTGGGAGAAGTACATCATACGTTATTATTATCGGGGACCACCGACAAATGTGACAGCATTGTATTTTTAAAATGGAATGCCTATGAGAATATGCCCGGAGATGTTGACATATACCGTATTTATATCTCGGAAAACGGAGGAGCTTTTCATCAAATTGCTCAAGTAGCAGGAAGTATACTGGATTATAAATGTCAGCATTTGAATACTGCTAATGATTTTCGTTTTTATGTCCAAGCATATAATAAAACGAATACCTATACAAGCACATCATCGATTGTGGAAATTAAATTTAATAGAATCATAGGTACAGGAAGTGTACTTCTTAGATACGTTACCGTCAAAGACAATGAATACATAGAAATTGCTGCTCATGTTAGTGACACTTTACTGTTTAACAATATCATCTTATATAAAAGTATTGATAGTGGTCAAAGCTTTACATACTTAAGTAAACAATCGCAAATCAATCAAAAAGAAACCTATATTTTCACCGATAAAAACGTTAAGGTAGATCAACGCATTTATCATTATAGATTTACATTAACTGACGAATGTGATATTGAATATGTTTCGTCAGATACTGCCAATAACATTTTAGCAAGTGCTTTAGATGGAGAATTATACACCAACAAAATAAGTTGGACCCCTTATTACTCAGGTTTTGATTCCTGTTTACAAGGTTACGATGTATATCGTAAAACACAAACATCTGATGATTTTATGTTAATTAGTAGCGAAACACCTGACACATATACCTTTTCTGAAAATGTAGAGAACCTAGTTGAAGATGGAGGTATATTTTATTATAAAATTATAGCCACAGCATGCTCTCAATCACAATTTCAAGATGAAAGTGTTTCCAATATTGTTGCCATTCAAAAAAAAGACACCATCTTTATCCCAAACTCTTTTGTTCCCAACAGCTTGATTGAAAAAAATAAAACTTTTAAGCCTATTTGTGTTTTTGTGAATACCGACGATTATGACTTTCGCATATATAGTCGTTGGGGAGACGAAATATTTAAAACTAACGACATTAATGAAGGATGGGATGGAACTATCAATGGGAATCCGGCTTCTAAAGGTTTATACACTTATTTTATCCAATATAGTATTAACGAAAGAATAAAGGTATCTAAACGAGGATCCGTTTTATTAATTCGATAAATCATCTATTAATCTTTAATTTATTTAAAGCATGCTGGTATTTTTTAGCATTTATTGCATGTTGACGAGCGCTAACTGCAAAATTATGATATCCTGAAAAATCTTCTTTAGCACACATATACAAAAAATTATGCTTTTCATAATTCAAAACAGCATTTATAGCTGAACGTTCAGGAATTCGAATAGGTCCCGGTGGTAATCCCGTATACATATAGGTATTATAGGGCGAATCTATTTCTAAATCTTTATACAGCAACCGCTTAATACTGAAATCACCCAATACAAATTTAATGGTAGGATCTGCCTGTAACAACATTCCTTTCTTTAAACGATTCATATACACACCGGCAATACGTGCTTGCTCATCGGTTCGATAATTTTCTTCTTCAACAATAGATGCCAGAATAATTACTTGCAAGGGGCTTAATCCTATTTCTTTTGCTTTAGATACTCTTTCTTTATTCCAAAATTTCTCGTATTCACTATACATACGTTCAAAAAAACCTGTAGCAGAAGTATTCCACCAAAATTCATAGGTGTTTGGGATGAAAATACTTATTACAGTTTGAGTATTTAGATTATACTTTGCAAGAAAAACACTGTCGTTTAAAAGATTGAGTAAATCATTAGCGTCCAACTCCAATTGTTTTGAAATCTTCTGTACCAACTGTTCCTTAGTACGTATGTGATTAAATATCAACTTAACAGCTTCCTGATTACCGGAACGCAACATATTTGCCAAATCATTAATACTCATATCATCTTGCAGTCTATACCGTCCGGCTTTATATTTTTGTGATAATTTTTTATATTTAGCTAACTGCTTAAATGTCTGTATATCCTTAATTACATTCTCTTTTTCGATAACTTCTAAAAGTTCAACGTACGACATGCCTGTTGGCACATAGAGATATTCCGGCGCTTCTTTCTGAATAGCAACACTGAAAATTTTTTGATAAACTGTATAAAACATAAACAATGCTGCAAGGATAAAACATAAAATAAGAAGTCCTATTACAAGTTTTTTTTTCTTCATTTATATATTTATATTGTAATAATTAAATCGTTATCAATTGTAAAAAAAGCTCATCTTTCCAAACGTTATCATGATAACGCCACGATTTAAACACTCCGGTTTGTTGGAAACCTATTTTTTTAAACAAAGACAAAGAAATTGTATTATCAGCGGCAATATTACAATATAATTGTTTTAATTGCAATTTTTTAAAAGCATAAGAAATCATTAATTGCAACGCTTCATGGGCGTAACCTTTTCTTCTATAATCCTTTATAATCAAAATACCAAGTCCGGCACGCTTATACAACGGATTAAAATCGAATAAATCTATGACCCCTACTACTTTATCGCTATTATTCTCACATATCATTAACCGCAGCTGTTTGGATGTGCAAATATCTTGTGTTGCAGCTTCTATCACATATTGTTCCATTGCAAAATGAGAAAAAGGTTTGACGTTATCACTATAACGCCAATCTTCAACGTCATTTTCAATCGCATATAACATATTTACGTCAGTCATTTCGACTGCTCTTAAAAAAACTTTTTTGCCTTTCATTTTTACAAATATATAATTACCAATCTTCACCCACTTCAATTTCCGAAGGTTTCTTTTTATAGTCGTTTAAGTCTTTATCTTTTTGTTTCTCTGTCTTAGTATTTTCATTTTCTGACTTAAAAATTGTTTTAAATTCTTGTTTTTGTTCTTTTATTTGTTCTTTAGCACCCACATTTGCTTTTCGACTAGATAATTTAAAATTCGGATTATCTAAATTTCCTGTGGCAAGAATATGAATGTAGGTATTCCCTGTTCCATCACTAACAACCTCTCCGAAATCTTCTTCTTTCTTTAACTTATTTTGCCTCTTTTTTGTCAATAATTCATTTAATTTTAGTTTTATAAAATAATTAATATCTCCTTGAAAATTTTGATTACCGGATAAAACAAGGTTCATGGCATTATTTTTAATATCCATTTCCGGAATAGTAATTACTTCATTACTTATTTGAATCTTATTTGTTAAGGTAGCAAAACGTATATTGCGTAAATCTTCCAATTCCACGAATTTAGACAATGACTCTAGAGGTCTGAAATTGATGAGTTGTCCATTTTCAATTGATATAGTAGCAAGCACATCGACAGATGCAGGCAATATGTTTAATTTTTTAGTAGCCTTTGCTTTAAAAAGAATAGTCGAAGATGCTGTCCCTCTGATATTTTTATCAGTAATTCCATTTTCAGATTGACCGAAATTATTAAATGAATGAAACATACTTTGTACGTCTGTATTATATAATTTGGCATTACAATACATTATAAAAGAATTATCTTTTTGTTCTTGTACATAACCCGATGCGTAAACCATTCCTCCTAATGATTTTAACACCAAATCATTTACAGAAAATATATGATTTTTTAATACTACCTCACAATTTATATTTTTAGCTTCAAAATTATCAAAAACAAATTTATTGACATTAAGTACAAAATTAAAATCTATAAGTTTTGGAAAGACAAGTTCAAATGCATCTTCATTTTTCTTATGCTCTGAATTTTCACTATGTGTTAGAAACGTATTAAAATTCAAATATGGAGAGGAAACATTGGCTACAATTGTCATAGTACTTCCTGAATCCAACAAATAATCAAAGAAATTTTCAACTTTACCATTAAGTAAAAAGTCATTATCGTTAATACTTCCAGACAAATCATCTAAAAATAAAAGTTGATTTGAAAAGTCAATTTTTCCATTTACATTTTTAAAAACTGTCTCTCCTTGGACCAATTGCATTAAGACATCTGAAAAAACAACATTTCCTTTTATAGTAGCTGTTTTAAAATCACTTGCCGTTAATGATGATGTTTTATTGAATTGATTTTGAAATTGTGCATCAATTTTAGCATCTCCTTCCATTTTATATATGTAATTTTTAGGCATAAAGCCTTGCCAATCTGCTAGATTAACATCTGATTTAAGGGACACAGACACAAAAGGTGCGGTTAAATCTTTAACAAGGAGAGTTCCGAAAATTGTTTTTCTATTTAACATTGCGTCTATGTTTACAACCTCCAAAACTGACGTTTTGAGAACATTAAGGCTTGAACTTTTAAATTTTCCCGTAAATTGTAAATTCGTTAAGCCAATATTATTTTCCTTATTGATTACTTTCCCTTTTTTTAATGTAAAATTAGAGGCTATGTCCAAATCCTTTTTTCTTCCTGTTTGACCTTTGGCATTAATTCTAATTTTCAACAAGCCATCTACATCATACATTTGAAGTGATTCTTTTATAGATAGTGGCAAATGTACCAAGAGTTCTTTTATTACAATCTCATTCGCATTCATGTTTACGACATAGTACCATGCTTCTTTCTTTTTATTTAAATTCACATCTGCCATAAAAAATAATTTATCCATCCTTATTTCGCCTTGTTTGAGATGGTACTTTTGATGTTCAGCATCAATACTTATTTCCGTAACAGCTTGTATTTTTTTGTTTTTTAATGTAAAAGAGGTATCTACCAAGAAAGAATCCAACATTAAATTAGTAGAAATATGCAAATCGAAGGTTTGTTTAGCAAAATCGCCTTTAGCATTTAAATCTATAACTGAAAGTCCAAATTCAATATCATTGCTTATATCTTCATAACTTACGTTTATTTTTCGAAATAAAATAGCATTTAAATTAATAGCAAAATCTGTATCTGAGGTATCTTTTTCATTAAACACATCCCAATTTGCAACACCATCCTTAAAAACTTTTAATCGTAATACGGCATTATTAATTTCGATACGTTTTAACTTAAAGTTAGATGTCAACACATCGAAAAGATTGAATTGTAAAAACACATAATCAGCAGATAGCACATCTCTTTTTTCACTAAATCCTTGTACTTTCATTTGTGTTATTTGCAGAGACGCCATTGGAAATTTGCGTATAAGGCTAAACGATACATCCTGATGATTAACTTCTGTTTTTATGGATTTATACAATTCCTTTAATACCACATCCGCAATTTTATCTTCAAAAACATACGCAATTATGGTTGCGCTCAACAACAAAACAACAATTACGGAAGTTACTATTAATAAAATACGTTTCACAAGCTTCTTTTTAGTCACGGCTTGCTTGTTTCTATTAAGAGATTCTGATGTATCTGCAGACATTTTCATTTAAATAAATCTTCAAAACTCATTCCATCAAAATTTCCGGAACTCATCATCAATAAATTTTTATTTTCCCATACTATTGACGATAAATAATCACTTAATTTTTTCGAATTCTGAAAAACAATTAACTTTTTATTGGCAAAAGCCCCGAAAACTATATCTTCTGTTATAGGAGGTAGTTTTTTTAACGTTATGGCATGTGGATTAAAATAAACAATAGCAATATCGGCTTCATCCATTGTATGTGCATATTGTTTTAAAAACTCACCGGTTAAACTACTAAAAGTATGTAATTCAACACAAGCCACCAACTGTCTGTTAGGATATTTTTCTTTAACCGCATTAATAGTAGCTTTTAACTTAGAAGGTGAATGAGCAAAATCTTTGTACATTGCTTTTTCATCATCTTCATACACTCTTTCCAGTCGTTTTGAAGCTCCTTTAAAACTTTGAATAGCCGTAAAAAAATCTTCATTAGTTATTCCTAAACAAGCACATACCTTACAAGCTGCATTTACATTTAATAAATTATGTTTGCCAAAGACTTGTAAAAGATATTCTTTATCTTGCAAAAGAACGTAATATTTTCCATTTTCTATGCGATATTCAGGCAGTGCATATGGTATTTTATGCTTTGTTTTTGTTTTTGAAGCTATATGCACACAATGTGCATCTTCATTGCAATAAATGAGTGCCCCTTCCGAAGGAATCATATCTGCAAAAACCTGAAATTGCTCAACATAATTCTCAAATGTTGGAAAAACATTAACATGATCCCAGGCAATGCCACTGATAAGACCTATATCCGGTTTATAAACATGGAATTTGGGACGTCTATCCAAAGGGGATGTCAAATATTCATCTCCTTCGATAATGATACACGATGCATCATCTGTAAGTTTAGTCATAACTTCAAAGCCTTCCAATTGAGCTCCAACCATATAATCACAAGGAAGATTACAGGCATCCAATACATGAAGAATCATGGAAGTAATCGTTGTTTTACCATGACTTCCTCCTATCACAACCCGCTTTTTAAGTTTGGATTGTTCGTAAATAAATTCAGGATAGGAATAAATTTTCAATCCTAATTCTTTTGCTTTTATTAATTCTGGATTATCAACACGAGCATGCATCCCAAGGATGACGGCATCAATATTTTTTGTAATTCTATTACTATTCCACCCTATCGAATCAGGGAAAATACCATATTTCTTCAATCTACCGGCAGCAGGTTCAAAAATTTCATCATCCGAGCCACTCACATTATACCCTTTTAATGTAAGAGAAATAGCTAAATTATGCATCGCACTTCCTCCTATTGCAATAAAATGTACATTCATATTATTGATAGTTATATTTTTATCTGATTTATTGTCTATTTACAAAAATACATTTTTATCAAAAGCTTATTATTAAAAACGAATTAAATTAATTCTAATTATTAATTTTAGTATTTTTGCACTTTGATTTTTATGAATGTTAAGATTATTAACTTAAAATGAAAAAGATTATTATATTGATTTTTTTATTCTTTCTATTTTTTACTACAAGTATTGTAGGTCAAATAAACTCTATTTCCAATGAGTCATTTGAAGGAACTTTAAGTGGATGGACTATCTCCCCTTCATTTTCTTGGACATCAAATACTAACTTATATGCTAGTGGACAGAAATCCTATGTTGGATATGTTCCGGCCATTAATGGAGATTCTGTAATTTTAACAAGTCCCATTTATAATCTTACAAGTTATGCACATGTTATTCTTAAATTTAAACAAATTTGTAAAGTGAGCAAAAATGATATTTGCCAGATTGAATACAAAGAAAATTATTCGGGAGCTGTTTGGCGGAGTATCCCAACATCTTCCTATCAAGGGAATGGGATATATACGAATGCTGTTTTTCATGATTCCAGTTATAGTAATTGGCAATCATCAAATTTAATGGCAACACCGACAAATGCATGGTGGCAAAATGAAACTTTTGACGTATCTGACGAAGTCTCTTACGCCAATGTTCAATTCCGTTTTAAGATTAAACGAGGTAATGTTGTCGGAACACATTTTGCCTACGGATGGCTCATTGATGATTTTCAAATACTAGCTTCCGTTAATCCTATCATTCCTCCGCTTGTATCGTTTGTATCTACGTATAATGACACCGTATACAATACGGGACCCTTCCCAATTACAGCAATTGTAGCATCACGTTCATTAGCACCCATAGACACTCCTAAACTCAAATATAATGCATTTTATAACAACACCTATACGTTTGATTCTATTACCATGTATTCTATTGGAGGAGATACAATGTGGACAGCTACTATTCCACAACATTTTTATAGGACATATCTCACCTATTCTATTCAAGCAATTGACACTTTTGGGAATACTAATCAGGCACAATCGGGATTTTACATTAAAAGGCTCCCTCCTTTTGATTCCAACTCAGTAGCCTTATATCGAATAAATAACCCGGATAGTGTAGTCCAATACAACAACTCTACCCCCGTAAATGTTACTATTAAAAATAAGGGCATCCTAAATCTAAATACAGCAATAATATATTGGTCTGTTAATGGAGTGATGAAAACACCCGTTTCTTGGATAGGTAACTTACCAGATGATTTTAATGCTAATGTTTCTTTGGGTAATTATAACTCAGGCAACTATGGGACTTACGACACATTAAAAATATGGGTTAAGCTACCTAATGGCAAGCAAGACCCTATAATCAATGATGATACATTAAAATTATTAGTATGGAATTGCCAATCAATGATAAAAGGAGATTATATTATCGGAAATAGTTCCAATGCTGATTTTACAACAATAAATAGTGCTTTATATGCTCTAACAAATGCAGATTGCATAACCGGAGATATCTGTTTTAAAATCGAAAGCGGAACTTATACTCAAAATATTGATTTAACAAATTACGCAAACTATTTAGGAAATTATTCATTGACTATTACTTCTTTAGTTAATCATAGGGATAGTGTCATATTAAATGATACAGCAGGCGTTTTGATTACGCTTAATAACACAAATAATATCTATCTAAAAAATTTAACATTAGATGTTTCTATCAGAGGCACATATGCCATTCAATTTACAGGAAATGCTAATAATATAGAAATAAGAAATTGTAATATTTTTGCTAATCCGACAGCTACGATAGATAATTATGCAGGTATTGTAAAAAAAGATGTAATAAATTCAGGTATTATTAATGATATATCTATAATCAATAATTTTTTTGACGGTGGATATTCAAACATTATGATTTATGCAGGAAATATTTCAAATTACAACTCAAATAACATTATTGATAGCAATAAGTGTATTAATTCTCATGTAGTTGGAATAAATTATTGCTATGCAAATATTAATAGCATTTCAAACAATATTATTATTTCACGCAATTCAAACACTTCACTTGATTGTTATGGAATGCATTTAAAACATAATAATATAACAAAACTTATTGGAAATAAAATTCACATTCCAAGAACAACAATTAGATTGTACTCATTGTATTTATATGACATAAATGCGAGAATTATTTTATCGACTTTAATTGCTAATAATGAAATAATTGTCAACGCAAATGGTTCTTCTGCTTATGCTATTTACAGCCATACCAGCCGTTTAAATTTTTATCATAATTCTATCTATATGACTACTACAAACGGTGGAGGATGCGGATTACATGTGTATTCATCAAATCAAATTCTAAAAAACAACATAATTATTTGTGATTCTCTTCAAACTCCAATATTAATTAGTGGAAGTACAATAACATCCGATTACAACAACTTACAAGGAGGTAGCTTTAATCTTGCCTCATGGCAATCTTCCAGTGGCCAAGATGCTCATTCACTAAGCATACAACCCCCTTTTATTAATTCGGCTATAAATCTTGAACTATCTAATTATAATTTATTTACATGCCCCCGATTGGCAGATGTTCTTGCTGATATCAATGATTCTTATCGTACATCACTAACTACTATGGGTGCTTATTCCGTTCCATTTTGGGAAGGTTATAATTTAGAAGCAAGTGCTATTATCAGTCCTATTTCAGCAAATGGAGCTTTGTGTAATTCATCTAATTTCAGTGCTGTTCAAATGAGCATTCGAAACAGTGGTACCGACACAATTAAATTTTTTATTAATCCCATGCGATTATTTGTAAAAGTTACCGGAGCAATCAATTATCAAAAGGACACGTTAATAAACACGGGATATTTAACTGTAGGTGAAACGGACACATTTACTATCACCCAATTACTTCCCACTCTTGCCAATGGCAATTACAATATTACCCTATATTTAGAGTGTAATATTGACACAATTCCGTCAGATGATACCATACACAGTGTATATGTTATCAGCAAAATAGCCTTGCCTTATGATATTAATTTCAGTACATATCCGCCTGAATTATTGATTAAATCCATTTCCGGAAACGTTAATTGGAATGTTGTTTCAACTGTAGGAACAAATCCTGTCATTAGTCCGGTATACGGTACAGGACGACTCGAATTTCAAGGATCTTTAGAAACAGGTTCGCTATCACAGGCTATCATTAGTGGAATAGATTTAACTACAGGCATTCAACCTCGTTTAGGTTTTTGGTATGCTCATAACAATGTCTATTCAAGGGATTTAATGATTGTAAAAATTTCAACGGATGAAGGACTTACAACTATCCCTTTGATATCACTCCAATTATTTGACCCAACTACATCCGGCCCTTGTTGGAAATACTACGAAATTGACTTATCGTATTATGCAAATGAAACATGTTTTACTATCATTTTTGAGGCATCTAGTTTTGGCGGAGCAAACCAAAGTTTAGACCGAATTCGCATTGCCGGTTATTCAGACATGAAACTTTCTTTGCTTCTTCCCGACTTTAACAATTCCACATCCTGTAATTTTTCGAATCAGCCGATTAAAGTAGTAATGGAAAACCTTACTAAACAAAACATAATTTTCAATAATAATTCCGAAATTATTGTACGTGTTCGTAATGCAGATAGCTTAAATTATTTATATAAATTAAATTCCTATGATACCTTGTATGGATATGCTTCTGATACGTTAACTATTGATTCCTCTTTTGATTTCCTAACCGGACTCACATATGATTTTACAGCTTTCATACATCGCATTGACAGTAATACAACTAACGATACTTCACAAATAACATATAACATATTCCCCGACATAACATTAGATTCTATTCACGGAGTAGATCAAATTAATTGCAAACAAGTTGGAGACAGTGTTTATATTACTTTATTTATTAAAAATACAGGGAACACTGTCATTACCAACATTCCGTTGCAATTACGGATAAATAAAAGCCCGGAACTCACAGATACTCTATTCGCCAGCATTCAGCCGGGGGATACAATAAGTTATAGGTATACTAAACCATACATCGTTCCAATTGCAACAATTGTTCAGCCCTATTATGCTTTTTCAATAAAAACTGCATATTCCTGTGATGCTGATACCGACAACGATAAAATTGATTTACTACCATGCGTTGATTTGGACCCTATTATTGATATCAGCCTATTGGAAATACAACGACCCTATAATGACATTTGCGATACCGGACGAACCCAAATGTTCACGAAAATTTTAATTGAAAACAAAGGAAATGTAGATATTAAAAATGCTATAATACACCTTCGTATTGATAGTGCCAACACTCAAATTCAACTAATTTCGGATACTATTCCAAGCATTACTGCTTACACTACTTTTCCCTACGAATTCACAAAATCATATACGGTTCCCAATTTAGATAACACACAACAAACCTATGTTATTAAAGGTTTCATTGAGCACATCAACGATGATACTGACATACTGAATGATACTATAAAAAAACTTGCATGTGCTATCTATAATGATGTTTCCATTAAAAACACCACAACCAAACAATGGTATGTGGGCCAGAATATTCCTAATCCGTCAACCAATACTACATCTATCCCCTATTCTATTCCGCAAGAAGGAAGCATTTATTTCCAATTAATGAGCATCAGCGGTCAAATATTATTTGAAAAAACAATTCAAGCTCATTCAGGCAATAATTACTTGGAAATAAACACACTCCCTATTAGCAGTGGCATATATTATTATTGTATCACATACCAAGGGGAACGAATAATGAAAAAAATGACCATTCAGAAATAAATCGGCTCATTGAGAACATACTACGATTTTTATATTTCTCTTTAATTGCATCGAATATATCGTTTTATAATAAACAAAAAATATATACTTTTGCAAAAAATCACAAGTTGGATATTAAATCTATTTTACATCGCTATTGGGGATATTCTGCTTTCAGAACGATGCAGGAAGACATCATATTGTCTGTTCTAGAAGGTAGAGATACGCTTGCATTACTTCCTACGGGAGGAGGAAAATCCATTTGTTTTCAAGTCCCTGCTTTGGCATTAGATGGTGTCTGTATTGTGATATCACCTCTCATCGCTTTAATGAAAGATCAAGTTGAAAATCTTAAAAAAAGAAATATTTCCGCTGCAGCTATACATACAGGGATGCATGTTAGGGAGATAGATATGATTCTTAATAGTTGCCTTCGTGGAGAGAATAAATTCTTATACCTTTCCCCTGAACGATTAAAAAACACACTGATGCAAAATGCAATACAACAAATGAAAGTGTGTTTACTTGCTGTTGATGAGGCTCATTGCATTTCTCAATGGGGGTATGATTTTCGTCCACCTTACCTCGAAATTGCAGAAATACGCAATATATTACCTAACACTGTTCCTGTGTTAGCTTTAACTGCAACTGCGACACCCGAAGTTGTAAAAGATATTCAAAATAAATTATGTTTTAAAACAGAAAATGTATTTCAAAAGAGTTTTATACGTAACAACTTAACATATTTTGTTTTAAAAGAGGAAGATAAATTGAAACGCCTTTTAAAAATTGCACAAAAAACTCGTGGGACAGGTATTGTATATGTTCGTAACCGAAAAAAAACAAAAGACATAGCAACTTTCTTAAACAAACATCAACATTCAGCGGATTACTATCATGCGGGCTTAAACATGCAAGAAAGAACAAAAAAACAGTATTTATGGACACAAGGTAAAACACGTATCATGGTTTCAACCAATGCCTTCGGAATGGGCATTGACAAACCAGACGTCCGTTTTGTAGTACATATGGATTTACCGGATACCTTAGAGGCATATTTTCAAGAAGCCGGAAGAGGTGGTAGGGATGAGAAAAGATCATACGCTATTTTACTATACGAAAATGCAGACATCCATAATCTTATACAAAATTTCGAAAATAGTTTCCCTTCATTAGAAACAATACAAAATGTTTATCAAGCACTTGGAAATTATTTCCGGATTCCTGTGGGGAATGGAGAAGGACTAACGTTTGATTTTGACAACAATGATTTTGCAAGGACATACCATTTCAAACCTTTAATTGCCTACTATGCCTTAAAATTAATAGAAAAATCCGGTTTAATATTATTTACAGACCCCTATTCAAATGCTTCGAAAATGTTTATAGAAGCATCACGGGAGGACTTATATAAATTTCAGGTTGAAAACGCTGCCTACGATGCCATCATTAAATTGCTCTTGCGTTCATATTCTGGACTGTTTACTGATTTTACACGTATCTATGAATCGGAACTTGCCAAACGAGCCAATAAAAATATCAATTATATTATTGATTCCCTTAAAAAATTACACGAATTAGGAATAATTATCTACCAACAACAAACAGAAAAACCACGTATTGTTTTTCTTGAAAACCGACTTGAAACCAAATATTTGCTATTATCTGAAGATATTTATAAAAAACGGAAAGAAGTAGCAAAAGCACGTATGGATAGTGTCATACAATATGTCGGCAATCAAACTAAATGTAGGAGTAAACAATTGGTGGCATATTTCGGAGAAACGGAAAGTGTAAGATGTGGAAAATGCGACATCTGCTTGGAGCGAAACAAAATGGAACTATCTGCTTTAGAATTTGATACTATACTGGAAAGTATTAAACCCGTATTACAAAAGCAAGACATAAGCATTAATGCACTAGTAGATCATTCTCATTACCCGGAAGAAAAAATCATAAAAGTAGTACGCTGGCTATTAGACAATAATAAAATTATTCAAAGTGAAGAAAAAAAATTACGCTGGCACGAAAAATAATCAATAATTTTGTTACTTTTGCACTTTGTTTTTTTGCCTCTTTAGCTCAGCTGGTAGAGCAACGCATTCGTAATGCGTAGGTCGTGGGTTCGAATCCCATGAGAGGCTCCAATCCCTTTATTTTTTGAAACAAAAGTAAGTGTTTATTCGTATTACTAACATACAATTTAAACACTTAAACATGAAAAATATT
The DNA here is from genome assembly GCA_017994425.1 of Bacteroidales bacterium. Taxonomy (GTDB): domain Bacteria; phylum Bacteroidota; class Bacteroidia; order Bacteroidales; family WCHB1-69; genus UBA5266. The sequence continues at coordinate 12,158 of JAGOKS010000009.1, read as the reverse complement.
TTCTCGATTTGTATACACTTATTTGCTTACGTCCTCTTAGTTGGAACAATGGCATTACAAGCACAATCATCTTCAAATCAAAATACAGAGAATTTAACTACTTTACAAAGTAACGTTGACTCATTGGTAGAAATATATGTTTTAAGAAATATATATTTTGATTTTGGAAGTAACGAATTACGTACAACAGAAGTAGAAACCTTAGAAAAAATTCTATATCTTCTAAAAAACCATCCAAATGTAAAACTCGAAATTACAGGGCATACTGACAATAAAGAAATACAATCACTTTCTATCTCACGTGCTCAGACTATATACCAATGGTTTATCAATCATGGCATTGAAAAACAATATATAACATATAAAAGTATGGGAGCTGTCAGTCCGATTGTAAGTAACAGCAATCCGGAATACCGTCAATTAAATCGAAGGGTTGAATTTACTATTTCCAAATAAACAAGACTTTCAAACGTTGTTGAAATATTCACTAAATATTTAATTAAATATGATAACTGTTAAATCAGACATCGACTTCATTGACAATATTGTATTAAAGAAAGTAGAAGCCGCTTTTCAAACCTTAGTTTCCCGAAAAGGTAAAGGAAATGAATTTTTGGGATGGATGGATATAGATGAAATTGCTTCCGAATATCTTATTAAAGACATACAACAAACTGCTGATTCTTTAATAAAAATATCCGATTATGTTGTTGTCGCCGGAATTGGCGGATCTTATTTAGGTGCCAGAGCAGTTATTGAAGCTCTACGTCCTACTTTTTCAAATAAAAAACCTCAAATCATATATGCCGGACATCATTTATCGGAAGATTATCTTAGCGAACTTTTATCCTTTCTTTCTACTGTAAATTATAGTATTATTGTCATTTCCAAATCCGGTACAACTACTGAGACAGCTGTAGCATTTCGATTACTAGCACAACATTGTGAAAAAAAATATGGACAAGAAGCATCAACAAAGCGTATCGTTTGTATTACCGATAAAGAAAAAGGTGCATTAAAAAAAATTGCAGATATAAAAGGATATAAATCATTTGTCATCCCTGACAATGTAGGAGGTCGGTATTCGGTATTAACTCCTGTGGGTTTATTGCCTATAGCTGTAGCAGGTGTCGATATAAAAGCATTAATTTCAGGAGCAAAAACGATATCTGACTCATTATCAGTTTTTACATTAAATAATGCAACTGTAAGTTATGCATATGCACGTAACATGCTATTAATTCAGGGATTTAACATTGAAGTCATGGCAAGCTTTGAACCAAAATTATTTTTCCTAATCGAATGGTGGAAACAACTATTCGGAGAAAGCGAAGGAAAAGAAAATAAAGGCATATACCCTACAGGAGTTGTTTATACAACAGATTTACACTCTATGGGTCAATATATGCAAGAAGGGCAGCGTATCGTTTTCGAGACATTTCTATCTATTAATAAAGAAAAAGGCATTTGTAAACTTCCTCATGATAATGATAATTTTGATACATTAAATTATCTTGCCGGTAAACGGATATCGGAAATCAATAAACAAGCGAAAACTGGGACTATTTTAGCACACAAAGACGGAGGAATCTCAACTATCGAAATAGAAATAGACGCTATAGATGAACAAAACATTGGTGCATTAATCTACTTCTTCGAATTTACATGTGCTATTAGCGGTTATACACTTGGCGTCAACCCCTTTGATCAGCCCGGTGTCGAAGCATATAAAAAGAATATGTTTGCTCTACTAAAAAAGGAAGGCTTTGAAAAAGAACACGAACTACTTCAACAACGTATCCATAAAACAACATAACACTATGGATTACTTTTTAGATATGCCTCAAGAATTTACGAACTACGAAAGAGCTAATTTCGTCATATTACCTGTTCCCTACGATGGCACCAGTACATTTATTAAAGGGGCAGATAAAGGTCCTCAAGCCATTATTGACGCATCAGACAGTATTGAATTGTATGATGTTGAAGAAGATATTGAAATATACACAAAAGGAATACATACAGCTCCCCCTATTAGAGCAAACGAAAGTCCGGAAGCAATGATTAGTGCCGTTTATAATGATGTAAACAAATTTATTCAAGATGGAAAAATTGTAATTTTGTTTGGAGGAGAACATTCTGTAAGTTTAGGTTCAATACAAGCTCACGCCGAAAAATACCAGGATTTATGTGTGCTCCAATTAGATGCACATGCAGACTTACGCGAAGAATATCACAACTCTATTTACAATCATGCTTGCGTTATGCATAGAGCACAACAAATAGCTAAAGTGGTTCAAGTCGGCATCCGAAATGTATGTATCGAAGAAAAAGAGTTTATCCGACCTGATGCTATTTTTTACGCCCATCAAATGCGACATAACAATGCATGGATGGACAAAGCTATCAACCAACTCAGCAATCATGTATATCTTACCATTGATTTAGATTGTTTTGACCCATCCATACTTCCCTCAACAGGAACTCCCCTCCCCGGTGGTATGAATTGGTGGCAAGTGCTGGATTTTATTGAAAAGGTTAATCAAACAAAAACAATTGTAGGATTTGATGTCGTCGAACTTTGTCCCAATCCGACTGAAAAATCTTCTGATGTATTAGCCGCCGTTTTGACGTATAAAATCCTAACGAAAATCGCAAAAAAAAGACTGAATTTATAAGTCAATTTCTTTGGATTTTGGTTTATCCAACAATTAAAATAAATCAATAATACAATAAAAATATATTCTTATAGTTTGTGAACATGTATTTATTTTTTATTAAAAACATTACCACTTATGGCATCATCTATTCAGAGCAGACTTTTTATTGGGGACAAAACAAAAAAAATTAAAACATTAATTTTTGATTTTGGTGGAGTTTTAATTGACTTAGATAAAGAAAGAAGCGTAAAAGCATTTTCAGAACTTGGTATTGAACGTATTGATGAACTCTTAAGTCATTGGTGTCAAAAAGGTGTATTTCTTGATTTTGAAGAAGGAAAAATCAGCACAGAAAATTTTTTAACTGAAATAAAAAAAATGACTTCACGAGCAGTTTCTAGTGATGAGATAAAAAGAGCATTTTTTCTATTTTTAGTGGATTTACCAAGATACAAATTAGACCTTATTCTGAAGTTACGCAATCATTATCAAATTTTTCTATTAAGCAACATCAATGAGCTGATTTACAACTATTGTCTGAATGAATATTTTCATAAATTCCATCAACAAATTGAAGATTATTTTGATAAAATATATCTTTCATTTCAATTAAATGTTTGCAAACCTAAAAAAGAAATATTTGAAAAAATGTTACTAGATGCTGCGATTAATCCGGAAGAAACTTTGTTTTTAGAAGATGGCCAACAAAATATTGTTACTGCACAATCCCTTGGAATTAATACATTTTTAGTAAAAGCCTATGAAGATTTCAGTCCGGTATTTGAATTACCAATATTAAAGAAATAATCCATGGAATTCATTGACACCCATACACATTATTATTTGGAGCATTTTGACTCGGACAGAGAAGAGGTTATGAACGACTGCTTGCAATCCGGTGTAAAAAAGATGTTACTTCCTAACATTGATAGTCATTCATTAAAGCCAATGTTAGAAATATGCAAACAATATCCTTTACATTGTTACCCGATGTTGGGATTACACCCTTCTGATGTAAAAGAAAATTATCAGGAAGAATTAGACGCAATTTTAGAACAATTTGATAAAAATACATTCATTGCAATAGGTGAAGTCGGTATGGATTTATATTGGGATCGTACATTTATTCGTGAACAAGAAATTGTTTTCCGTCAACAGATAGATTTTGCCCTTCGTTTTGATTTACCAGTGGTTATACACTCACGTAAATCTTTTGCCGAAATTTTAGCCATCCTCAATGAATATTCCAAACATTCTTTAAAAGGTGTTTTTCATTGTTTTTCGGGAGATATACACCAAGCAAAAAAAGTCATTGAAAAAGGATTTTATTTAGGGATAGGGGGAACCATTACCTATAAAAATTCCGGCATACAACATGTAGTAAAAGAAATCCCTTTAAACCATTTACTATTGGAAACCGATGCTCCTTTTCTGCCTCCTGTTCCCCACCGTGGCAAACGAAACCAAAGTTCGTACATTCCAATTATTGCATCTCATATAGCAAAAATAAAGGAAATCACACTCGAGGAAGTAGCAGCAACCACCACAAAAAATGCAACTATTTTATTCAAAATTTAAGCCCTAAAAAAAATAAAAATATCGTATCATTTTGTCTTTTTATGTCAACATACATCTATTAAAGAGAAGGCAAAATACCTATTTATAAACAATTTTTCTTAATTATATTCAATATAAATTTGTTTATTAGACAATTAAACATCATAAACACGGTAAATAAAAAAAATAAAAAAAATTGATTTCCCTATTGAGATTTTTTATAATTTAGCAACTTGAAAAACTGGAGAGGTGTCCGAGTGGTCGAAGGAGCACGCCTGGAAAGTGTGTAAGTGTCACAAGCGCTTCCAGGGTTCGAATCCCTGTCTCTCCGCAAATTTTTTAAAATATAAAATAACGTAAAACAAAATTTAAAAAACATCAGTATGAAAAAGTTAGTTGCATTATTAGCAATCACAAGTATTATGACATTCGGTTTATCAAATGTTGCCTTCGCACAAGATGAAACACAAACAACGGAAGAAACAACCCAGACTCAAGATCAAGTTGCTGCAGCAGATGCTGCTACTACTGCCGTAGCAGCTGAAGAAGAAGAAGTTGTAGTAGAGAAATCTTTTAACCAAGTTTTAAAAGATAAATTTATCGAAGGTGGACCCGGCTGGATGACACCTATTTTATTGTCTTTAATTTTAGGATTGGCATTGGTAATTGAAAGAATTATCTATTTGAACCTTTCTACTGTTAACACAACCCAATTACTATCCAAAATAGAAGATTCGCTAAAAAAAGGAGATGTGGAAGCAGCTAAAGAAATTTGCCGCAACACAAGAGGTCCCGTTGCAAGTGTTTTTTATCAAGGATTAGATCGTTACGATGGAGGCATGGAAGAAATTGAAAAAGCAGTGATTTCCTATGGTGGCGTACAAACAGCTCGTTTGGAATCCAATATGTCTTGGATAGGATTCTGCATTGCCGTTGCTCCTTCATTGGGGTTCTTAGGAACGGTTGTTGGTATGGTTCAAGCTTTTGACGATATCGAAAAAGCAGGTGACATCTCTCCTACCATTGTTGCCGGAGGTATGAAAGTCGCTCTTATTACAACCGTAACCGGTTTGATAGTAGCTATTATTCTTCAATTATTTTATTCTTATTTAGTATCTAAAATTGATAGTTTAACCAATACGATGGAAGATGCAACCATCAGCTATATGGATATCGTTGTAAAATACAAAAAATAAAGTATATAAATCATATAACTTTATTTAATTTTAATTATAAAAATTTATAACGATGGAAAAATTAATAAAAAAATCAGCAACAATAGGGGTCTTTATTTTAGCAGCTATAGCTGCATGCGCAAGCCTTTATTTTGTGTTATTTAAAGATGCAGCCATTGAATCTATGGGCATATTAAATATCACTTTTTATATCACCTACCTCATGATTATACTTAGTATAGCTGCCATTATTTTCTTTGCAATATTTCAAATTTTAAGCGATAAAAAGCAAATAACACGTACACTCCTTTTGTTAGTAATAGCAATAGTGATTGTACTTATCGCTTATTTTTTGGCTCCTACAGAATTAAGCGAGGTGGCTTTACGTTCAGAAGTAAACGAATCAGCTTTTAGATGGGTAGGCACAGCACTAAATGTTACCTATATAACTTTTTTTGGTGTTATACTAGCATTCCTTGGTTCTATTGTTTATGTCAATATTAAAAAATAAAAAATTATGGCAAAGAAAACACCGGGTTTAAATACGGGTTCAATGGCAGATATATCCTTTTTGCTGTTAACATTCTTCTTGCTGACATCTTCTATTAATACAGACCAAGGGATACAAAGAAGATTACCCCCTCCTTTGGCTCCTGAACAAGATGTTCCGGAAATGAACAGACGTAATGTATTACAAATATTGGTGAATATGAACGACCAGTTATTAGTGAATGGAGAAGTGTTAACAGATGTCCGTCAATTAAAAAACAGAACCAAAGAATTTATAGCGAATCCCACCAATAATCCTTCACTTTCAGAACAACATTCCAAATACATCGAAGATTTAGGAGAAAATATTATGGTTTCCAAAGGAGTTGTATCCTTGCAAAACGACAGAAGCACTTCCTATTCCATGTATCTATCCGTTCAAAATCAATTAACGAAGGCTTTCAACGAACTACGTGAAGAATATGCACAACAAAACTTTGGCAAATCTTTTGATAACTTATCCGAATCACAACAAAAAGGAATACAAAAAATATATCCGATAAGTATTTCAGAAGCTGAACCGTCAAATTATGGAGGGAAAAAATAAAATGGGAAGATTTAAAAAAACAGGAGAAAAAGGAGTTCCTGACCTTAATATGGGTTCCATGTCCGATATTATTTTTATGTTTTTGTTCTTCTTTATGGTGATTACTACTATGAGAGAATCATCCTTGTTTGTGGTTATTCAAATTCCAAAAGCCACCGAAATACAAAAACTGGAAAAGAAAGCCTTGGTATCAAGTATTAATATCGGAAAACCAAATCAGAATTATATTAAGAAATTAGGACCGGAACCTCGCATACAATTAAATGACCAATTTGCTGAACCTAAAGACATTGTTGAATTCGTGGAAGTTGAAAAACGTCGTCGCAACGAAGTAGAACGTACAATGATTACTTGGTCATTAAAAGTAGATGAAAAAGTAAAAATGGGAATCGTAACCGATGTCAAACAAGAATTACGTAAAGCAAGTGCTTTTAAAGTTAATTACGCTTCGCGCAAAGACATCAAACGATAACTCACATTTATTTATGTATATAAAAAAAGCTGCCTTGAGGCAGCTTTTTTTATTTTTTTTTGTTTACTACACTATTTTATTCTCACTTTCATTATATAAACACATACACCTGCACCCTTTATTGATGTAAAATAAGATAAAAACCTTACATTCTATCGTAGAAAATTTAATTAATTTATGTACATTTGTAAAAAGAAATCCGAAGAATATAAATAAATATAATACATTATAAATGGGATTATTAACAAATGAAAACTACACAAAGGTAGATATTTATTCTACTTCGACGGAAACACCATTGGAAGTTTCTGTAATTCCTTCGGATATTAGTGCCGGCTTCCCCTCTCCTGCCCTTGATTTTACAGATATCTCCATTGATTTAAACAAACAACTCATCAAACACCCCTCTGCTACTTTTTACGGCAGAGTAAAAGGAGAATCCATGAAAGATGCCGGTATCAACGATGGAGATTTATTGGTGATAGACAAAAGCATAGAACCTCAAACCGGAAAAATAGCAGTATGTTATCTTGATGGTGAATTTACCCTGAAACGTATTAAAATAGATAAAAAAGGTGTTTGGCTGATGCCTGAAAACAGCGATTACAAACCCATAAAAATGGAAGAAAACAATACCCTTCTTGTTTGGGGTATAGTTACGCACGTAATAAAAAAAGTATAATGTTCGCTCTCGTTGACTGTAATAACTTTTACGCCTCTTGTGAACGCATCTTCCGTCCCGAACTCAACGGAAAGCCTATTGTAGTGTTATCCAATAACGATGGCTGTGTAATAGCCCGTAGCAACGAAGCCAAGACCTTGGGTATTCCCATGGGAGCACCTGCTTTTCAATATGAAAAACTTTTTCAAACCTATCACGTGCATGTTTTTTCGGCAAATTTTGCACTTTATGGCGACATGAGCAAGCGTGTAATGGATATACTTGAAAACTATAGTCCGGATATGGAAATTTACAGCATAGACGAAGCATTCCTTAAGTTACAAGGCTTTGAAAACTACAACCTTCAAACCTATGGAGAAGAGATGCGAAGTAAAATTCTGAAATGGACAGGACTCCCTGTCAGCATTGGAATAGCAACTACCAAAGCATTAGCAAAAGTAGCCAACCACATTGGAAAAAAATTCCCCATAGAAACAAACAATGTATATCTCATGCATTCCGAATCGGAACGCATCAAAGCTTTGAAATGGTTAAAAATTGAGGATGTATGGGGTATTGGCAGACAACACGCTAAAAAATTAAACGCTATCGGCATTACAAACGCTTATGAATTTACACTCCTGAATAGAGAATGGATTCTAAAACATATGACCATTGTAGGCTTGCGTTTGCAAAAAGATTTACAAGGCATCCCTACCTTAGATTTGGAATGCATGCAAGCAAAAAAATCCATAGCAACTACCCGTTCCTTTGAAAGCAATTACACTGAATTCGAACAACTAAAAGAACGTATTATCACATTTGCCGTATCCTGCGCCGAAAAATTACGCAAACAAAAATCCTGTTGCAACACCTTGATGGTGTTTATACATACCAATGGCAACCGCAAAGACTTTGCTCAATATAGTCGAAATATTGTCTTAAAACTACCCTATCCTACTAACTCGAACATTGAATTGTCGAATTTTGCTATTTTAGCTTTAGAAAAAATTTTCAAAAAAGGTTATTTTTATAAAAAAGCGGGAGTTATCGTACAGGATTTTTCAGATGAAAACTCACTGCAAACAAACTTATTTGAAAATCGAAACTCCAAACATATTTCTCTTATGCATACTGTAGATGAACTCAATGCCACTTACGGCAATCAAAAAATCAAACTTGCTTCTCAAGATTTACAAAGAGTATGGAAAATGAAACAACAAAAACTGTCACCATGTTATACTACCCGTTTGGAAGATATTATCACCGTTAACTGTTCCATAAATTAAACATCTGTAAAACACCTCTTTTCATAAGACTCAAAACATGCTTATTCCATCCTTTTATTAATTTTATTATCTTTGCATTTACATATTTTAAATAAAAATCATGTGTTTTTTCTCTCAACAATCTAAATCTGCTCAGGAATTGGAACATCGCTTCAATGCAACTTTCGAGCAAAAAGAATTATATAAACCACAATCATACAATGGCTTTCAATTTCCAATAACCCCTATCATCACAAATGAACATCCCGACAAAATACAATTATTTCATTGGGGACTCATCCCATCATGGGCAAATGACATATCCATCCGCAAACATACCCTAAATGCTAAAATAGAAACATTACATCAAAAACCTTCCTACAAATTGCTGACGCATAAACGTTGTCTTGTATTAGTAGATGGGTTTTTTGAATGGAAACATTTGGATAATAAAGGAAAAGTAAAACAGAAATACTTAATTACATTAACTGATAACAATGCTTTCGCCTTAGCAGGACTTTATAACTCTTGGATAAATCCACTGGGAGACATAATGGACACCTACACTATTATAACCATGCCGGCAAACGCATTGATGAGTGAAATACATAATTCTAAAAAACGAATGCCGGTTGTTCTTCATCCGGACAGTGAAACAAGGTGGCTCGAAAATTATTTCAATCAATTTCAAGAAGTATCACTAAAAGCCACACCTATAAATAGTTAATTTTATTTTTTGTGCTTTGATTATCTTTACCATATAAAAAGATTGACAAAAAGACATATAGGATGAATTACATTTTCTGCCATTATTTACCTATACAAAAGCGACTAAAAATTGAACGAAGTATCTCATCATTAGTAATTTCACCTACTATAGTTCCCAAATAATAAAGGACTTGCCTAATGTCTACCATAATAAATTCGGTAGACAATTGCTTTTCAAAAGCATGTTCGGCTTGCAACAAGGATTCGCGTGCCCGAAGCAAGGCTTCATAATGACGTGTATTAGACACCAAGGTTTCTCCTGTGGTATATAATTCCGATGCATACTCTTGAAGTTCATTTGTTATCAAGGAAATATTAATTTTCTTTTTAGCAGAAATGTAGAGAATGTCCCTACCAGATGATATTGGAATATGTTTTAATAAATCAGATTTATTGACAAGAAAAAGTATTTTTTTTTCTTTGTATTTTTCACTTAACTCAATCATTTCGTCAATGGCTTCCTCTTCTTTATCAATCAAATACAATATAAACATAGCTTGTTCTATTGCTTTATACGTACGTTCTATTCCAAGCATTTCCACCTCATCCAGCGTATTACGTATACCGGCAGTATCTATAAAACGGAAAATAAAACCGTGAATATTTATACAATCTTCAATGGTATCTCGTGTTGTTCCCGGTATTTCCGATACAATAGCCCTGTCTTCATTGAGTAAAGTATTCAACAATGTTGACTTACCAACATTAGGCTTACCGACAATTGCAACGGGAATGCCATTTTTAAACACATTACCCATAGTAAAAGAATCGATTAGTCGTGAAAGTTCTGTTTTTAATGCAATTAGCAAATTACTTACTTCGCTTCGATTGGCAAACTCTACATCTTCTTCGGCAAAATCAAGTTCTAATTCCAGAAGTGCAGCAAAATGCAACAATTGTTCTCGCAAATCTTTTATCTTATTAGAAAAACCTCCTCGTAAATGATGTAATGCCAGCTGATGTGCTGCCTTAGATTGAGATGCTATCAAATCACTTATCGCTTCCGCTTGCGACAAATCCATTTTTCCGTTTAAAAAAGAACGCATGCTGAATTCTCCGGGTTCTGCTAAACGACAACCTTTGCGAATTAGCAACTCCAATATGCTTTTTTGAATATATGTAGATCCGTGACAGGATATTTCTACCATATCCTCACCGGTAAAAGAATGGGGTTTCTGAAAAAAGCTTATTAACACTTCATCAATTAATTCAATTCCATCTCTAATAAATCCCAAATAGATTCGATAGGGTTCAAAAACTTGCTTATGTGTTTTCGATTCAAAAACAGCATATAATATTTCCATTGTTTTTACTCCCGAGATACGCACTAAACTAATCGCACCTGTACCCGGGGGAGTTGATAAAGCACAAATTGTATCTTTTAAATCCATATATGTATGATTGCTGCAAAAATACAAAATATAGGCTTATGAATTCATTATACTTGAAATTATTTCACAATTGAAGATTGTTTCCCTTAATAAAATCCATTTTTTTATTTTGCACTGTTTTATAAAAATAAAAAAATCTGCTGTTAAGATTACTCCTAACAGCAGTTTCCATCTAAAATCATATAGTTTATTTTCCTAATGTAGCCACCATCACTGCTTTGATGGTATGTAAACGGTTTTCAGCTTCATCAAAAACAATCGACATGGGTGATTCAAAGACATCCTCTGTAACTTCCATGGCTTCCAAACCATATTTTTGAAAGATTTCTTCTCCAACAGTTGTTTCCCTATTATGAAATGCCGGTAAACAATGTAAAAATTTAACATTGGGATTAGCTGTTTTTTTAACAACATCCATATTTACCTGGTAAGGTTTTAACAACTTAATTCTTTCCGCCCAAACTTCTGCGGGTTCTCCCATCGACACCCATACATCTGTATATAAGAAATCTACACCTTTAACTGCTTTTTCAACATTATCGGTAATAGTTATTTTAGCACCAGTTTCTTTAGCTATTTGTTTACATGTAGCTACTAATTTTTCATCCGGCTGACAGGCTTTAGGAGCTGCAGCTCTGAAATCCATTCCCATTTTAGCAGCACCCACCATTAATGAATTTCCCATGTTGTTGTGAGCATCACCCAAATAACAGAAAGAAATTTCATTCAAGGGTTTATTACAATGTTCTATCATCGTCATAAAATCAGCAAGTATTTGGGTGGGATGAAACTCGGTTGTCAATCCATTCCATACCGGCACACCGGAATAGGCACCGAGTGCCTCCACTATTTCTTGCGAATATCCACGGTATTCTATTCCATCGTATAATCTACCCAACACTCTGGCAGTATCTTTCATTGATTCTTTTTTCCCCATTTGCGAGCCAGAAGGTCCCAAATACGTTACATGGGCTCCTTGATCCAAAGCTGCTACTTCGAAAGAACAACGGGTACGTGTAGAATCTTTTTCAAACAACAATACTATATTTTTCCCTTTTAATGTTGGTTGTTCTGTGCCTGCATACTTTGCTCTTTTTAAATCAGATGCTA
>JAGOKS010000081.1 GCA_017994425.1 Bacteroidales bacterium | reverse complement strand
GGCTATACCAATACATATTGGTATAATACGGATCGTAATAACCCCAATAAGCATAGGGATCATAAAAACGACGCAGACGAGCAGCATATTCATAATCGTAATAATTATCTTCATCAAAATAATAATTGTGTGTTACATAGGTATTCCCATCTTCCCTATAGGTTTCGGAATAATCAGGATTTTGTTGCTCATTATTATCAGAATAATTATAGTTATTATCTTGATAATTTTGATCTTGATTTTGATACTGATCTTGATTCTGATTTTGTTTTTGTTGCGCCTCTCTTTTGGCTTGTTCTTGGGCATCTTGTATTGCTTTGGCTTCTTTTTCAGCCTCTAATTTAAGTTGTCTGTCGGCAGCTGTATAATACCCGTCATCCATGACAGTAGAAATGCTTGTACATGACCAAAGAAAGATACTTGCTATTAGTAAGCTGATTGTTGATACTTTTTTCATCGTTTGGTCCTCCTTAATTTTATAATGTTATTTTTTATACTTTTGCATGTTTTTTAGTAGTGCAAAATTATACTTTTTACTAACATATTTTCAAAAATCATACCAAAAAAATGGCAGAACAATTAACAACAAGACAAGAAAATTATTCACAATGGTATAACGATTTGGTTATCAAATCAGGTTTAGCAGAAAACTCGGCTGTTAGGGGCTGTATGGTTATTAAACCCTACGGTTATGCTTTATGGGAAAATATGCGTGACATATTGGATAGGATGTTTAAACTAACCGGACATCAGAATGCTTATTTTCCGTTATTTATCCCAAAATCGTTTTTAAGCCGTGAAGCGAGCCATGTAGAAGGTTTTGCCAAAGAATGTGCCGTAGTAACCCATTATAGATTAAAACAATCTCCCGATGGTCAAGGTGTTATCGTTGATCCTGATTCTAAATTGGAAGAAGAACTTATCATTCGTCCTACTTCGGAAACTATTATATGGAGTACGTATAAAAATTGGATACAATCGTATCGTGATTTACCTATTTTAATCAATCAATGGGCAAATGTGGTACGTTGGGAAATGCGAACACGACTTTTTTTGCGTACAGCTGAATTTTTATGGCAAGAGGGGCATACAGCACACCAAACCGAAGCGGAAGCCGTTGAAGAAACAGAAAAAATAATCAATCTTTATGCTGATTTCGTTGAAAATTATATGGCAGTACCGGTATTAATCGGTGTTAAAAGTCCTGTAGAACGTTTTGCCGGTGCGGTAGAAACCTATTGTATTGAAGCTTTAATGCAAGACGGCAAAGCCTTGCAAGCGGGAACCTCTCATTTTTTAGGTCAAAATTTTGCCAAAGCATTTGATGTGCAATTTTTAAGTAAAGAAAACAAATTGGAATACGTATGGGCTACTTCTTGGGGTGTCTCTACCCGTTTAGTGGGAGCTCTAATTATGGCTCACTCTGACGACAGAGGCTTGGTATTGCCTCCTAAAATAGCTCCTCTGCAAGTAGTTATTATCCCTATTTATCGCAATGAAGAGCAATTAGCAAAGGTGTCCGAAGTAGCCGAAAATATTCAAAAAGGCTTGCAGACTAAAAACATCAGTGTTAAATACGACAAGCGGGATGAATACCGTTCGGGATGGAAATTCAACGAATATGAAATGAAAGGGGTTCCGGTTCGCATTACTATCGGTGCCAGAGACTTGGAAAACAATCAGGTGGAATTATTCCGCCGCGATACCTTGGAAAAAATACAAGTACCTTGCGATAGTGTTGTGAACGAAGTGGAAAGTTTATTGGACAACATTCATCGTACTATGTTTGCCAAAGCATTGGCATTTAGAGAGCAAAACACCTACAAAGTCGATACGTGGGAAGAGTTTAAAGATAGTATCGAAAATAAGGGTGGTTTTATATCGGCACATTGGGACGGAACTCCCGAAACCGAAGAGGCTATCAAAGAGCAAACCAAAGCTACCATACGTTGTATTCCGTTAAACAATCCTCAGGAAGAAGGGAAATGTATTTACTCCGGTAAACCTTCGAAAGAAAGAGTGATTTTTGCGAGAGCTTACTAAGTTTATTTTGTATACAACAAAGTACTTAAGCGTTCCCTACACAATATTTCGTTTGCCATTTCGAGCAAATCGGAGGAAGTAATATTTTCAATCTTTTTAATAATACTTGCTATGCTTTCTACTTCTTTGTAAAGCAAATGGTTTTTACCTATGGATAACATTTCGGTAAGATTGGATTCATACGAAATGCATGTTTGTCCTATAAGTTGCAGATGCGCACGATGTAATTGTAAGCTGCCTAATTTTTTTGTTCGTAATTTATCCATTTCTTTGTAAATCAGCTCAAGGGTTTTATCCATATTTTTGGCATCGGCAGCGGCATACACATTGAACAAACCCCCGTCGCTCAAGGCAGCATACGAAGATTCAACCGTGTAAACGTAGCCGTTTTTTTCGCGAACCGCCCAATTCAAACGGGTATTGAGTCCGGGTCCGCCCAGTATGTTGTTTAATAAAATAGCAATATGATTTTTCTTTTCGTCAAAATGCGGTAATGCTTGCCCTATCAGCGCATGTGATTGCATACCGTGGTGTTTTTTAATCTGATGTTCGACACGGAAATCCGTAAACGGAAGTCGTTGAAAATTGCGTCTGTTCTCCTTCAGTATTCCCAGATATTTTTCTGCCAGCCTGATGCACTTTTTAAAGGGTACATTCCCGACGATAGCAAGTACGATTTGATCGGTATGATAGGTGCGTTGTATGAATTGTTCTATCTTTTGTTGGTTTATTTTTTTAACACTCGACTGCGAGCCGAGAATATTGGTGCCGAGAGGATGCCCGTCAAAAATCAGATTTTCAAACTCGTCGAATATCAGCTCCGAGGGATTGTCTTTGTAGGATTTTATTTCTTCTATTACTACATCTTTTTCGGTATCAATGTCTTTTTTATGAAATGAGGCATGAAATACTATATCCGAAAGCAATTCGACGGCTCTTTCTATATAGGCATTCATGAGCGAGGCATAAAAGAAAGTTTCCTCTTTGGTAGTATAGGCGTTTAAGTCTCCTCCTATATTTTCCAAGTACGATAGGACATGATAGGTACTTCGTTTGTGTGTGCCTTTAAAAATTACATGTTCAATAAAATGAGCTATGCCATTTTCGCTTTTCAATTCGTCGCGTGTGCCGGTATTGACCACAATGCCAACATGTGAAATGGATGAATCAGCGTGTTTGTGAATTAATTTAATCCCATTCGACAGCAAATGATAATTATAGATTTCTTTTTCCATATCACCCTATTAATATAATTGTATCCATTCGTACGTATTTCCTCTTAGGTGCAAAAAACGTATAAAATCTTCTTTTGTAATGATTAACGAAGCGGTATTGATACAAGGATGAAAACTTAGTTTTTCTGCCTTTTGCAAAGCATTGTCAATAAAAACATGCACATGTTTATCTGTATCGTTCATCAATCCGAAAGGTGTAACCGAGCCGGGTTTCACACCCAAATAACGCTCTAAACGCTCTTCGGAAGCAAAACTTAATTTGCCTTGTCGCAATTGCTTTTCAATGGCATGTATATCCATGTCCTTATCACAATCTAAAATAACCAAAAAATGTTTATTGCCTTTATGATTTCTGAAAAACAAGTTTTTACAATGTTTAGCATCGTATCCTTTCCAATACTGTTTGGCTATCTCGATGGTGGGTGCCGGTGGATGCTCTATGTATTCAAAATTGATGTGAAGTGTATCCAATAAATGATATAAGCGTGGGTCTCCGTTCATGTAATCCTTAGTAAATGACTCTTTTTATTTACAATATAGGTGAAAATCTATGTGCTGCAAAAGTACATAAAAAATCAATCCCACTTGAAACTATCCAACAGAAGTAAGTGAAAAGAGAAGAGTAGTTACGAGTCCCCTTTGCCGAGAAATTTTTTCGTTCCGAAAAAATAAGGAAGTGAGGGAATCAGTGGGGATGGTCAACGAACAGGTGTGGCAAGCGGCGGCGATTTATAAAACGTTTCCTGTCCCACCAACCCAAAGTTAATTAAAAGAACGTAATTGTCCAAAGTCCCGCCCCGCCGATGCTTACCACACAAAGTTAGCAAGCGTTTATTCTTTTTTTTCTATTTGTTTATCAATTATGTCAATAAATTCCTTGTCCCAATATGCCTCAGGTGTGTATTTTTTGTATAGAACTAAATAGCTTTTTGCCTTACTTATATTTTTCAAAAAGTAATAAATCAACGAAATGTTGTAGTAACAATCACCTCTTGTCGAGTCAATAGAAATACATTTGTTAAAACTTGCTATTGACAGATCAAACCAATTGTTCTGCTTATATAATATAGCTTTCATATAATAATTCATGCCTAAGTCATAGTAATAGTCAGAGAGACCGTTAGTTATTTTTAACGTGTCCATTGCTAGTAAATTCTTCAATGTCATATTGACGGATAATGTGTCAACTCTTGTACAAGATGTAAACACCTTTTCATTTCTTATTTTATAGTAATCAATTGTGTCCTGATCATTAGTCAACGTAGGAATCAGAATATTTGTTGAGTTCTGAGCACTTGTAAAAGTATTAATTGTCAAGATAATAAGTAGTGTCAAGAAACTTTTTATTTTATTCATTTTATAAGCTTGTTTTTTGAAAATTTAATTATTGTATATCTTCTATTTTATTTTGCAAAAATAGTCTTTTTTTAATGAAACAAGTAATATTTATTATTTTTTTCATCTTTTCCCTTTCCTAAAGCAAAATCCTTCCAAAATTGCGTGTTTCGGATAGGAAATGCTTCGTTAAAATACCAAAAAGCTCCGGAGCTTTTTTTTTATACTATTTTAAATTTTATGTGGAAGGTATAGAAATTCAATTTAATAAAAAATATTTTCATAAATGTTGGTTTTGGTATGGTTTTATTATTTAATTTTGTATCAAACTAAAACGAAATATCAACACTATGAAAACACAGCAATTAGTAGCAAGTCATCCAATGGGAGCAATCCTCTCAACAATTCATATAGAAATTCCGGAAAGCATGGAAGAAAAAAGTCCGCATACGATTACAAATAATCTTTTAGTCTATTTACGTATCAAACCCGAAAGGGAAGTTTTACATAAAACTATCCATAATCCCTAGGGAAGCATGAAGGAATAAAGTATTCCATTTTAAACCCTTAGAAGCCGTTGTAGTCCTACAGCGGCTCTTTTTTTGCCTAAAAAAACTCCCAAAGAGATTGGGAACTCATTGCCGGGAGATTACAATCTCTTCTTCATGACATTGGAATCTCTTCAACATGACGTTGCAAGCTCGTCAACATAAGGTTGCAATCTCCCCGAGATGAGCATAGGACGTCCGAAAAGCGAGGTTTTGACTAAAAAACGGGCATGTTTTCACGTTTATTTTTGTAAAAATAAGGCTCTCTTTTGTGAAAAAACAAGGAAAATAAGGCTTTTTTACTGAATTTGGAATCTAAAAGTGGGGATATATACCTATTTAAAAGTAAATATGTGGGTATATAAACACTGTAAACGGGTTATAAGTGGGAAAAATAAATCGAAAAAATCAGGCATGTAGACGAACACCTGCTACAAAACCACAAAAAAGGCTCCAAAAACGCCCTTTTTTTTCGCTGTTTCAATAGGAAAAATCACAAGCTAAAAGAGGCAAATTTGGAGTGTTGAAATCAATTAAGAATTACGAATTGCTTTTCGCGTTTAAATGGCACAATTGTTGTTCGTAAAATGACGAACAATAAATTCAGATGAAAGATAAAAAAAATCGTACGGAAGAAGTGTTATTAGCTCGTTTTGCCAAAGCGATGGGACATCCTACGCGCATTGCCATTTTACAGTTTTTAGCCAAACAAGAAAGCTGTTTTTTCGGAGAGATTCACGAGGAGTTGCCTATTGCCAAGGCAACGGTTTCACAGCACTTAAAAGAATTGAAAGAAGCGGGATTGATTCAAGGTGAAATTGAAGGGCCTAAAGTGAAATATTGTATCAACCAAGCTAACTGGGAAATAGCTAATAAGGCTTTCAAAAAATTATTTCAAGAATGTAGAATAAAAGATAATTGTTGTTAATAAAATTTTTAATCTCTATGTTCGTTGTTTTACGAACAAAAAAATCGTTTTTTTAAAGAAATTTTATGAGTAAAGGGAAAAAGAAAAAATTAAAAATTCTAGATCGTTTTCTAACCTTGTGGATTTTTCTTGCCATGGGAATAGGAATTGGCATAGGGTATCTTTTCCCTTCCATGGCCGATTCCATAAATGCCATGTCGAAAGGTACAACCAATATACCACTTGCCATTGGATTAATATTAATGATGTATCCGCCTTTGGCAAAAGTCAAATATTCGGAAATGAAAGAAGTTTTTAAAAACAAAAAAATTCTTAGTATTTCTTTGTTATTGAATTGGATTATCGGTCCGTTATTAATGTTCGGCTTAGCGGTATTATTTTTACATAATTATCCTGAGTATATGATAGGCTTAATTTTGATAGGTTCAGCGCGTTGTATTGCCATGGTGATTGTCTGGAATGAATTAGCCGGAGGCAATCGTGAATATGCAGCAGGATTGGTTGCCTTAAACAGTATTTTTCAAGTACTTTTTTATGGATTTTATGTATATATTTTTGTATCTGTTTTACTTCCGTTTTTTGGTTTGGAAGGAATGGAAGTTAACATAACTATTCGCCAAATTGCCGAGAGTGTAGCTATTTACCTTGGCATTCCCTTTGCCTTAGGAATATTAAGTCAATTCATTTTAATTCCGCTTATGGGTGAAACGTGGTATTGGCATAAGTTTATTCCTTTTATTTCTCCGGTAACACTTATTTCGTTGTTATTTACTATTGTTGTTATGTTCAGCTTAAAAGGACAATTGATTGTACAAATTCCATTTGATGTGATTCGCATCGCTATTCCATTGCTGATTTATTTCGGAATTATGTTTATCCTTTCATTTTTACTTGGTAAAAAATTAGGAGCTGCATATGACAAGAATGCTTCTTTATCGTTTACGGCAGCAGGAAATAATTTTGAGTTGGCTATTGCTGTTGCCATTGGAGTTTTTGGTATCCATAGCGGACAAGCTTTTGCCGGAGTAATAGGTCCTTTGGTAGAAGTCCCTGCTTTGATTTTATTAGTTAATGTAGCCTTATGGTTAAAAAGAAAATATTATGATTCAAAAATATTAATTAAACATTAAAAAGATGAATATAAAAATTTTAGGAACAGGATGTTCAAAATGTAAAGTGCTGTATGCAAATACGGAAAAAGCCATTGCCGAATTAGGCTTGGACGCCACATTGGTAAAGGAAGAGGACATAGTAAACATTTTAAAGTATAACACATTGTCCTTGCCGGCATTGGTAATTGATGAAAAAGTAGTGTCCTCCGGACATATATTGTCTACTTCGCAGGTAAAAGATTTATTAACCAAAAAATAAAAGAAAAATGAAAAAAACCGCATTAGTTTTAATGGCAGCTTTGTTTTTACTTTCATGCAGTAATAAGAAGCAAGAACAAACACAAGTAAAAGCAGAAATTCAAGCAGATGGCATTGAGGTGCTTTATTTTCACGGAAAACAACGCTGTAAATCCTGTGTTTCCATAGAATTACGTACCAAGGAAATGTTGGATACCTATTTTGCCCAAGAAATGAAAGATGGTAAAATTGTTTTTAAAGCAATAGATTTCTCATTAACAGAAAATGAGCCCATCGCCGATAAATATGAAATTGCATGGTCATCGCTTTTGTTGATAAAGCATCAAAACGGGGATGAAACGGTTAAGAATCTTACCGATTTCGGGTTTTCTTATGCCTATAAAAATCCGGAAACATTCATCGAAGGCATGAAAGAAGAAATAGATAACCTATTAAAATAAAACGTATGGAATATATTCAATCGCTCCTAGAAAACAATTCATTTCCCGTAGTGGTTGCCTTTTTACTGGGTTTATTAACGGCAATCAGCCCTTGTCCTTTAGCAACCAATATTGCCGCTATAGGCTTTATCAGTAAGGACATAGAAAATAAAAATCGTATTTTTTGGAATGGTTTGACTTATACCTTAGGAAGAACCATATCATACACAATACTAGGCATAATACTGATTATTATTCTACGTCAAGGAGCGAATGTGTTTCATATTCAAAAGGCGATTACTCACTATGGGGAAATGTTTTTAGCCCCTGTATTGATACTCATAGGATTGTTTATGCTTTTTGGCCACAAATTAAAATTAAAAGGATTTGGATATAAAGGAGAAGGAAAAAGATTAAAAGGCAAAGGAGGTTGGGGAGCCCTGTTGTTAGGGATGCTTTTTGCCATGGCTTTTTGTCCAACCAGTGCCGTATTTTATTTCGGTATGCTTATCCCCATGTCCGTAACAAGCAACGGTGGGTTTTTTATGCCGGTTATTTTTTCCGTGGCAACCGCTTTGCCTGTCATTATAGTTGCTTGGTTATTGTCTTATAGTGTAGCTAATTTGGGTAAATTTTATAGCCGTATACAAGTATTTGAAAAATGGGTTAGAT
>JAGOKS010000080.1 GCA_017994425.1 Bacteroidales bacterium | reverse complement strand
GGAGGAGGTGTTTTTTTTTCACCAAAACCAAATACTTTCATTCCTGATTCTCGTAAACGTAGTGCTAAACGAGTGAAATCGCTATCGCTTGAAACAATGCAAAAACCATCTACTTTACCGGCATATAATATATCCATGGCATCAATAATCATGGCTGAATCGGTTGAATTTTTTCCTGTAGTATAACTGTATTGCTGAATAGGGGTAATGGCATTTTCAAGTAAAACACTTTTCCATTTGTTTAAATGCGGTTTAGTCCAATCACCATAGATTCTTTTAAAGGTAGGAGATCCATATTTTGCAATTTCTTCCATCATACTTTGGATGTGTTCGCTGGGAACATTGTCAGCATCAATGATTACTGCTAGTTTTAAATCTTTTTTTATTTCCATAAACTATTTAAGTAGTATGTTAAAATTTACGTTTTTCAGAATTAAAATTGTTTTTTAGTCCTGACGAATTGTATGTGCAAAAGTACACTAATTAAATTAAAAAGTCTTAAATAAAAAAATAAAAATAATATATGTATATAAGTTACTTAGAATAAAAAAGAAAAAAATATTTCAAACATGATAGGCTAATTTAAAAAAATAGCCTACTTTTGTGAAAAATTTTGCAAGGAGAAAATTATTAATAAATTAATCATAAAATACGTAAGATATGACAAATATAGATTGGAAGAATTTAGCTTTCGGTTATATGAAAACCGATTATAATGTTAGATGTTACTATCGTGATGGAAAATGGGGTGAATTAGAGATTTCCTCCTCAGAAGAAATAAGTATGCACATGGCAGCAACTTGTTTACATTACGGGCAGGAAGCTTTTGAAGGCATGAAAGCGTTTAGAGGTAAAGATGATAAAATACGTCTTTTCCGTATGGATGAAAATGCCAAGCGTTTGCAGAAATCATGTGAGGGAATCATGATGGCAGAATTTCCGATGGAAAAATTTAAAGAAGCCATACGTAAAGTAGTTACATTAAATGAAAACTTTATACCCCCTTACGGTACGGGTGCGTCTTTGTATATTCGTCCTTTGATTATTGGTACCGGAGCTCAAGTAGGAGTTAAACCAGCAAATGAATATTTATTTATTGTTTTTGTATCTCCGGTAGGTCCTTATTTTAAAGGCGGATTTAAAACCACTCCTTTTGTTGTTACACGTAAATACGATAGGGCAGCACCCTTGGGAACTGGAACTTTCAAAATAGGAGGAAATTATGCTGCTAGTTTGCGTGCCGGTCAAGAAGCACATCAAATGGGCTATTCCAATGTTTTTTATTTGGATGCTATTGAAAAAAAATATATTGATGAATGTGGAGCAGCAAACTTCTTTGGAATCAAAAACAATACGTACATAACTCCGAAATCGCATTCTATATTACCGTCTATCACAAATAAATCATTACAACAGTTAGCAGAGTATTTAGGTATGAAAGTAGAACGTCGTCCAATTGCTTTGGAAGAATTAGAAACTTTTGAAGAAGCAGGTGCTTGTGGTACTGCTGCCGTTATCAGTCCGATTGAACGTATTGACGATTTGGAAAACAATAAACATTATATATTTTCTAAAGACGGACAACCCGGTCCTTGGAGTACAAAATTATTTAAATTATTACAAGGCATCCAATATGGAGAAGAAAAAGATGTGTTTAATTGGTGTGAAATATTGTAAATATTAAGTATAGAAAGGAATCATTATTTGATTCCTTTTTTTATGATAAAAAAACTAAATAGTTGTAATAAAATATAAGGCAGTTTTTTATACATAAAAATAAAAATATTAGAAATAAATAATAAAAATAATTCGAAAAGGAGCATAAATTTATGTAACTTTGCACGAATATTTTTAGAATAATAATAATATTAAAAATACATGTAATATGATGAAGAAAAAAAATGTAATTATCATTGGAGCAGCAGGAAGAGATTTCCATAACTTCAATACGTATTTCAGAGGAAATGCGAATTATAATGTCGTAGCTTTTACAGCTGAACAAATTCCGGGTATTAATGACAAAAAATATCCGGCAGAATTAGCAGGTAAAGACCTTTACCCAAAAGGAATCCCAATTTATGCTCAAGAAGATTTAATGGAGTTAATAAAAAAACATAAAGTCGAAGAATGTGTTTTTGCGTATAGTGACGTTCCATATCAATATGTTATGGACTTAGCCGCGCAAGTAAATGCAGCCGGTGCTGATTTTAAATTAATGGGGTTGGAAACAACCATGTTGAAATCGACCAAACCGGTTATTGCAACGGGTGCTGTACGTACAGGTGGTGGAAAAAGTGAAGCTTCAAGAAGAATTGTTGACGAATTAAAAGCATTGGGATTAAAAGTGATTGCCATTCGTCACCCCATGCCTTATGGGGACTTGGTAAAACAAGCTGTACAACGTTTTGCCACTATTGAAGATTTGAAAAAACACGAATGTACCATAGAAGAAATGGAAGAATATGAACCTCATGTAGTTCGTAATACTATTATTTATTCTGGAATCGATTATGAGGCTATTCTACGTTCGGCAGAAAAAGAAAATCCCGATGTTATTTTATGGGATGGCGGAAACAATGATTTTCCGTTCATTAAACCTGATTTAATGATAACCATGGCCGATGCACAAAGAGCCGGTGATGAATTATCGTATTATCCGGGTTCAACTACTTTACGTATAGCTGATGTAGTTGTTTTCAATAAAATTGAAAGTGCCGACCTTTACGACCTGCAATTAGTAAGAGATAATGTGGCAGAAGTAAATCCAAATGCTGTAATTATGGATGCATGCTCTCCTACTTTTGTGGATAAACCTGAACTCATCAGAGGCAAAAAAGTATTGGTAGTGGAAGAAGGACCAACTGTAACTCACGGAGGAGTACAATTAAGTTACGGTGCATTGACTGCAATGAAATATGGTGCAGCTGAATTAGTTGACCCTAAAGAATATGCTGTAGGTAAACTTAAAGAAACTTTTGATCATTATCCTGATTTAGGTCCTATTTTACCTTCTATGGGTTATAGTCCTCAACAAGTGGCAGATTTAGAAAAAACAATTAAAAATACTCCTTGCGATTTAGTACTAATTGCTACACCTATTGACATTAATAGAATTATTAAGATCAAACAACCTTGTGTAAAAGTTGGTTATGAAATGCAAGAAATTGGCAGCCCGAATTTTAAAGACATTATAACCGACTTTGCAAAAAAACACAAACTCGGTAACAATAAGAAAAAATCAAAATAACCATTCCATGAAAAAGCGACTTTTTTAGAAAGTCGCTTTTTTTTACTTATTCCGAAAGTTATATAAAGAAAAAAAAAGGAAATTAGTAAGTTAGGCTGAAAATTTGTAAAAATATTATATATGAAAAATAGAAATCTAATCTCAATTGCCGATTTTAATAAGGAAGAGTATTTAAAAGTGCTTTCCTTAGCCGAAGAATTTGAAAAAAAACCTGTACAGAAAATAGCGGAAGGCAAAGTCGTTGCCAGTTTATTTTTTGAACCTTCTACGCGTACGCGTTTGAGTTTTGAAAGTGCCGCGAACCGTTTGGGTGCAAAAATAGTTGGCTTTGCCGATTCTGCCAGTTCCAGTACTTCTAAAGGTGAAAGTCTTGTTGATACCATTAAAACTGTTTGCTGTTATTCCGATTTAATCGTTATGCGTCATCCATTAGAAGGATCTGCTCGTTTGGCAAGTGAAGTCGCTACAGTTCCGGTTATCAATGCAGGTGATGGGGCTAATCAACACCCAACTCAATGTATGCTAGACCTTTATTCCATAAAAAAAACACAAGGAACACTTGATAATTTACATATTGCTTTAGTAGGAGATTTGAAATATGGACGTACCGTTCATTCTTTAGTAGAAGCAATGTGTAATTTCAATACTACTTTCCATTTGGTCTCTCCCGTTAGCTTGAAATTACCGAGTTCCGTTAAAATGCATATCAAAGAAAGAAATCTTACCTATTATCAATATACCGAAATTCAAGATGCTATTGATAAAGTGGATATATTGTATATGACTAGGGTACAACGTGAGCGTTTTTTGGATATTCAAGATTATGAAAAAGTTAAAAATTCATGCATACTTGAAAAATCTCTTATGGATAATGTAAAGAAAAGTATGAAAATACTTCATCCGCTTCCACGAGTGAATGAAATTCACTCCAATGTAGATAGTACACCTCAGGCTTACTATTTTCAACAAGCTCAGAATGGAGTTTATGTACGTCAAGCATTAATAAGTTTAATTTTAGGTTTAAAATAATTAATACAATGAGCAAAAAAGAATTAATTGTTTCAGCAATAGAAAACGGGACTGTTATCGATCATATAACATCCGATAAATTATTTCAAGTAATTAAAATTTTAAATCTTGAAAATTGTTCCAATCAGATTTTATTTGGCACTAATTTAAATAGTAGTAAGTTTGGAACAAAAGCAATCATAAAAATTCAAAATAAATATTTTGAAAGGTACGAAATAAATAAAATCGCCATCGTAGCACCAACAGCGACTTTAATAAAGATTGCAAATTATGAAGTCATTGAAAAATTTAACTTGAATTTACCGCATGAGATTGAAGGTATTGTGAAATGTTTTAATCCCAAATGTATTACAAATCACGAACAAGTAATGCAAAAATTCACGGTATTGGATGCAAACCAAATAAAATTGCAATGTCATTATTGTCAGAAAATTACGAAAGAGGAGACCTTAAATTTTCTGTAATATTATAACTGAAGTGTTTTTTCAATAATATGCCATACTTGAGAAGCAGTATGGTCCCATGAAAATTTTTCACGTTGATATTTTCCTTTGTTTATTAGCTCGATGCGTAAATTTTCATTGGTGAAGATTTCTACCATTGCATTGGTAATTTCTTCAGCATAATAGGGATTTACTAAAATCGCTGCATCGCCTGCCGTTTCAGGCATAGCGGTAACATTAGAAGTAATAACCGGAATATTACACGAAAAAGCTTCTAAAATTGGAACTCCAAATCCCTCGAAATAGGATGTATAAAGTAAACAATAAGCCGATGAAATAATCTCGTTCAAATATCGGGTTGAGATATAACCTGTAAAGACAACATCTTTGTGGTATTTCATGGAAGCATACGCTATTTTCATTTGTTTGGTCCAATATTTTTGAGTGCCGGCAAATACTAATTTGGCAAGAAAGCCCTGATCTCGAAATAAGTCAAATGCATGTAATTGGTTAGTAATATTTTTCCTTTGATTTCCGCTGCCTACAAAAACAAAATAAGGGATGCCGTCTGTTAATTCTTCTCTAAGTGTTTGTTTCTCTTTATCGGGAATTTCAAAAAAATCTTCAGCGGCAGCATTATAAACAACTTCAATTTTATTTTTCGAGATACCGTAAGTGTGTACAATATCGTTTTTTGAAAAATTGGAAACTGTAATCAATGTATTGGCTTTACGTGCAAAACGAGGAAAAAAATGGCGATAATACCAACTAGATACGGGGGGTAAAAATTCAGGATAATGCTCAAAATTTAAATCGTGAATGATGTTTATGGTTTTTACCGAGGTGTTTAAACATATCCACCCATCCGGAGAAAGGAAAAGGTCTATTTTTTCTTTTTTTAATGCGCGTTTGATACCCCATTCGAAGAAAAAATACCATAATATGGGATGTCTAGCCGGAGGAAATACAATTACCGGTTTTACATTATCAGCAAACAAAAACTCATCTAAGTATTTTCTGTCAAAGAAAAAAATAAATTCATGTTCAGGATGTGCTTTTACCATGCGGTTTAATACTTCAAAAGAAAACCAGGCGATACCGTCCATTTTTCCTTTTACAAATAATCGTGTATTTACACCTATGCGCATAGTTTATTTTTTTCTTTTTGTGGATTTGGGTTTATTTTTTGTAATGTAAAACATATCTTTTATATCATTGTAATTCAGGGTGATTATGTCTCCTTCTTTTAGCGTTTCATTTATGATTTCTTCAGAAAGTAAATCTTCAACATATTTTTGAATGCTGCGTTTTAAAGGACGTGCTCCGTACTGAGCACTCCAACCTTTCACTATCAAAGCATCTTTTGCTGCTTGTGAAAGTGTGAGTTGGATGTTCAATTCTTTTAAACGTTGATAGACATATTGTAATTCAATTTCAATGATTTTATGAATGTCTTCTTTTTCCAAAGGATTAAAAATGATAATATCATCGATGCGGTTGATGAATTCGGGAGCAAATTGTTTGTTTACGGCATCTTCAATTACTTTTTGAGCATTTTTAGTTTGAGCTTCCTTTCGGGCAGAGGTCGAAAAACCTACACCCATACCAAATTCTTTTAGTTGACGACTGCCAACGTTGGATGTCATGATTAGGATAGTGTTTTTAAAATCTACTTTTCTTCCTAAGCCATCGGTTAAATGTCCGTCATCAAATACTTGTAATAAAATATTATATACGTCAGGATGTGCTTTTTCTATTTCGTCAAGTAATACGATGGAATAAGGCTTTCTTCTGACTTTCTCTGTTAATTGTCCGCCTTCTTCATAGCCTACATAACCCGGAGGGGCACCAACCAAGCGAGAAATACTGAATTTTTCCATATATTCACTCATATCTATGCGTATCATTGCATCATAACTATCGAACAAATATTTAGCCAATACTTTGGCTAAATAAGTTTTTCCAACACCGGTAGGTCCTAAAAAGATAAATGTTCCTATGGGTTTATTTGGATCTTTCAACCCGACTTTGTTTCTACGGATAGCTTTTGACATTTTATGAATTGCTTCACTTTGTCCAATTACTTGATTATTTAAGTCTTCTTCCATAGAAGCTAATTTATGGTTGTCTTCTTTTGCAATACGCTTTGCAGGTACTCCTGTTATCATGGCAACTACATCCGCAACGGTTTCTTCGGTAACTTCTTTTCGATTTAACTGAATTAACTCTTCCCAATGTTTTTTTGCAATGCGTATTTCTTCTTCCAGATTCTTGGATAAGTCTCTGAATTTCGCTGCTTCCTCATAAGATTGTTTTTGAATGGCTAGTCGTTTTTCTTCAGTAAGTTCATCTAAACGGGTTTCCATTTGGATAATCTCTTCCGGTACATCGATATTATGAATATGTACTCTGGCGCCTGCTTCATCCAAGGCATCAATGGCTTTATCGGGCAAACAACGGTCGGTAATATAGCGCTGTGTTAGCATTACACATGCTTTTATGGCTTCGTCTGTATAGTAAACCAAATGATGATCTTCGTATTTGCTTTTGATATTATTTAAAATTTCAATGGTTTCTTGTGGTGAAGTGGGTTCTATCAATACTTTTTGAAATCGACGTTCTAGGGCACCGTCAGATTCAATATGTTTACGATATTCATCTAAAGTTGTTGCTCCAATACATTGTAAATCACCTCGAGCTAACGCAGGTTTAAACATATTGGAAGCATCGAGTGAACCTGATGCATTGCCTGCCCCAACAATGGTATGTAGTTCATCGATAAACAAAATTATATCAGAATTTGCTTCCAATTCGGAAAGAACAGCTTTCATTCTTTCTTCAAACTGTCCTCGGTATTTGGTACCCGCAACCATTGATCCAATGTCTAATGTAACAATTCGTTTATTAAATAAAATGCGTGGCACCTTGCGTTGCTTAATACGTAAGGCTAATCCTTCGGCTATAGCTGATTTGCCAACACCCGGTTCTCCGATAAGAATAGGATTATTTTTTTTGCGGCGACTTAAAATCTGAGCGATACGTTCTAATTCTTTTTCCCGACCTACTATCGGATCTAAACGACCTTCCTCGGCTGCTTTGTTTAAATCTCGTCCAAATGCATCTAATACAGGAGTGTTATTTTTTTTTGGACTAGAAGTTTTTTTCTTTCCGGTAGCTTCCCCATAATTAAATTCATAATCAGAATCTTCAGGATCCATGTCAGCATCCATAGCTGAGGTTTTGTCTTCCGATGAAGAAGTTTTTCCCGATATCAACAAACTTTCAACTTTTTTATAGGTTATTCCGTAATCACCTAAGAGTTTTTTTATATAATTATCATCTTTCCATAACATGGCAAGAATCAAATGTTCAACATCAATATCTTTACTATGAAACTTCTTTGCAAATAATCCAGCTAAGTCAATGATGCGTTCCGTTTGTTTGTATAAGGGAAGAGAATTTGAACTTACATTTGGTTTAGAATCATATAAATTTGCAATCTTTTGTATTAAATGTTCTTTTGTAGCGTTTATGTCTACCTCAAATTCAGCAAAAATGTGTTTTAATACGGGGATGTCATTATCAATCATGCTTAAGAAAAGATGTTCTATACCAATAAATTCATTTCCCAATTGTTGAGCTTCGGTAGAACTATAACGAATTACAACCTCCAATTCATCAGAAAAAGTCCAGTTATTCATTATTATATGTTATTGTTTATAAATTGTTTATAGAGAATTCCTTAATTTAATTATTATTTTTCAAAAATATAAAAAAAAACAAGATGGATTATAAAAAGCATGGAATAATTTTAAATATTAAAATGTTGAAATAGGAAATATCATTTTTTTAGTGAAAGAAATTTGAAAATCATACAATCGTTGCGTATGTATTTTTC
>JAGOKS010000008.1 GCA_017994425.1 Bacteroidales bacterium | reverse complement strand
ATATTATCGAATTGGTAAAGAAAAAACTGAATATTAAATAAAAAATAAAAAAATGAAAAAAACAATACTTTTATTAGGATTAATTACTTTAATTATAGTAGGATGTAAAGAAAAAGATCCCGGACAAGGCGATTTACAAATTAAATTCAAACATTTAA
The DNA here is from genome assembly GCA_017994425.1 of Bacteroidales bacterium. Taxonomy (GTDB): domain Bacteria; phylum Bacteroidota; class Bacteroidia; order Bacteroidales; family WCHB1-69; genus UBA5266. Next base: position 40,448 of record JAGOKS010000008.1, on the reverse strand, counting down.
TTGATAATAAAGAAATTATTTATGATAGCATGATGTATATCAATGCGGCTGAAAATACCTATCAGGTAACGGAAGTTAAATGGTTTCTATCTAGAGTTACGTTGTTTAAAAAAGGAGGAGATATTATTGAAATCGAAGAAAATGACGGCATTCATTACATAGATACAAAAATAGAATCAACCTTATTATGGAATATTAATCAAAAAATTGAAGCAGGAGAATACGATTCCATTCGATTTATTTTTGGATTCAATGCTCAGGATAATATTCCGAATAGATTTGTAAATCAGCCTGAAACATCAATGGCCTGGCCCCTCACCTTGGGAGGAGGGTATCATTATATGATGTTAAACGGTAAGTTTAAAAGTATGGATGAATCCATTGCTGCTATGAATGTACATATGGGAATAGGACAAATTTATGAAGGGACTACCTATAGTGTGGATTCTATTATTAGTTTTGTACATAACCATTTTAATGTTACTCTTTCAAAACCATTTACTATAGAAAAAGATCAAAAAAAGACAATTTCTATTGTAATGAATGTTGAAAATTGGTTTCAGAATCCTCATATCTATAATCATTTTCAATGGGGAAGCCATATCATGCAAAAACAAGATGCCATGCTTATGCTGAAAGAAAATGGGTGGGATGTTTTTAGTTTGAATGTTGAATAATATTAACTTTTAACGGGGGAAAAAATTTTTTTTTTTAATGTTTTTTCATATAAAGAAAGTTTATCTTTGCATAATGTGGATATTATAGATAAGGAAAAGAAAGATAACAATCAGTATGATAAAAAAAAGTTTACTTTTATTTACATGGATATTTCTTTTGGGAAATATTATGTTTGCTCAACAAAAAGATACTATTAATAATACAATTAACTATCCTACAAAGCAAATTGATGCAAGTTTTAAAGGGGGGCTGAGTGCAATGGTTTTATTTATTGACGAAAACATTCAGTTGCCGACAAACAAGAAAGGAATGAAGGGAACCGTTTTAATTAACATCAATATAGATGCAGATGGGAAAATAGTGGAATCTACAATTTTATCAGGCATAAACAAAGAAATCGATGAAGCTGTTTTAAATGTAATAAAGAAAATGCCGAATTGGAATCCGGCAAATGTAAATGGGATTGCAATACCTTCAAAACAAGTAATAGGCTATAATATAAGCTATTAACGATAAATATAATCAATAAAATGATTGATATACAATCTATAAAACAACGATATGGAATTATAGGAAATTCTCCGGCGATTGATAGAGCTATTAATATAGCTATTCAAGTTGCAGCTACAGACTTAACGGTTCTTATAAATGGAGAAAGCGGTGTAGGAAAAGAGCATTTTCCAAGAATTATTCATGACAATAGCGCAGAGAGGAAATTTAAAACGTATACCGCCATCAATTGCGGTGCTATACCGGAAGGAACCATTGATTCGGAATTATTCGGGCATGAAAAAGGGTCATTTACAGGAGCAAATGAAGCACGAAAAGGATATTTTGAACAATCAGATGGAGGAACTATTTTTTTAGATGAAGTAGCCGAGTTACCGTTAGCAACACAAGTGCGATTATTACGTGTTTTAGAAACAGGTGATTTTATACGTGTAGGCTCTTCAAAGGTTCAAAAAACTAATGTCCGTGTTGTAGCTGCTACTAACGTGGATATCCCCAAAGCTATCAGTAAAGGAAAATTTCGTGAAGATTTATATTATCGGTTGAATACAGTTCCTATTCAGGTTCCCCCATTAAGAGAAAGAAAAGAAGATATTCTCTTATTATTTATGAAGTTTGCCCTTGATTTCTCAGAAAAATACCGTATGCCTGTACTTGAATTAAGTTCGGAAGCCAAAGAAGCCTTCATAAAATATTATTGGCCCGGAAATGTCAGACAATTAAAAAATATTACCGAACAAATATCTATACTCGAAAAAGAAAGATTAATCACTCCGGAAACGCTAAATAAATATATCAATATCGACCATAGTGAATTTTTACCGGTAATATATAAAAATAAAACAGAACATACTTCTGAAAGTGCTATTTTTGAAAGAGAATTAATTTTCAAGTTTTTAGGGGATATGCAAAAAGATATCAATGATTTAAAACAATTAGTATCCCATCTTTCAAAAAATCAAGCACAATCATATAAAACACAGGATAAAAAAGCATTAATTTTTGAGGCGGATACTAATAAAACAGAAGATACCATTGAATTAACGGAATATTATGACGATTTTGAAAAAGCAGAAGAAATCTCTGATAATTTATTATTGCAAGAAAAAGAAAAAGAATTGATTGTTAAAGCATTGATAAAAAATAACGGCAAACGAAAAGATACAGCAAAAGATCTTGGTATTTCGGAACGGACATTGTATAGAAAATTAAAAGTGTATAATCTCGTTGATTAAAAATGACACAAAAAAAACAGTTTATTTATTTTTATCTTTTTATTCTATTTTTTACTACGTTTGGTTGTGCCGGCATTAAATATTCAGCAGTAGGTGTCGATATTCCACCGGATGCAAAAACAGTATCCATAAGAACATTTCAAAATAATGCATCGCTGGTGAATTTAAAGTTAAGTAATGAGATTACTACTTTATTAAAAGATAGATTTCAATCACAAACGAAGTTAAATATTATCGAATCCCGAGGAGATTTACAATTTGAAGGTGAAATTATTAATTATGCCGTAACTGCTACTGCCATTGGAGAAGATAAAGCAAGTGTGAACAGATTAACCATAACAGTAAGAGTAACATATATCAATAAATTGGATGAAACTAAAAATTTTGAACAAAGTTTTTCCAGATATGCAGATTATGATAGTAGTAAGAATTTATCACAAGTTGAGGATGAACTTGTAACACAAATATGTGAAACTTTGATTGATGATATTTTTAGTAGGGCGGTTGGGAACTGGTAAAAAATATAAAAATGGATAAAAAACAATTCTTAAACGAGATACAGAAGTTTAAAACTAATACAGCAATACCCTTAGATGTAAAAGATTTAATAGCATTGTATCCCTATTTTATGTTAGCTCAATTGATTCTAGCGAAGAAAGAATCAATGCATCTCTTCAATATAGTTGTTTTATTCCCTGATTTACAATACTTGAGAGATTTGTTATTAAATAGAAACGATGAAGTAGATTCATTAAATGAATATCCGCAAGAGGCGGGATATAAATTTCCACATAAGGATCGAAATGAAAGCAATAATGATAAAGAAGCACAAGAATCAGAAGAAAATGATATCATTCCTTTTGAAGACAAAGAAAATGTTTCTTTAGATGAATTAATTGAAAAATTTAACACAAATCATCCAAAAATATCGTGTGATATTGAAGATTCAGAAGAAGATCAGGTGTATGATGATTTATGTAAAAATAGCGTAGCCGAAAAAATGAATATTGTAAGTGAAACATTAGCAAATATTTATAAAGAACAGGGGAATTATGACAACGCTATAAAAATTTATAAGGCATTAATGACACGATATCCCGAAAAAAGTAGTACTTTTGCAAACTTGATTACAGAATTAAAAGAAAAAAAGAATAGTCAAAAAAATTAAGAAAGAATAAAAATGTATACTGCAGTTATAATTATCATCATTATTGCTTCCATATTATTAGGATTAGTTGTTTTAATGCAAAATTCAAAAGGTGGAGGGTTGGCTTCAGAGTTTTCATCTTCGAATCAAATTATGGGAGTAAGAAAAACGGCCGATTTTTTAGAGAAAACGACCTGGACATTAGCCGTAATTATTGTTGTACTTTCCTTTATTTCCGGATTTTTAGCTAAAGACGTAACAAAAAATAAGGAAAATGAAGGAATAAAAAGTAAAGCTCAAACTGCTCAAACAACATCTGCTCCCATTCAACAAACAGCTCCTAATACGGCAACACCTGAACAACAAGCTCCTGCTGACGAAGAAGCTATGTAATTATCATTTACGTGAGTGTATATATTTTAGGCATTGAATCTTCTTGTGACGATACCTCTGCCGCTGTACTATTGAACAATCAATTACTTTCCAATGTAATAGCCAATCAAAATGTTCATGCTCAATATGGTGGTGTTGTTCCGGAATTAGCATCCCGTGCGCATCAACAAAATATAATTCCGGTTGTGGATACTGCCCTGAAAAAAGCCAATGTATCCTTATCTCAACTTTCAGCGATAGCTTACACACGAGGACCGGGATTGCTGGGCTCTTTGTTAGTAGGGAATGCTTTTGCAAAAGCTTGTGCCTATGCGTTAAAAATACCACTTATTGAAGTCGATCATTTGGAAGCTCACATATTATCTCATTTTATTAAAAACGAAAAAGACAAGTATCCCGTTTTTCCATTTCTTTGTTTGCTTGTTTCAGGCGGGCATACTCAAATAATGCTTGTTAAAGATTATTTTGATGTGAAAATGATAGGCTCAACCATCGATGATGCAGCCGGTGAAGCCTTTGATAAAGCAGCAAAAATACTTGGATTCGAATATCCGGGAGGTCCTGTTATTGACCAATGGGCACAAAAAGGAAATCCAGAAAAATTTGTTTTTAGTCAGGCTACGATATCAGATTATAATTATAGTTTTAGCGGATTGAAAACTTCTTTTTTATACTTTTTGCGTGATAAATTGAAAGAAAATCCCAATTTTATCAAAGAAAATACTGCAGATTTATGTGCCTCTATCCAAAAAGCTATATGTACTTCTTTGATAAAAAAATTAATGAAAGCGGCAAATGATTATAATATCCATCACATAGCCATTGCCGGTGGTGTTTCAGCTAATTCTGGCTTGCAAAGACTTCTGAATAAAACAGCCTTGGAAAAAAATTGGAAGGTATATATTCCTCCTATTCAATTAACAACTGATAATGCAGCTATGATTAGTATTGTAGGGTATTATAAGTATTTAAAAGGGATTTTTTCGAAACTAAATGTGGTTCCATATACAAAGTCAAAGTTTAATTTATGAAAACAGAATTAATTATTTTCGATTTAGACGGCACCTTATTAAATACCTTGGACGATTTAGCAGAAAGCGGTAATTTCATTTTAAGAACTTATGGATTTCCGGAACATCCCGTAAATGCTTATCGCTTTTTTGTGGGAGACGGAATTCGTAAGCTTATTGAACGTATTATTCCTGAAAATAAAAGAGAAGATTCTTTTATTGAGGAAGTTAAAAGCGAGTTTATGAAACATTATGAAATTCATAAATATGATAAAACAGCTCCCTATCAAGGAATTATTGAATTATTGAGAACGATTCAAAAAAGAAAAATAAAAATAGCCGTTGCTTCAAACAAAACACATGAAATAATGGAAAAAATGATGGATTTTTATTTTCCAGGGATTAATTTTGATGCTGTTTTCGGACAACGCAAAAAAATTCCTCCAAAACCTGATCCTGCAATTGTAGTTGATATTTTACATAAAACCGGTATTACAAAAGAAAACACGCTATATGTTGGAGATACTTCGATAGATATGCTTACTGCTCATAATGCCGGGTTAAAAAGCATTGGTGTTTTATGGGGCTTTCGAAGCAAAGAAGAACTCCTTCAAGCCGGAGCTGATATCATCATTGAAAAGCCTGAAGAACTGTTAGGATATTGTTAGCTTATTTATTCTTTTATAAATTTTTGATTTATAGAGTGTTCCCCTACAAATATTTTCAACATATAAATTCCTGCAGGTAAATACGATACATCTATATTTGCATGATTGTTATCTAACGTTTGAAGAGCAATGGTTTTTCCGTTTATATCAATGATTACAATTTTTTCTATTATATCATTTTCTAATGAAATAAATAATTGATTTTTAGCAGGACTTGGATAAAATTTTAATCCATACATCTTAGCTTCATCAATTGAACCACCCACTTGGACACTGATTATATTTGAGAAATCACTAGTATCAAATGCATTTACGGCAGCAACTTTATAATAATAAGGAGTACAATTAGATACGACATCTACTAGTTGAAAAGTATCATATACGACTAGCCCATCATAACCTTCCCAATATTCATAAAAATCAGGATGAATGGAGACATACAATAAGTAATAATCAGCTTTTGCAACGGAAGACCAATGTGCAATAAACGTACATTCCTTTTCATCCAAATCTGTTGAAGGTAATGCCACAGGTGCTTCTAAAGGAATATAAAGTTTATATAACATTAAATAGGTATTAGTATATTTTGCTAAAAAGTATAAACAATCTTCCGACAAAAATAAATTTTGAACTTCTGGATTAAAACTTGGAGGATATGCAGAAATAATAGAAGTGTCAACTTGAAAAGTATTGGTTGAACTACCATCACTTTCAAATAAATAAACTTGATTTAAATTAGGTTTTGCAGTAAAATACAATTTATTGTTAAAGATTTTAAATTCGGAGGGCGAAGATTGTCGTAAATTATTCGTATTTGTATTTATTTCTTTTACTTTTACTGTTCCGGTTGTAGTGCCATCACTCACCCATAATTCCATATTGGAAAGGGTATCGGCGGCAGTAAAATATAATTTATTGTTATACAATGTAAATTCTTTAGCCCAAGAACTTTCTGTTCCCGGATATATATCTTTTATCATTCTTGTTCCGGCAGTACTACCATCGCTTATCCATAATTCATTCCCATAGTCATTGGTAAAAGCAGTAAAGACTACTTGATTATTCCACTCAAAAAAACCTGAAGGATTTGAAAAATCAGTTCCATTAATAGCTAGTTTTTCAACGTCATTAATGCCATCTGTAACATATAAGAAGAAGCCAAAATCTCCATTATTTTCAATGGCACTAAAAAACATTTTTCCATTGCAAACAAAAAATTTCATGGAAGTAGACTGTCCCAAATTTGGAAATTTAGAATAAACAATTGTTCCGGCTTCTGTTCCATCGCTTTCATAAATTTGAAAACTGGTAGCATTGTTTTTAGCCACAAAATATATTTTATTGTTAAATACTGTAAAACAAGCGGGTTCACTACTTATTCCATCGTAAGGAACGGTTTGAATGTTTTTTACTATTTTTGTTCCTGTTTTTGTTCCATCAGTTTCCCAGAATTCAGTTCCGTAATCATTATTAGTAGCAGCAAAATAAACTTTTCCGTTATAGGCAGTAAATTCTTGTGGTGAATGACAATTATTACTTATATCTATTGTTCCGGCTTCTGTTCCGTCACTGACCCATAGTTTGGGAGTAGCACCACCGTCTAGAGAAGCTTGAAAAAATAATTTTCCGTTACATACTTTTAATTCTTTGGGATTTGATGAACCTGAAGGATTAATGTCTTTAAACATATACGTGCCGCTTTCGGTTCCATCGCTCACCCATAATTCTTGACCATTAGTGCCATCGGTTGCTGAAAAAAACATTTTTCCGTTAAATAGAGTCATTTGCGAAATGTTAGCATTTCCCGAAAGATTGATGTTTTTCACTAATTGAATTTCTTGTGCGTTCAATTGCATGAACAAACTACACATTAAACAAAGAATACATTTTTTCATAAATTAAATTTTTAGGTTAAATTGGTTTTACAAAAGTATATTAAAAGTAAATATTGATAAGTGGATTATAAATAATTTTTTCACTTTTTCGATGGATTACTTATTAATGTATAGGAATGATTAATAAGCTTTTTAATGAGAGAATTAGGTAAATTTCCGTTTAAATCAATGGTATTCCAGTGTTGTTTATTCAAGTGATAGCCGGGTGTAATTTCCGGATGATATTCACGCAATTCAAGGGCTTTTTCAGGATTACATTTCAATGAAAGCCTTGCATCTCCGGATAAAGATAATAAAGCATACATTTTGTTATTTACTTTAAATACAAGCGTTTCATCATCAAAAGGAAAACTTTCTTCGGTTTTTTCTTTGGATAAACAATATAATCTGACTTCTTCAATATTCATCATTGAAATACTAATTTTTGCAAAGATAATATTTTTTTGTTTTTAGTTTTCATTTTTCGTTTAAACTAATTTTTTCGTGTAATTTTGCAATGTTTAATAAAAATAAATTCTATGTCAGACAATATCAAGGCGAATATTGAAAAGAGTGTAGTTGTCGCCAACGGAAAAGACCGTTGCTGTCTGGCGGGAGCTGTGATAGCTTGTGGGAAAGAAGTTGTGTATAGCTGTGCTTCTAAAACATTAGATGAGGATGACCCAACAGCGCATGCAGCCGTGTTTGCTATTCGTAAAACAAGATTGAAAATGCATAGGTTTTTATTAAAAGATTTTGTCGTATACATGAGTGAAAAACCTTGTAATATGTGTTTGTTAGCAATGTATCAGGCAGGAATTAAAAATGTTTACTATCTGGAAAAAGAAAAAATAAAAAATATGTTTTTGACGAAAAAAACGTTAAAACAAGCATATGCTTTTTGGGAATTTAATTAGAAAATAAAAATTATGGAAACAGTTTTAAGCGGAATCCGTTCAACGGGAAATTTACATTTGGGAAATTACTTCGGGGCTTTGAAGAATTTTGTAAAAATGCAATATGAAAATAAATGTTTTTTCTTTATTGCTGATTATCATTCTTTAACTACGCATCCGACTCCGGATAACTTAAAAAATAGTGCAAAACAAGTATTGATAGAATATTTGGCCGTAGGCTTAGACCCTGAAATTGCCACTTTATATTTTCAAAGTGATGTTCCCGAAGTGCTTGAATTATACTTATTCCTGAATATGAATGCCTACGTTGGCGAATTGGAAAGATGTACTTCGTTTAAAGAAAAAATCCGTCAACAGCCTAACAATGTCAATGCCGGATTATTAACCTATCCTTCGTTAATGGCTGCTGATATTTTAATTCATAGAGCGGATAAAGTGCCTGTCGGCAAAGATCAGGAACAACATTTGGAAATGACGCGTTTATTTGCTTCCCGTTTCAATCGTTTGTATAAAGTAGATTATTTTAAAGAGCCTCAAGCCTATAATTTTGGTGAAAATTTAGTGAAAATCCCGGGATTAGACGGCAGTTTGAAAATGGGTAAATCGGAAGGAAATGCTATATATTTAATTGACAGTCCTGAAATTATTCGTAAAAAAGTGATGAAAGCCAAAACCGATGCCGGTCCAACTACTCCAAATCATGAAAAATCGCAGGAAATACAAAATCTGTTTACTATTATGCAGCATGTCTCTTCTGCAGAAACCTTGACATTTTTTGAAAATGCCTATAACGATTGTTCTATTCGTTATGGAGATTTGAAAAAACAATTGGCTGATGATATTGTTGCCTTCTGTTCAGAGATACGAGAACGTATTTTAGAACTTTCGGCTCAAGATAAGTTGATAGAAGAAATTATGAATACAGGTGCCGAAAAAGCCCGAAAAAGTGCCCGTAAAACCATCCGTGAAGTGAGAGAAATAATTGGATTTAGAAATTAATGATGGAATCAAAAGAATTAACGGTAATTATAGGTTTGGTAACAGCGCATCAGACAATAGAGCGAACAAAAGAGTATTTGGAAGAATTAGCTTTTTTAGTTGATACTGCCGGAGGAAAAGTCGTTAAACAATTTATTCAAAATTTGGAACATCCCGACAGCCGTACCTATTTGGGTTCCGGAAAAATGAACGAAGTAAAAGAATATGTTATTGAAAATGAAATAAAAACACTTGTTTTCGACGATGAATTAAATACGGCACAAATTCGTAATATCGAACGTATTTTACCCGAATGCAAGGTGATAGACCGCACGCGTTTAATATTGGACATATTCTCCAAACGTGCACAAACAGCTCATGCAAAAATACAAGTAGAATTAGCTCAATATGAATATCTTTTACCACGACTAACGCGTATGTGGACACACCTGGAGAAACAACGCGGAGGTATTGGCATGCGTGGTCCAGGAGAAAAGGAAATCGAAACAGACAGACGAATTATTCGTGATCGTATTTCATTTTTGAAAGAGAAATTAGAAAAAATTGATGTTCAAAAAAGTACTCAACGCCAAAACCGAGGGAAATTTGTACGCGTAGCATTGGTAGGTTATACCAATGTAGGAAAATCTACTTTGATGAATGTGTTGAGCGATGCCGAAGTGTTTGCCGAAAACAAATTGTTTGCTACCTTGGATACAACAGTCAGAAAAGTTGTTTATCAGAATGTTCCATTTTTATTGTCCGATACAGTGGGTTTTATTCGTAAATTGCCCCATCATTTGGTGGAATCGTTCAAATCTACCTTAGATGAAGTTCGCGAAACCCATTTGTTATTGCATGTTGTTGATATCAGCCATACGGATTTTGAAGAACAAATAAAAGTGGTAGAACAAACTCTTTTTGAATTGAAATCTTCAAATAAACCGGTTATTTTGGTATTTAATAAAATAGACAAGTATACATGGATTGAAAAAGAGGCAGACGATTTAACACCACGTATTAAAAAAAATATTTCATTGTCGGAATTATGCAATACATGGATGGCAAAAACCGGATTACCAACGGTTTTTATTTCCGCAAAGAAGAAACACAATATCGATATTTTACGAGATATTGTAGTTAAAGAAGTACGAAAGCTTTATGCCGAAATATATCCTTATCAATATATTGCCGAAGAATATACGTATAATGAATCCGATACGGATATTTAAAATAAACCAAATTTTTTTTCGTTTTTTAAACACTTATAAACTAAAGAAATTATGAATGATATTGCTCAACAATTGCCTTTTATAAACCATTCTTCATCCGGTAACTTTTTTTTGATTGCCGGTCCCTGTGTTATAGAAAATGCATCCATGCCACTGGAAATTGCAGTTGAAATACAAAAGATTACAGATAAATTAAAAATTCCTTTTATTTTTAAAGCATCGTATCGAAAAGCAAATCGTTCAAGTCTTCATTCTTTTACGGGCATAGGCAATGAAAAAGGTTTGGAATTGCTGGCAGAAATTAAAAATAAATTACATCTTCCCGTTTTAACCGATATTCATAGTGAAGCTGATGCCGCCTTGGCAGCTAAGTATGTAGATGTGTTGCAAATACCTGCTTTTCTATGCCGACAAACCGATTTGTTGCTTGCGGCTGCTAAAACAGGAAAACCGGTAAATGTGAAAAAAGGACAATTCGTTTCTCCCGAAGCCATGCAATTTGCTGTTGAAAAAATTCGCTCTGCAGGAAATAACAACGTACTGATTACAGAGCGAGGAACCACTTTTGGATATCAGGATTTAATTGTAGATTTTTGCGGAATTGAAGCCATGAAAAAAAATAAATGTCCAGTAATATTAGATGTTACACATTCACTGCAAAAGCCCAATCAAGCATCGGGAACAACGGGAGGCAAACGTACATTGATTGAAACCTTGGCAAAAGCCGGTATCGCTGCCGGTTTTGACGGTATTTTCATAGAAACACATCCTCATCCCGAAGAAGCTCTTTCAGATAAAACAACCATGCTTCCACTTAATCAACTGGAAGAGTTACTTGTCAAGTTGCTTAAAATCCACAAAGCTGTAAATAATTTTTAAAAATTAATTTTTTTATTCATAAAAATACTATTTTTGCAGTCTAAAATTATTGGATGTTAACATATAGTATGGATATTGTAAGATAATAATCTTCAATAAAAAATTGAAGATTATCTTATTTTTTTCAACTCGAAATCGTTTTCGGGTATAATTTCATTTTAATTTATTATTAACGGTTGAAAGTTTTGATAATATGATTTATCAAACGTTTCACACAAAAAATTTAAAGATATGAGTAACGAAAATACATCCATTCACGAATTTGACATGCAAATGATTTGTGAATATTTTTCAAACGTTGAACGACAAGGACCGGGAAGTCCTGAAGTAACACTAAAAGCTTTGAGTTTTATAGATAATCTTTCAAAAGAATCTAAATTAGCCGACATTGGTTGCGGTACCGGTGGACAAACCATGACACTTGCTCAAGCTGTTACGGGAACAATTATCGGATTGGATATTTTTCCGGAGTTTATTACAAAGTTTAATCAAAATGCCTCAAAATTAAATCTTTCCCATAGAGTAAAAGGAGAAATAGGTTCCATGTTTGAACTTCCTTTTCAAGAAGAAGGATTAGACGTAATTTGGGCAGAAGGGTCTATTTATCATATAGGTTATCAACGTGGGATAAACGAATGGCGAAAATTTCTAAAAAAAGACGGATACATCGCCATTACCGAAGCCTCGTGGTTTACCGATAAACGACCCAAAGAAATTGAAGATTTTTGGATGGATGCCTATCCTGAAATAGATACTATTCCGGTTAAAGTAACTCAATTGCAACAAGCCGGATATATTCCCGTAGCTGCTTTTTGTTTACCCGATAATTGTTGGACCGAAGAGTATCATCTTCCTCAAACTAAAATCGAAGACATGTTTTTGCAAAAACATGCCGGCAATCAGAGTGCGAAACAATTAGTTGAATTTCAACGTCATGAAAGAAAAATCTATGATTTGTACAAAGCATTTTACGGCTATGTTTTTTACATAGGTAAAAAATTGTAAGCAAAGTTTTCAAAGGATTGTCTTGTTAAAAGGCAATCCTTTTTAGATGTTACAAGGAGAAGTACTGAATGCTATGGAAAAATCCTTCCAAAAATCAATTTTTAGACAAAAAAAGGCTTGACAAAAAAAGCTCTAGAGCTTTTCTAAAAAAGTCTGAGAGCTTTTCCAAAAAAGTCTGAGAGCTTTTTCCAAAAAGTCTGAGAGCTTTTTCTAAAAAGTCTGAGAGCTTTTTGTAAAGAGATGGGAAAGTCCGAAAAACAGGTATAAGAAGGGGGAATTAAAAATTAAGAATTATACTTGATACAACGGATTAACGCCGATATCATAAACGGGTGATTTGAATTCACCCGCTTCATTCTGTTCAAACTCCGTAGGAGTGATATATATGCATTTATTTTTTTGAAACAAATAAAATGATACATTTGCAAAAAGAATTGTCTTAATTAAATGAACCAACTTAGAGGAAATTCGCCGTTTTTTTAATGAAAAATTACAATTTTTTATATACCATGTTTAATATTTCTTCTTCTTTCTGCAAAGTATCCGTATAGATTTTATTTGCTTTTTGCAAAATTTCATCCACAAAGTTTTTGTCTTTTAAAGAAGAAGCATTGATTTTTACATTCAAATAAGCCCCTAAAACAGCGGAACGTATGCATAAGGCACCTACACCGGCATCCGAAACAGAGTTTGGATTGCCGAAATCGGCCATTGCATGACATATTTCAAAGGCTTCAAACGCTTTACACATCGTTTTATAAGGAACGTCGATGGCATATTTAGTCGCTTCTTGTATAGCCAGAGAACGTATGTTTTTTTCTTCTTCATTCGTTTTTGGCAATCCGAAAGCATCCATAATTTTATTAAATGATCGGGTATCTTCATCAACTAAGAACAACAATTCATTTTTTAATTTTTCGCCTTTTTCTGCCCATTGAGAAAATTCTTCCCAGCGTTCATCCCAGCCGGGTTTATGAGCCGAAAGATTAGCTACCATGCTTCCGAGAGCAGCACCTAATGCTCCCAGATAGGCAGAAATTGAGCCACCTCCCGGAGCAGGGCTTTCACTTGCTGTTTCATCGGCAAAAGCTGCACAGCTCATGTCAACTAATTTTGCTTCTTTCGACTCAGCTTCCAATAAGTATTCAATTACTTTTTCGGAAGGGTTAAATGGTTTTAAATCATCTAATCCCATAGATTTAACAGCAATTTTTATTATTTCTTGTTCTGAAATTCCAAGGGAACGTTGTTGTTTTTGTAGATAATATTTACCGGCATCTATTAATACTTTTTTGGGTACTAATCCTACTATTTCACACCCACTAACTCGTACTCCTCTATTTTGAGCACAGCGACAAATTTCATCAAAGGCAATGTGTAAAGGAGTGATAGAAATATTGGTTAAATTCATGGATACTTGTGCTATTCCATATTCTTTTATAAACCAACCGATAGCTTTTGTTGCTTTTAAAGTACCCGGTATCATTATTTGATTTCCATTTTCATCTATTTTTATCTTACCCGTAATTGGATTTCCTTCTCTTTCAGGTCTGCCTTTTTCTCTTACATCAAAAGCAATGGCATTCGCTCGACGAGTAGAGGTTGTATTTAAATTATAATTTACAGCGACGAGAAAGTCTCTGGCTCCTATTGCCGTTGCACCGGATTTAGCAACGCTTTCCGAAAAAACGCTAGGTCCAAAACTCGGTTTCCATTCTTTGCTTGCAATTTTATCTTTTAATCCTTCATATTCACCTTGTCGACAATTTGCTAAATTGCGGTATTTTTCTTCAAAGGCTGCGTTTTCATAACAATATACGGGAATATTTAATTCATTACCAACTCGTTCAGCTAATTTTCTGGCATAAAATATCGTTTCTTCCATGCTGATGTTAGATACAGGTACTAAGGGACAAACATCTGTAGCTCCAAATCGGGGATGATCCCCTTTATGTTTACGCATATCTATTAATATTTGAGCTTTTTTAATACATTGAAATGCTGCTTCACATACTTTTTCCGGAGAACCAACAAAAGTTACTACTGTACGGTTTGTTGTTACACCCGGATCAATGTCTAGTAACTTTACGCCTTCTATTTTTTCTACTTCAGCCGTTATTTGATGAATCAATTCCATATTGCGGCCTTCACTGAAATTAGGAACACATTCAATTATTTTTTTCATGTACTTAAATATTATTCTTATTATCCGCTATTTATAGCATAATTACTTTCTGAACCTATATTTACAAAAATACAATATTTTTCTGTTATTTTAATTTTATCAATAAATATAAATTGAAGATAAATATATATTCTTAAGTGTATAAAAAATAAAATCTTTATTTACAGAGATAAATAGAATGTTTTATAAAAAGTTATCAACAATGCTTTAATTTGAACATATAAATGTGTAATTTTGAAAACAGATTAATGCAAATACATAATACTTAAAATCAAAAATATATGCCAAATTTCACTCATTTGCACGTTCATTCTACCTATTCTATTTTGGATGGGATGTCTCCAATATCAGGATTAGTTAATAAATGCATCGCTTCCGGTATGAATGCACTTGCATTGACGGATCATGGAAATATGTTTGGTATAAAAGAATTCTTTGATTATGTTTCAAAAATTAATGCTGCTATTAATAGTGAGATAAAAGAGATAGAATCAGACATTAAAAAGTTAATAGCTGAGAATGAACAAACAGAGAAGATTATTGAATTACAAAAGTTAATAGAAACAAAGAAAAAAAATATTTTTAAACCTATTTTTGGTTGTGAAGTGTATGTAACTCGAAAAACACCTTCCAATCCAGAAGGAAGTCGCTTTATAAAAGAATTTAGGGAAAACATAAGTGGAGATCACCTTATTTTATTGGCAAAAAATAAAATAGGATATTATAATCTATGTAAATTAGTTTCTTTGGCTTGGATAGAAGGGGAATACCTTCGGCCACGTATTGACAAAGAAATACTCGAAAAATATAAGGAAGGATTGATAGTATCTTCCGCTTGTTTAGCAGGGGAAATTCATAAAAAAATAGAAGCTAATAATTATGAAGCAGCCAAAGAAGCAATTTTATGGTTTAAAGAAATTTTCAAAGAGGATTATTATTTGGAATTACAACGGCATCAAACCGAAAAAAAAGGCGCTGACACTACTGTATATAAGCAACAAATGAATCAAAATGCTTATTTAATGCAATTAGCAAGAGATACAGATACAAAATTAATCGCTACGAATGATGTACATTTTGTTGAAGAAGAACATGGCGAAGCCCATGATCGCTTGATATGTTTGAGTACAGGAAAAAAATTAGAAGATACAGATAGAATGCGCTATACTCAACAGGAATGGTTAAAAACACCTGAAGAAATGGCATTAATTTTTAGTGATATACCAGAAGCATTGGAAAACACTCAGGAAATAGTTGATAAAGTAGACTTTTATGATATCAATCACGAAGCAATGATGCCTAAATTTGAAATTCCAGTCGAATTCGGAACCTTGGAAACTCATAAACAAAAATATAGTAAAGAAGATCTAATAGCAGAATTTGAACTAGTAGATAAAGCAGCAAAAGAAAGAATTGAGAAGTTAGGAGGAATAGATGCATTATATCGTATCAAACTTGAATCCGATTATTTGAAAGAACTAACAATGATAGGCGCCAAACAAAGGTATGGAGAAAATGTATCAGCGAATATTATTGAACGTATTGAATTTGAATTAAAAGTAATGCGTGATATGGGGTATCCGGGTTATTTTTTAATAGTACAAGATTTGATTCAGGCAGCTAGAAACATGGGAGTTACTGTTGGGCCAGGTAGAGGGTCAGCAGCTGGTTCTGTGGTAGCCTATTGTTTGCAAATTACCAGTATTGATCCTATGCGTTATGATTTACTTTTTGAACGTTTTTTAAATCCCGACAGAATATCTTTGCCGGATATTGATATAGATTTTGATGATGAAGGAAGAGGAAAAGTGTTGGATTGGGTTACTGAAAAATATGGGGAAGAAAAAGTAGCTCATATAATTACTTATGGAACTATGGCTGCAAAATCCAGCATAAAAGATGTTGCTCGTGTACAAGATGTTCCTTTGGATATTGCCAATAAATTGGCTAAATTTATACCCAATCGCTTACCGGAAGATCCAAAAACAGGGAAAATTCCCAAAGTAAATCTAAAAAATAGTATTGAAATGGTTCCCGAGTTGAAAATGGCATTTGCCTCGGAAGATAAAATGATATCGGATACGTTAAAATATGCGAGTATGTTAGAAGGAACCGTCCGTCAAATCGGGGTACATGCTTGTGGAATTATCATTGGTGCAGAAGATTTAATAAATGTGGTTCCTTTATGTACCGCAAAAGATAAAGATTCCAATAAAAAATTATTGGTAACGCAATACGAAGGGTCAGTTATAGAAAGTGTCGGATTGATAAAAATGGACTTTTTAGGATTAAAAACATTATCCATTATCAATGAAGCACTTTCAAATATTAAGAAATCAAAAAAAATCAGTATTGATATTGATAATATTCCTATTGATGATGAAAAAACCTATAGATTATTCAGTGAGGGAGCAACTATTGGTACTTTTCAGTTTGAATCGATAGGTATGCAAAAATATTTGAGGGAATTAAAACCTACAAAATTTGAAGATTTAATAGCAATGAATGCCCTATATCGACCGGGTCCTATGCAGTATATTCCACAGTTTATTCATCGTAAACAAGGTAAAGAAGAAATAGAATATGAATTTCCCGAAATGGAATTACGATTAAAAGAAACCTATGGAATAACGGTTTATCAAGAGCAAGTTATGCTTTTAAGCAGAGATCTCGCAGGGTTTACACGTGGGCAATCCGATGAACTTAGAAAAGTCATGGGGAAAAAATTAAAAGATAAAATGGCAACTTTAAAAATTAAATTTATTAAAGGAGCTTTAGATAGAGGTTTTGGACCAAAAGAAAAATTGGAAAAAATTTGGAAAGATTGGACCGAATTTGCTAATTATGCCTTTAATAAATCTCATGCCACTTGTTATTCTTGGATTGCATATCAAACAGCTTATTTGAAAGCACACTATCCGGCTGAATTTCTAGCTGCCAACTTAACGCATAATATCAGCGATATTTCTCAAATTTCAATTTTAATTGATGAATGTAAAAGAATAGGCTCTCCGGTTTTAGGTCCAGATATTAACGAATCAGAATTACATTTTACCGTAAATTCAAAAGGAGAAATCCGGTTCGGCTTAGCTGCCTTAAAGGGTGTTGGAGAAGCTGCTTCTACAGCCATTATTAACGAACGTTCCCAAAATGGAATTTTCACTTCTGTAATAGATTTTATTCAAAGAATCAATCTTCGTACATGTAATAAGAGATGCTTAGAAGCTTTAGCTATGGCCGGAGTATTCGATTCCTTTGGAAATATTCATCGAGCCCAATTTTTTGCTGAAGTAGACAATAGTTCGTTTATCGAAAAATTAATCCGTTACGGGTCCACCTATCAATCTAAATTAAATTCAACACAAATATCTATGTTTGATGAACTTACGTCATCAGACAATAATCAAGGCGTTGAATTCCCAAAATGTGAGCCTTGGACTGACTTGCAACAATTGCATCATGAGAAAGAAATATGCGGCTTTTATATATCGGGACATCCTTTAGATAAATATAAATTGGAAATAACTAATTTTGCCAGCTGTAAAATATCTTCTCTTCATGAAGAAGGAATGCTTAGAAAAATGGGAATTAGAGGACAAATTGTTTCAGTGGCAGGCGTAATAACAGAAGTCTTTATAGGTGAAACAGCTAAAAGAAAAAAATATGGACGCATTACCGTTGAAGATTATGATAGTAAAATAACATTGTCGCTTTTTGGAGAAAATTATCTTAAATTACAGCATTTCTTTCAGATAAATGAATTTGTTTATATAGATGTTAAAAGCGAATTACGATATGAACGAAAAGGTGAATTTGATGATGATTTCGATTATAAAGTTATAAACATACAATTGTTAGACAATGTTTTAGAGACGTATACAAAAAGTATTAGTATTCAGCTTAACTTAGATTATATAGATGAAAAATTAATCTATGATTTTAATAATTTCTTTAAAATTTCAAAAGGAAATACTCCTGTACAGTTTCGAGTTTATGATTTAAATAAAAATTTAGATATACAACTTTCATGTCCTCATAAAGTAAACATCTCTGATTTTTGCAATACTATCCAAAAAATACCATACATTGAAATAAAACTTCTTAAATAGTTATTTTTAAACAAATAAAAATGTACTTTTGCAGTAGTTAATTATAATTTAATAAAAAAATTTGTATTTATGAAACGGAAAGTAATTTTTATCAGCTTATTGTTCTTTTCATTTTTTGGAAATAAGATAACAATAGCCCAAACAGAAACTAATGATAAAACAAACATTCAGATTTATAAAGCAAATGAACCTTCCGAACCAACTGGGACTTTGATGAGCCCTTTAAAGATTAATAATCAATCTATCGAAGAAGTAAATTTACAATGGGATGTGCATCATGCATTTCAAAATTTGCAAAAAGAAGCAAAAACAACCGACTATACCAATAAACGCATTTTAAAACCGGGAGAAGCAATCATTTTTGAAGTTGAAAATAGTAGTGTAAAAGAAGATTCTTCATTATTTCCTTTGTTACCTCAAGATATTCAAGCAGCAATAGCAAGGGTACCTGAATGGTTGCATTATGATTTAAAATTTAAATTTAGAATCATTGAAAATACTACCCATCGCACAAAAATGGTAAATGTATTAAACGAAACACCTAAACAATATTTAGATGAAGTGGCATTTATGATTGCCTATTTGCCTTATGAAGTATTGAAAGATAGTCGCTTTACGAATGATTGGAATTATTTAATTAAAAATGTCGAAATGATTTATGCTTTTGCCGATTCATTGAAATATGTACGACTGGTAGAAAAAGGTGATACAAATACAAGCGATTGGAAAACGACGACTGAATATAAAATAAAACAGGGAAGTAATTTTATATGGCGAGAAATTAATCCGTATTATTATTATCAATTCATTGTTATGCCTAAAATTGAACAGGAAGGTTTATATGTAACCGATAATGTTTCTTCTACTGGTCAAAGAACTTGGGGATACGGATGGAGAGAATATTTATGGTATGATCCGGATACCACTTATAGTTATCGTTCTGTAAACATTTCGGGATATAAAATTGTAGATGCATCGGGTAATTACGATACCATTACTATTGATACCATTCCACGTTTAGGAGAAATTATGCAAATGCCTGACTATTTATGGAATGAATCGATGACAATTTATCTTTTTAACAGAGATTTTAAGGCTACCGATGATGCAATGAATGTATTGGGTAATTGGTGTTCACGATGTATTCCTATGGATGTTACCGATGCAAATGATTATCGACCTTCACAACCTAATCATATTGCTTGGAAGCATATTGGAAATTGTCATGAAGATGCGTTACTGGTTGGAGCTGCAGCCAGAACGTGTTTAATACCTTTGATGCATATAGGAGATTTTTGTGATGACCATGTTTGGGGAATGTTTCATGATGGCGGTGATGATATTTGGCATCATTTTGAGTTTTTTAGAGGTGGTTGCTCTCCCGGAAGACCCTATTACTGGGGAATGACAAATATGCAGGAATACGGTCATTATGGATGGAATAGTTCATTGGTTCAAGGGTACATACCTGACGGATCATTGTTTAATGTTTCCGATTGTTATTCTGAAACCCAACCAAGTGCTATGCTTGATTTAACTATAGTTGATTCACTTGGAAAACCCATAGACGGAGTTAGGGTTAATTTATATTCTACTAATACACAATATGGGACTACCTATATCAGATCGGCCGGTTATCTTTGGACTGATGCTACTGGAAGAATTCTTACTCCTATAGGAACAGGAAAAAAATATTATATGAAAATATCTCATCCAAAATTTGGATCGTTCCCAACAGTAAGCGATCAAGTATATGTACTTATTAATACAAATACTACAGTGGGTAAAACATATAATCCGACTTTTGTTATGCCCTCTAATCCGAAATCAAGAAGTAGGGTAGAGATGAAAAAAGATGTATATGAAGCAAATAATAGTCTGAAAATTAGTTTTAGTGCAAAAAATATTACCACAGATAAAAATCCTGTTGACGGACAAGCATCTACTTTTTATGAGCGTACTGGTGGAAATGCCTTTCTGAATGCACATATTTTAACAGAAGCCGAAATGAATACTTTTATGTCTTCAGGTACAGCAAATGTAACATCTACCTATACCTTTGCACAAAAACCGGACGGAACACTTGAAATCCCTTTGCATAAAACAGGAAAAACATTCGTTGCATTAACAAATGATTTTAATTATAAGAATTATGTTGAAATTGAATATAGAAGTGATATTGTAAGCGGAGCACAATTTGATGTAAGTATAAAAGAAAATAATTCCGACAAAGAATTTTCCGTAGAGGTATACCCAAATCCTGCAAGTAATCAATTAATAATAAACGCAATAAAAAATGAAATAAATTGCATTCATCTGATTGATATTACAGGAAAAACTATAAAATCTGTACAAGGTAATGGCAGTCAAGAAAAATTTATAGATATCAGTTATTTAGAATCCGGAATGTATTTTGTTAATATAGATTTAAAAAACGGTAAAGTCGTTAAAAAATTTATCAAACAATAAGAGTTTATTCAATTTATGATTGATGTATAAAATTAAAAAATCTATAGTAAATAATTATTTTCTATAGATTTTTTGCTTACTTTTGCACCGCTAAAATCAAAAAAACATGTAAAATTAACTTAAATTAAAGGAGGGATTAGAAATGATAGAAACATTAAAGTTTGAAAAATTAAAATGGCTACATATTCAAAATCCCACAGATGAAGATTTAATTGATTTACAGAAAGAATTTGATTTTCACCCTCTTGATATAGAAGACTGCAGAAGTTATACGCAGCGACCTAAAATAGATATTTACGACGATTATTATTTCCTGATTTTACATTTTCCCCATTTTGATAATCTAAAACGTTTTGTAAAAGCAAAAGAAGTAAAAATCTTTTGGGGCAAAGATTATATTATAACTATCGGTCAAGCGCATTGGGTGGTTGAAGATTTATTTAATTATTACAAACGTAATCCGGGTGCTTTTTCCGATTTAATATCAAAATCAAGTGATGCTGTATTGTATACAATATTAAATCGTTTGATTAATGAATCTTATCTTCTTATTAATCAGGTAGGACACGAAATAGATGAAGTAAACAGAAATTTATTCAGTAAAAATGCTGAAAAAACCATTGAAAAAATTTCTATTATTCGAAAAAATATTATTCAATTAAATACTATATTTAAACCACAATTACGGGTTTTTCATAAATTTGAATCTGGTGAAATCAAAGGCTTTGAATCTAAAGAAGATATGGAAGACTATTGGGGTAATATCCTGGATTTGTATCAAAAGATGTGGGATATGATAGAAGATTTTGAAGAGTTAACAGATTCATTGTCTTCTATTTTTGGATTTGTCCAAGCCAATCGAAATAATGAAGTTATGCGTACACTTACTATTATTTCAACCATCGTTTTACCATTGACTTTTATAAGTGGTTTATATGGTATGAATCTTGCTTTACCGTTCGAAAAAACACCTTTCGCTTTTTGGATAATAATTGGGATATGTATTAGTATCGTTTTGAGTTTAATTATTTATTTCAAAAGAAAAAAGTGGATGTAATTATAACAAACCATTCAAAATCAATTACTCTTATTTAAATTATTTTTAAAAAGAACTTATTTTATTTATATATGGAAATTAAATTAAACACCATCGAAGAAGCACTGGAAGATTTTAAACAAGGAAAATTTCTAATTGTTGTCGATGATGAAGATAGAGAAAATGAAGGAGATTTTATTATTGCAGCAGAAAAAATAACCCCTGAAAAAGTAAATTTCATGATGAATTACGGCAGAGGTGTTTTATGTGCTCCCATAACAGCAGAGCGTTGTAAAGAATTAGAACTGGATATGCAGGTAAGCAGTAACACCTCTCTTCATGAAACTCCTTTTACAATTACAGTTGATTTATTAGGAAATGGCTGTTCAACAGGAGTATCCATGTATGATAGAGCAGCTACCATTAATGCATTAGCCAATCCGGCTACAAAACCTGAAAACTTAGGACGTCCCGGCCACATTAATCCTCTACGTGCCAGAGATGGAGGAGTATTGATACGAGCAGGCCATACAGAAGCTACCGTTGACCTTGCGCGTTTAGCCGGACTTTACCCTGCCGGTGCATTAATAGAAATAATTAATGAAGATGGCACCATGGCGCGATTACCGGAATTAATGGAAGTATCCAAAAAATACAATATTAAAATAATTAGCATTCAGGATTTAATAGCGTATCGTTTAAAAACGGAAACTTTTATCCGAAGAGAAGAAGAGGTTAATCTTCCAACAGAATTCGGGAACTTTAAATTAATAGCCTATTCACAATTAAATAATAATATTACTCATTTAGCATTAAAAAAAGGTAATTGGGAAAAAGATGAACCAATTTTAGTCCGTGTTCATTCTTCTTGTGCAACCGGAGATATCTTTGGCTCTTGTAAATGTGATTGCGGGCATCAACTTCATGAATCTATGAGAATGATAGAAAAAGAAGGGAAAGGTTTAGTATTATACATGAATCAGGAGGGAAGAGGAATAGGTTTGATCAACAAGCTGAAAGCCTATCATTTGCAAGAACAAGGTCGAGATACTGTTGAAGCAAATCTGGAATTAGGATTTCGTGCCGATGAACGTGATTATGGCATTGGAGCTCAAATATTGAGAGACCTTTATGCAACTACTATTCTTTTGATTACAAATAATCCTACCAAACGTGTCGGGTTGGCAGGTCATGGAATTACCATCAAAGATATCGTCCCCCTTATTATAGAACCTAATACATACAACGAGAAGTATTTATATACCAAACAAGAAAAAATGGGACATAGATTGGAAATCAAGAAAAAATAATCTCATGTTTACACTTATACCTGAGGAAATTGAAGCTTATTGTGAATCCCATTCTACCCAACCGGATTCAGTTTTACAAGAATTATATCGGGAAACAAATCTTAAAACAATAAGACCTCGTATGATTAGCGGTCATAGTCAAGGTCTTTTTTTAGAAATGATAAGCCAACTTATTCAACCAAAACGCATACTTGAATTAGGAACATTTACTGCCTATGCAACCATTTGTTTAGCCAAAGGATTAGATAAAAATGGAATGATTTATACTATTGAAGAAAATATGGAATTATCTCCCATTATTACTAAATATTTGAAAAAAGCAAAGATAGAATCTAAAACAAAACTTTTAATCGGTGATGCTTTAACGTTGATTCCATCCTTGCAAGAATACTGGGATATTATTTATATCGACGCAGATAAATTTAATTATTTAAATTATTATAAAATGCTTTTGCCATCTTTAAACAATAATGGTGTTATGTTGGTAGATAATGTATTATGGAGTGGAAAAATTTCAAAAGAAATAACCCATTCAGATAAAGACACAAAAGCAATTTCGGAATTTAATAACTATGTACAAGATGATAAAGGAGTTAGAAATCTTATACTCCCTTTACGTGATGGAATGATGATGATACAAAAAACACATCAATAATTCCGGAATATTTATTAATTTTAAACATTTCAATTTAAATTGTAAGAATTTTATATACTTTTGTATTGTATAACTTATTTAACAAAATTTATTCTTTATGAAAACAAAAATTTATTTTTTAATTTTAGCTATGCTAGCTTTTATTACAACTATGTATTCGCAGGAAGTTAAGGAACTTGTAACGACTACTTCTGAAGTGACTAAAAAAATAGATACAACGGTTAAAGAAAAAACTTGGATTTTTGGAGGAGCATCACTTATTACTTTCGGACAAGATTATATGGTAAATTGGAATGCCGGAGGTGTACCTGCTATTAATGTAAAAGGTGTAGGTAACATTTTTTTAAAATATGCCAAAAATAAGATTTTTTGGGAAAATGTATTGGATGTTAATTATGGAATTCAACGCAATTTCGAAACGAAAATCAATACCAAAACTGATGATAAATTGGAATTTAATACAAATTTCGGATATCTTATTGGGAAAAATTGGAATTTGGGCGCTTTGGTGAAATATCAAACGCAAATGACACAAGGGTATAAAAATGATACAATACTTACCTCTAATTTTATGACCCCCGGATATTTAATCACTTCTTTAGGGATTGAATATAAACGCCCTATGTGGTCATTTTTTATCTCTCCAATAACAGGTAAAACCACTTTTAAAACAGATAATCGTTTTTATCCTATCAATAGTTTTGCTGTGGATTCAGGGAAAAAAGTGCACATCGGGGTTGGTGCTTTTATGAAAGTTGCCTATAAATATGATATTCATCCCAAAATTCATTTAGATACTAAACTTGAACTTTTTTATGACTACATCAAGCAACCTTATTATCAAGCGGATAATAACAGCCTCAATTTAGATGTCAATTTTGAAATGAGATGGAATTTTATGATTACAAAATGGCTTATGGCTACTTTGTATACAGCCATTATTTATGATTATGACATTCGTTTTGCTGTTTATCAGGCAGATGGTGTAACGCCCAAACTTGGCTATGATGGAAAGCCAATGACAACAGACCATGTTCAATTTAAAGAAAATTTCGGCCTCTCATTTACCTATAATTTTAAAGTTCCTAATAAAGAAAAGAAATAGGAACCATTTAAAATATTTATTTATTTTTATCGTTTGTAGCTCAAAGGATTTTAATTCTTTGATGCAATATGAATCATTTATTTGTTCCTAGAAAACAAATAGTAAGTTGTTTTCTTTTGTGTTTTTTTATATTTTCAGCATTTTCACAAGTGCAAATTCGGCAATCATTAGTTGATTCTTCCGGATTAATTGCGTATGTAAGTGCAAATTATTCCTATAATTTTATCTTGAAAAATTCTGATTTATATAAAGAAAGCGGTAATTTAATGGGTGTCGGGATAAATCTGAGTTTTAAAACTAAATCAAATTGGACTGTTGAAACTGGATTTAACTATATGTTTGCAGGTAAAGTAAAAGGAGTAGACTCTATGTTTTCTATGATTACCAACGGTGCCGGATTGATTATGGATGGTAATGGTACAGGTGCTGACATAGAAGTAGATACTAGAGGCTGGTCCTTGCGTTTAGAAGGAGGTAAAATATTTCCGTTAAGTAAAAAAGAACAAAATTCAGGGATACATCTGAAAGTAGGAGTGGGAGCTGTGCAGCGTTTTGTATTTATTAAAAATCCTGATAATTTAGTCCCCTTTCTTACTGAGGAATATAAAAAAGGATATGATCGTTTAACCCTTGGATTTTCACTATATCAGTATATCGGATATACTCGTTTATCGAATACAAAGTTTGCTTGTTTTTACGGAGGAGTAGAATTTTATGAGATATTTTCACATCGTCAAAGAGCCTATGATTTTAATTTGATGGGGAAAGATAACCGTAAGTTTTTTGATACGATGATAGGATTAAAGTTCGGATGGATTATTCCATTGTATAAAAAAGAATATATAGATACTTATTATTTTAGATAAGTATGAGATTGATGTATACATTTGCTATCGGATTTTATAATTTACTTATCCATATTGCGTCGATTAACAATGAAAAAGCACGTTTATGGGTAAGAGGGAGAAAAAATGTTTTTGATGAACTTTTCTTACAATGTAAATCAAGTGATAAATATATTTGGGTACATTGTGCTTCATTGGGAGAATTTGAACAAGCGCGTGCCTTTATAGAGTTGCTAAAACAAAAAAAACCTGAATTTAAAATAGTGTTAACATTCTTTTCTCCTTCAGGATATGAAGTACGTAAAAACTATCCCTCAGCTGATATTATTACCTATCTTCCAATAGATACTCCTAAAAATGCAAAAAGGTTTTTATCGATTGTTCATCCTCAATATATCTTTTTTATAAAATATGAATATTGGTTTAACTATATTAATCACGCATATAAACAACATATCCCTTTCTATGTAGTATCTGCTATTTTCAGAAAAAATCAACGTTTTTTCAAATTTTATGGATTTTGGTTTCGCAAAGAATTAAAAAAAATCACATATTTTTTTACACAAAATGAAGAGTCGAAAAAATTGCTTAATAGTATAAATATATCTCAATGTGGGGTCTATGGAGATACTCGTTTCGATACAGTTTCAACATTACAAGCTGTGAAATATCCTATTATAGATTCCTTTTGTGAAAATAATCGTATAATGCTTGCCGGGAGTTCATGGTTAGAAGATGAAAAATTACTTTTTGATTACATAAAAAACAATACTTATAAATGGATTATTGTCCCTCATGAAATCAACGAAACCCATTTACAACAAATAAAATATTTGTATAAGAATTTAGGATGTGTTTTTTATTCTGAGGTTTCTCCTGAAACAGATTTCTCCGATGTAAAAATATTAATTGTTAATATCATAGGGATATTACGAAATATTTATCATTATGCAGAGGTGGCTTATATAGGGGGAGGTTTTGGTAAAGGGATACATAATGTATTAGAAGCTGCAACTTTTAGTAAGCCAATCATTTTTGGCCCTAATTATCGAAAATTTAAAGAAGCATGTGACCTTATAGCAATAAACGCTGCTTTTCCTGTCAAGGATGAAAATGAATTATCAGCTATCTTTACTAAACTGAATCAAGATAAAGATTTGCTTTTTAAAGCGTCTAATACAGCAAGCAATTATGTGTTATCACAAATAGGAGCAAGTCGTAAAATATTATCGGCTGTATTTAGTGAAAAACCGGATACTAATTCTTAACGAGTAATATTTATTTTTTTAACAATATTTCCTTTTTCTGTTTTAATTTTAACAACATACATGCCTTCGGCTATATCATTTACTTCTAAACTCGCATAGCGTGTATTATAATTTTGTTCAGCAATTTTTTGCCCAAGCAGATTATACATTTCTACTTTTTGTATAGGAAGTTCACCTTGGATACATATTGTTGAACTGGCCGGATTTGGGAATACCATCACTTCATTTGTCTTTTCATTTTCATTGATACCTACGGCATAGTCAATAGTGATATCATCAATATATAATTGAGCTACTGTTTGGGTTGTTTTTGGACTTGTACAATAGAAGGCAATATAATAAAATCCGGGAGTTTCAACTGTAAAACGAGCAATCGCTTCTTCATATCCTCTTGTTTCTAAATTATTTTGTGGTATTTTATTGGTAATATCATCTTTTCTCCATAAATACCATAATTCATATTTAGCTTGATATTTTTGAGCGTTAGTCCATTTTACAGATAATTTTTGAGGCTGGTATTCGTCAGTTGTCCCATACCAAAATGAGAGTTGATATTCTGCTGCTGTAGAGAAATGAATAAGTTTTGTAAAGAACCAATCATCACCATTTGTATTAGGGTTGCCGGGGTATCTCATACTACCGTTCCCTTTTCGTGCATGTGATGCAGATGCTAAGTCATCAATCCAATAAGACTCATCTTTCATACTATTAAATGTTTTTATTCCTGCTATATCATCAGCATTTTCAAAACCATTAGTATAAGGCATAGTGCCGGGGGAAACATTATCAACGATAGTTTTTATCGTATCATTTCTTCGGTCAACATCATTAGCAATTCCTAAAAATAAAAGTAAAGTATCTCTTTTTCCAAGTGTAAAAAATTCTTTTTTAGGGAATGTTACATGAACAGTATCTAAAGATGCTAATTCTCTTTCAAATTTATGGTGCTGTGTATAATCATAACTATGGGCAGAAGCTTTAATATACCACATGTCAAAAGAGGTAATAGCAGAACCTACATTTTTTACAACAGCAGTTATTTCAACGGAATCTGTTATATTTTGAAGTGGAATTTCCGGAGAAAGAATTTCAACCAATTCTAAATTAGGCATTGTAACAGTTCCTACCGATACATTGTCTATTTGTATTCCTCCACCGAAATCATACCCCTCGTAATATACTCTAAAAGCTATATGGATATTTTCTCCTACAAAATCAGATAATGAAAAGGAATAAAATTTCCAGCTCGAACTCGTATTGGTTTCTTTTTTGAAAGATATAACTGTATCGGTAAATGAAGTTACTTGATCATTGGTAGTAGATATTAATACATCAAAATTATATTTCATACTACCCAAGGTATTATCAATCCAAAAACAAAAATAATCACCTTCAGCTATACTGTCTACTCGGGGAGATATTAACCAAGAATCGGTTTTATTTCCGCCACCGTTATAAAAAGCTGCTACTTTTTTATTGTTTTCATCACCATCAGGAGGTGTTGTAAAATAGTATCCTTCAGAATTTCCTGTAAAAAGTGGATTGCCATATACTCCAATAGCCCATGTTTTGTTAATGGCTAAACCTCCTTGATAAGTAGGCTCAACATCAACAACTTTCCATCCTTGTGTTGTAATACCGGCCCATTCAAAGTTACCATTTAATTTGGAAACCTGAGCAAACGTTAATGAATATATACATCCACATGCGATTAAGAAAATAATTTTTTTCATCTCAATTTATTTTTTAAATTAATACTGTATTGCTTTTTAATCTGCAAAAATATACATAAAAGTAAATAGTTTTGTAGTTTTGCAAAAAAAAATGTGTTTTTTCTTTTAAATATGGTGATAGGGTTCGTTTTTTAGAATACTAAATCCACGGTATAATTGTTCTAAAAATATTAATCGAACCATTTGATGTGAAAAAGTCATTGGAGATAAAGAAATCATTGCATCAGCTTTATCATATATTTCTTCAGAAAAACCATACGCTCCTCCTATAACAAAAACTATTCTTTTTAAAGAAGTATTTATCTGTTTTTGCAAAAATTGAGAAAACGCTAAGGAAGTATACGATTTCCCTTTTTCATCTAAAAGTATTAATTTATCGGAAGCGTCTAAAGCATTTAATATTACCTTTCCTTCTCTGATTTTTTGTTCTTTGATTTGTAAACTTTTATTTTTTTTGTTTTCCGGGATTTCTATATATTCGATAGGGCAATAATGAGTTAGCTTTTCAAAATACAACTTACAGCCTTCTCGTAAATAGCTAAATTCGGTTTTTCCTATACAAATAATTTTAATCTTCATTTTCTTTTTTATCTAAGAGAGTTTCATAAATCGAATCTTGGATTTTTGTTCGAATACTTAAATTCCCTAATTTTTGATTATCAGCACTAGGATACACACGATTGGAAAGGAAAATATAAATTAAATCATATTTAGGATCTACCCAAAAAAAAGTTCCTGTAAAACCACTGTGTCCGTAACTTTTAGAGGAGGCATAAATACTGCATGGACCACCTCCTTTACCTTGAAATGGCTTATCAAACCCCAATCCTCTGCGACAGTTGTGTGTATAATAGGAAGTGAAATGTTTTATAGTCCCTGAACGAATATATTCTTTCCCTTCAAATTCACCTTCATTTAATAGCATTTGTAAAATAGCATATAGATCATTTGCAGATGAAAATAAACCTGCATGACCTGATACTCCACCCATCATCGCAGCCCCTTGATCATGAACATACCCTTGAATTAACTGTTTACGAAAAATGGTGTCATTTTCTGTAGGAGGAATATAATGTAACAATATTTTTTCGGTGGGATTAAATGTGATATTTTTTAAACCCATAGGTTTGTAAAAATGTGTATATAGATAAGCATCTAAGCTTTCTCCTGATATTTTTTGAATTAAATCGGATAATAAATAAAAACCTAAATCACTGTATTCATATTTATGATTTTTGCTTATCGGAGATGAAATGATGTACTGTATCATACTATCTTTGTATGACTTATTCATATACATCCTATGACACACTTTTATGGCAAATGTTTCTGAAGATATGGTATCATAAATCATAGGATTCCATTTATTATCTGTTAATGTAGATTTATAAAATGGTATCCAGGCTTTTAAACCTGCCGTATGTGTCAGCACTTCGGCAATAGTTATATCTTCTTTATTACTACCTATTAAATAGGGTAAGTATTCAGATAGTTTATCATTCAATTTAAGTTTATCATTATCGTATAATTTCATGATAGCGAGGGTTGTTGCCGCAACTTTTGTGATAGATGCTAAATCATACATATCTTTTTCGTTGACAGAAGTAGTTCCTGTATACGTATGTTTACCAAAGGATTTGTTATAAATAATGTCTCCTTTATGTGCAATAAGTATGCGACATCCGGGATACGCTTTTTCTTTTATGCCGAGAGTTGCTAAAGAATCAATTTCAGGAAAATCAATTTTTGAAATACACGTTTTATGTGGTAGAATTCCTGTTTTATAAGGATAATTGCTTAAAGTAATAGGAAGCTGACCTTGTAGTTGAAGAAGACCACACAATGCTGCAGCAACGGCTTTTTCAGCTTGTGGAACAGGATGATAAGCAATAATAACAGCAGCAAATCTATCTGTAAAAGGAATGTTATCCAGTAAATAAGGATTTCCCATTAAAAGAAATATAATTTTATCTTTTTTACTTAATGTATCAAGAAAGGTAACAGTTTCAGACGTAAGGCCATAATTGTTTTTCGGGTATTGTGACGTATTGTGTAAACTTACTATCACATATTCTCCGGTATTATTATAATTGAGCAATTCATTTTGTTTATTTATTAAATCAGAGTTCGTAATACGTTTCGTTTCTATGGGGATATATTTTGATAATGAGGTTTCTAAATCAGTACCATTGTTGTCATCTATTCGAAAATGTATAATAGGAGATGCCGGTATATATTGAAGAGGAATGATGTCATTATCATTTTTCAATAATGTAATTGAAGATTCTGTTAAGCGTTGATATATATTTTCAGCTTGTTTAGAGTTAATATCTTTATATAAATATGTCGTATCAATTTCCTTGCAATTAGGAAGAACGTATTTTTCCTTCATTCGTAGAACCTTAAGACACTTTTCGTTAATTTCTTTTTCTGTTAAAATGCCTTGTTGAATCGCTTTCTTTACTTTTTCAATGACAATGTAGGGATAGGCGGGTAATAACAATAGGTCATTGCCGGCTTCCAATGCTTTAACTTCCAGTTCGCCGGCAGGGTAATAATCAGCAATTCCCTTCATTTCCAAACCATCGGTTATTATCAATCCTGAAAAATGCATAGAATCTATTAATAATGAACGGATGATAGTTTTTGAAGTTGAAGAAATAGAGTTTGCAGATGTATCTAAAGCAGGAACATTCAAATGTCCTACCATGATGCCGTCGATTCCGCTATTAATAGCTTTTTGAAAAGGTAATAATTCGATGGTATCCAGGCGTTGTCGACTGTGTTTGATGCTGGGTAGTTTATAATGAGAATCCATATCGGTATCCCCATGACCGGGAAAATGTTTTGCAACCGGGAGTACGCCATTGTCTTGCATCCCTTTCATATAAGCAATGCCACATGCTGCTACTAAATGTGGGTCTTCACCAAAAGAACGACTATTAATCACCGGATTTTTTGAGTTGCAATTAACATCAATACAAGAACCATAATTAATATGTATTCCCATTCGTTTGCATTGTCGGGCAATTTCTGCTCCCATTTCATAAATAAGTGTGGTATCATAACCGGCACCTAAAGCCATTTGGCGTGGGAATAATTCAACGCTGTCTAAACGCATAGCCAGTCCCCATTCAGCATCAATGCTGACAAATAAAGGAATCTTGCTTGTTTTTTGTATTTGATTTGTAATCAATGCTTGCCTTGCAATTCCTCCTTGAAAAAAACAGACGCCTCCTACCTGATATTTCCGAATAGTATCCATAATGCTTTGTGTTTCGGAAATACTTTTGTCTGACGAAATGCGTATAATTAGTAGTTGGGCAATTTTTTCTTCCAAACTCATTGTTTGTAACACAGAATCGGGCCATGATATATAATCGACAAAGGAAGAATCTGAAATAGGTTTAGATTGAAGAATGCTGATTCTATTTATGAAAATCAATAAAAATAAAATACATAAAAAACGGAATATTTTATAAGAACCTTTGTACATAAGGATTAGAAAATTTTATTATTAAACATCAAGTACCCAAAACTTAAATTATAAATGAAATTAGGATCGTTATGCGAATACCATGAAAGGTTGAAAGCAATGGGACCAAATTTAGTCATATAGGCTAAGGAAGCATGGGCCATGAATGCATAGCGAGAAAAATATTTATCATAAACAGGAGAATAATCTTCTTTTTTAACCACAGAAACTATTGATTGAAAATAATACCCTTCCAAACGAAGTTGTAAACGTTTGTATATTTTAAACGTATTATTTAAGCCCATTGCAATAAAACAAGGGTCACGATATGCCGGCAAATAAGCGATGTTACTTTCATGTGTTGGAGCAAAATAATTAGAGCGTAATTTAGTAGCATTATAACTTGCAAAAAGGGGAAGATTCGACCAAGCAGCTTGACCTTTAAGTCCCAAACTATACCATTTCCCAAAAGTGAAAACTTTATCTATGCTTGTATTTACATTATACCAACCTTGATTTTTAGATGAACTTTCTGTAAGCAGTGAAGTGCTTCCGGGTATATTAATCTCTGTCCCTTCAAAATATTCAAGTTTGACTTTTAAATGTAAGCCTTCTGTAGAATAAAACTGATAATCGGAGGTGTTATATTCAAAAACAATAAAAGGAGAAATGCCGTTAAACTGATTTTTATCATAGCTATCCTCTTTTAAATAAATATTACTCTGATAATATCGGTCGTTGGTATGCATAACCGTAAAACCACCGTATAATTTTGCATGATTTGCTATCGGAAAAGCAATGGAATAATCAAAAAAAGTTTCTTCATGAATTAAGTACGAAGGGGTTTCGCTACCGACAAACGAACGGTAGGTGTTAAAATAATTCCAACGATTATACCCGATTTTTACCAATTGATAAAACAAAGGTGTTTTGTAATAATCTAAACGCGTTGAAACAACCACTGAATTGTAAAATCGCCCGAAATAAGCATCTAACCCTGCGTCTATTGATTGTAAACCAAGATATTTGTATTGCAATTGCAAATACAATGTGGTGTAAGCATTTGCAGAAATATACCCCCCAAAATTTGCATGAAACGGTTTAACAGGGGTTGCATGTAAGATAATCTGATAATAGTTAGATAATGAATCATACACTAAATAAGGATACACATTCTTGATTTTATCTTCTACAATTATCTTGAAATAACGTGCTTTTAATTCTTCCAAGGTGATGATTTCATTTTTATCTAAAATAATATTTTCAATAAAAATAGATTGAGAAGGATTCAATCCAACCACTTTAACTTTTCCGATTAAAATTTTATTTGCTTTGTTTCGAAACTCTTTTCTATTTTCTTCAACATCCTTAGCTAGAACTTTACGTTTAATGTTAGCCTGAATAATTGGAAGACTATCTACTAAAGCAGAATAACCGATTTGTATGACATTCTTTCCTTGTTGAAAATCGGTAACATTTAAATTAGGAACATTGGGTTTGATAATGATACCTTTTTTACAAAAAACATGATTTTGTTCCTTTTCAACAATCATATTGGTGAGTGTGGCAATCAGATTGTCTTCCGTAGGTTCTTTTTGAGGAGTAGAAACGGAGACTCCAATAATATAATCAGCATTGAAAATATCACACATAATATCAATTGGAAAATTATTGAGAATACCTCCATCGTACATTAAATTTCCATTAATTCGTATAGGATTAAAATAAATGGGATAGGTCATCGAAGCACGAATGGCATCCTTGAGGGAACCGCTATCCAGAACAACTTCTACGCCATTGGTAACATCGGTTGCGATGCAGCGAAATGGGACAAATAAGCTGTCAAAATTATTTTTTGATATATAATCGGCTTTAGCAAAAAACTCCATGAAAGCAAAATCCATTTGATAGGGGTTTACAATATTCAAAGACAAATTAGGGGTAAAAACAGCAGAATCCAAGTCGAAATTGAATTGTACCCAAGCAGAATTAATGTCTTGTTTTTTAAAAAAATAATAATATTTATCGTCTAATTTACCGGCAAGAATATTTTCAAATTCAGCACTACAAAAAAATTCTTCCATTTCAGTGGTAGAATAGCCGGCAGCATACAAACCTCCAACAATAGCCCCGATGGAAGTTCCACTGATAAAATCTATCGGGATGCCATTTTCTTCCAATGCCTTGATAACGCCAATATGAGCCATCCCTTTGGCACCACCCCCACTTAAAACAAGCCCTACTTTTTGACCATAAGACAAAAATGTAATGAAACTAATTATTGAAAATACTATTATTTTTTTCATGTAAAACGGGCTCATGTTTTTGTAACGAAACTTTTCGTATATAAGTATTTAATCAAAAATATTATTTATGAAATATTTTTACAAAGATATATGTTATTTTTTATATTTTATTTTTAAAATTTCCGTTAAGTATAAAAATAATATATATCTTTGCAAAAGAATTTATGTAGAGCATAAAAAATGTTAAGATGCAAGAATTAAAGATATTAAGTTTAGAGCTTGAAAGTAAGACCTTGCAATTAATTGAAAAACATAAGGAATTAAGAATTAAAAATAAAGAATATAAAAGAAAAAATAAAGAACTGCGTCAAACAATTGAGAAGTTAGAAATTAAAATAAAAGAACAATCAGAACAGATAGTTAAACTCAAAATTTCGGGGATGTGTAATGATCAGTCACATAATACTGATGTAAAACTGAAAATAAATGAGATGGTGCGGGAAATTGACAAATGTATCTGTTTGTTAAACGAATAAAAAAATGGAAAAAGAAAGGAAATCTATCACATTATATATTGCGCAACAGCCTTTTAAATTGTCGGCAACGAGCGAACAAGAAGAATTATACCGTAAAGCCGAAGAAAGAATAGCTCAATATATTAAATCCTTAGCAGAAAAACAAATTACCGATAGATTTACTCAAATGGGCTATGCTTTAATAAATTTTGCAGTTAAAGAAACATATTTAACAGACAAACAAAAATATATTGACACAGATTTGAAAAATAATTTAAAAAATTTACAAAATGTTTTACATGACGTGCTGAACGAAATGGAAAACGATGAGTAAGTAAGTTCTTTGAAATAAATAATGTAATAACAGTATAGATTTGTCCCGCACAAAGTCAAATTCGTTTGTTAAACTCAACAGTAACAAATTAAATGAGTGTCTCAAGATTATTAAAGTGATTGGTTCCCAATCGTGTACTTGAAGAGTCTTGGCGCTCATAAGCTTATTAAAACAGGAGTTTAATTAAGCCTAAAATGATTTTATGCGGGACTTTTTTATATAAATAACTAATAAATAAAATTTTAACATATTATGGCATATTATATCATTACAGCGATTATTGGTTTGGGATTGGGTGTTTTTTTGGCGTATAACATCCTTAAAAAAACAACTTCCAAGAAAAATGAAAAAATCTTAAAGGAAGCTCTCGAAGAAGCAGAACTGATTAAAAAAGAAAGAATTCTGCAAGCCAAAGAAAAATTTTTACAACTAAAAACAGAACATGAAAAAGTAATTAACGAAAAAAATAAAGAAATTGCAAATATTGAAAATCGTATCAAACAGAAAGAAAACAGTATTTCGCAACGACAAGAAGCATTGCAACGAAAACAAAATGAAGTAAGTCAACAACAACTACTTATTAACCAACAACTGGAAATCTGTACAAAAAAACAAGGCGATTTAGACAAACTTCAAAAACAACAATGCGATAAATTGGAAGCTATTTCCGGTTTGTCGAAAGATGAAGCTAAAAAAGAACTTATCGAATTACTAAAAGATGAAGCAAAATCAGACGTGGCTATGATGATGAAAGACATCGTTGAAGAAGCTAAGTCAAATGCAAATCTCGAAGCAAAGAAAATATTAATAAAAACCATTCAACGTACTGCCGTAGAAAATACACACGAAAACACAGTATCGGTTTTTAATATTGACAGTGAAGAAGTAAAAGGACGTATCATAGGCAGAGAAGGAAGAAATATACGGGCATTGGAAGCCTTAACGGGCGTTGAAATCATCATTGACGACTCTCCGGATGCCATTATTCTTTCCAGCTTTGACCCGGTGCGTAGGGAAGTAGCTCGTTTATCGTTGAATAAACTCGTTACCGATGGGCGTATCCATCCCGCTCGTATTGAAGAAGTAGTTTCTAAAACCAAACGACAAATAGAACAGGAAATCATCGAAATAGGAAAACGTACTACCGTCGATTTGGGCATACACGGCATGCATCACGAACTTATCCGTCTGGTAGGGAAAATGCGATATCGCTCCTCTTACGGGCAAAATCTATTGCAACACTCTAAAGAAGTTGCCAACCTTTGTGCTACGATGGCAGCAGAATTGGGATTAAATGCCAAATTGGCAAAACGCGCCGGCTTGTTACACGATATTGGAAAAGTTCCCGATAATGAGCCTGATACTCCTCATGCACAACTGGGAGCTACCTTAGCGGAAAAATTTAAAGAGAAACCGGAAATTATAAATGCTATCGCTGCTCACCATGACGAAACCGAAATGCTCTATTTGATAACTCCTATTGTTCAAATTTGTGATGCCATTTCCGGTGCCCGTCCCGGTGCCCGCCGTGAAGTGGTTGAAGCCTATATCAAACGTTTGAAAGATCTCGAAGAACTTGCCCTCGCTTACGATGGAGTAGTGAAAACATATGCCATCCAAGCCGGTAGAGAATTACGCGTTATTGTAGGTGCCGATAAACTGAATGATGACCAAACCGCTCAACTTTCATTGGACTTATCCAAGAAAATTCAAAATGAAATGACCTACCCGGGGCAAATTAAAATTACCGTTGTCCGGGAAACAAGAGCCGTGAATTTTGCAAAATAAATAATGCCGTACATTGACAAGCCGATATATTCCATGATTGATATATCGGCTTTTTTTTGGAAATACTTACATAGGATATTTGCTGTTTTAATGTACAATGAGAATCATAATTACTTTTAGCTTTTATTCATAGAATTCAGCACAAACCATTTCTATTCAAATTTACCTTGTCGTATTAATTCATCTATATTGTAGGATGTAATCTTGATTGTATCATCATATCCACGAAGTCCACCATTTGGCAATTTTTCAACGCCACGAATACTTTTATACACATCAATAAATTGATCATTTATTTTATATAACATCATTTCTCCATCATCATAAACACCAATTAATTTTCTAAAATTAACAGAATCTGTTATATAAGAAGTATAGCTATCACCGGCATATACACCTCCCGAATAAATCTGAAATGTTTCTTCATATATACCTTCTTTTACCTGAAATGTTGCAATATAATTATCTTTTGAATATTTATTGGTACAATTATATAGAAAAAGTAATATTATTAAACATATTACAACAAGACCTATTTTTCTTTGATATGTTATCATATTACTTTTAGCTTTTATCCATAGAATTCATTACCATTCTGAAAGTGGAATTAATACTTTAATATATTTTTCACTCATCGTTTTATCTCCTCTTAAATAATAACATATGTCCATAGGCGTATATTTATGCAATAAAGAAATTTTTACTTTAATTAAAAGAAATTTATTGATACGGATATTACGATATCGAAGATGTTTATATTTGAATATAATTTCGTCAACCACAGGGCTATTAAGATGAGGAGTAACTATTGGATGATGATATGTTTTTCTAAGAATTGTATCAATTTCTAATGTTGATACAGGCAATATACAGTCATAAATAAATGACGGTAACCAATCTATCCCATAGCAATTTGTATCAAAAATCAGATATTTAAAATCTTTTTTAATATTTACAAAACAATCAAGATTTTTTTTCTCAGTACACACAGCGTTACACTCAAATCTATCTTTCCCCCTTTTTTTAGGAAAAACCAAAATGGGATTTTCTAAACGTATTAATCCAATGATATAAATATCTGAATCGTTTCTATCTGAAGAATCTAAATCTTGAGCTTGAATTTGTTGAAAGCTAATACATAAAAATATGAATACTATAATTTTTTTCATAATCTCCTTTCGTAAAGCATTCCTTTCTCATCTGTAATTATAAATATTTTATAACGTGGAGCATCATAAACCCCTCCATTAATAATCTCATATTCAGAATTTTTTTTCAATTTAAAACCATCAATTGTGTCTCCATCACAAGAAATGATATAAAAATCTTTTGGAATTTGTTTTAAATTTATTGACCTTATTTTCCTCCCCCCTAATTTACGGTCTATTACATAACAATCTTCATTATCTATCCCTCTTATTTCAATAACTCCAAAATAAGTCGAATTAGCCTCAAAGGATTGTTGTTCTTTGTTAAAAGAAAAATCATTTCCTCCACAAGAAGTAAACATACATAATAATATTATAAAATATGAAATCTTCTTCATTTTTTTTATTGATATTTATACTCTTATGTTAGATTCGTTAATTAGCATATTTTTATATTTTTTGCAAATATATCATTTTATTTGTTTGCATAGAAAACAAAAAATAAAAGCATACATGTGAGTATACGCGCCCTGACGATTCACCAGCGATAGGTTGGAGGGAGGACGGAATAGGGGTTTATCCCCTTGTAGTCCGAACCGGAAACCGGTGCGAAGCAATCGCCTTTGAATCGTCTTGACTTTTTGGTTCTTTTTGGTCAAGCAAAAAGAACAAGAAAAAAAATGTTTTTATCCATAGTATCAGTGTTAATCAGCATTCTATTTTAAACGCAAAAACGCAAAAATTCTACGCAAAGAACGCAAAAAGTTAAACACAACTATAATCTTTGTTGTAACTCTCTTGCCTTCGCAAGTCTCCCCAATTGGGGAGATTTAGAGGGGTTGGTTTTTGGTCAAGCAAAAAGAACAAGAGAAAATTGTTTTACCCCCTTCATATTACATGACTTTGTATTTTTGTAACCCATCTTATATATCACTCCTACGGAGTGAAAAAAACGGAAATCTAATCCTTTTTTCTACAGATATGCAACTCCTACGGAGTTGAGAGGAAATTTAGAATTAAGAATTGTTAATGTCTGAATTAGGCTGTATGTAGCATTTGTAAACAAGAGGATGCTATCGGGCAAAAGAAATCCTAATTATCGAATGTGTATGTGTGAGTTCCCAAGCACGTTCGCCGGATGCCCCAAGTTCGTTAAAACGACCTGCCTTACTCCTTCGACTGAGATTGCAATCTCAAACCAACGAGATTGCAATTTCATTTCAACGAGCATGGGAGCTCCTTGCAACGAGTCTCCATGCTCCGATGAAAAAGACAGGCACGGCGTTTTCATGAATGTGGGAAGCGCTTACAACAAACTAGTGAACCAAGGGGGAGAAAGGGACAAGGTGAAAGTGAAAAATGAATTTTTGATAATGCCTAACTAAGGTTGACCGCTTATTACTTATTTACATTTTAATTCTTTTAATCGGTGAAAATCCGTGCTTACAAAAAATCCGTTTAAATCCGTCGCATCCGCGTCATCTGTGTGCCAATTGCGTAGAATTTTTGTAGTTAAATAAACCTATCAGCTATCAGTTTTTTACGGCAAGGACACAATAAACGGCCAAACAAACGATTTTTTTTATACTTTTGCAGACATAGAATAAAAACAAAAATATATTTATGTTTCAATCTCTTACCGATAAATTAGACCGTGCCTTTAAAGTATTGAAAGGACAGGGACATATTACCGAAATCAAC
>JAGOKS010000079.1 GCA_017994425.1 Bacteroidales bacterium | reverse complement strand
ATCCATAGGTTCAAACACTTTTCTCTTGAAAAATCACGGCGTATACGTCCGACAAAGACTTCATTTTTCCCTTCCGCATACAAAGGCATGGGATATTTATTTTCGGTAGGCTTATCTATAATGCTAAGTCCCGGCATTTCTTCCAACAATTGATAAACTTCGGTTAACGTAAAATAATGCTCAAATTCAGCATTTACCGATTCCGAATGTCCGCCTTTTACCGGAACTCTGACAACCGTAGAGGTGATTTCTATGCTGTTGTCTGAAAGTATTTTTCGTGTTTCGTTGATGAGCTTCGTCTCTTCCGTTGTATATCCGTTATCTTCGAATGTACCACCATGAGGGATAATATTCATGTCAATAGGGTAGGGATACGCTTTTTCACACGCAAGATGTTGGCGTTCACATTCGAGTTGATGCAAGGCTTTCATACCGGTTCCTGTAACAGATTGATAAGTGGATACAATTAAGCGTTTTAATTGAAAAGCTTTATGCAGTGGGTATAGTGCCATTACCAATTGAATGGTAGAACAATTTGGATTGGCAATAATTTTATCCGTAGATGTTAATTGCGAGGCGTTGATTTCAGGAACTATCAGCGGAATATGATCGTACATGCGCCAAGCAGAAGAATTATCGATAACATAGGTTCCTTTTTCAGCAAACAAAGGTGCATATTGTAATGATACATTGCTGCCCGCAGAAAAAATGGCAATGTCAGGGCATGCTTGTACGGCTTCTTCAATTGCTATTACTTTTTGTTTGCTGCCATTAAAAATAATTTCTTTACCAACAGACTTTGCCGATGCAACCGGCAACAATGTGCTATTTGTCAAATTGTTTTCTTCTAATACCTTAAGGATGATGCCTCCCACTAAACCGGTAACTCCGACAACAGCAATTTTCATGGTGTGTTTATTTTATGATTTTCAATACAACGATAATTAATGATTATTTGTATAATTGTAAATTTCTTTTTCAATTTGTTTTAACAAGGGTTTGCTTACATTATGATTGTTTTCAAAATGCAATAAAAAGCTTGTTATGTTGATATCTTTATATAAATCATAGCATGAAGTCTTTTTAAAATACGCTAATAATGCAGGTAATTCATGGTATTTTTTTATTGCCTCACAAAGTGCTATACAAACTTCTTCTCTTGTCCCGACGCATTCAAAAGGTTTAACTTCGGTTTCTCCCGTCAACTCATTCAATAGCGGTATTAATTCCTTGTTTTCAAATAAATTCATACCGAAAATAGAAGATAAGTCTGCAGGAGCAATGAAAGGGGATAGGATGATATAAGTAAATAAACATTTAGGACAGTTACAACACCAACTATCGTTTTTACTTCCGGCATTGCAACTTCGGAAAACGGGAAAATAATCCGGAAAA
This sequence comes from Bacteroidales bacterium, assembly GCA_017994425.1. GTDB lineage: Bacteria > Bacteroidota > Bacteroidia > Bacteroidales > WCHB1-69 > UBA5266. The sequence goes on along the minus strand of JAGOKS010000079.1, from coordinate 7,269 downwards.
CGCGAAAATAATAGGGCAATTTGCATTTCGCTTAACGGACGTAAAAAACTGTAATAATTTATACTCTCGTTAATATATTCATATACGTAATTCCTAAAATCATTTTCAAAAGCAATGGATTTAGAATATTGATGATTAACATCCGAGTTTTGAACCGTAGATTCATTTGCACTGGATTCATTCGAAAGGGCAATGTGCCTTTTTTGACTCAGCACCGCAATCAATACACTGTAAAAAGCCAACATAGCCGAAAAAGGAGTATGTCCGTTTAAAAATCCCTGATTGTTTAATTCCAATAATTTAGGATGAATGGTGCGACGAATTTCAAAATAATTGTCTTTAAAACCACCTATATCAAGACAAGCAGCAATGGCGCCCCGCATATTAATAACCATAGGTATTGGTGTGCTAGAGTGGTTTTTTAACAATTCCAACGTAACAACAGAATCTTTTCCTCCACCTATGGGGATGATAGTTTCATCATGTAATACAAAGTGTTGTTTTGTATATGTTTTATCGCTCTTACATCGGATATCCATGAAATTTTCTATATCGGTTTCTATGCCGTTGCAATAAAAGAATTCCCCTAATCCATGAAAATATATTTTTTTCCACCAATTGATTGCCTTTGTATCAAGGATGCCTGCTTCCACAACAAGTGTTGGCGAGCAGGTGCATTTCCAATAACTAATTAATTCAATCATCCCTATGTGAAATATAATATTCTCTAATTCAGAAAGATTATTCTTTTTATAGAAATCTTTATACAGGGGATGAAAAGAGATAACAGAAGTAGGATAAAAATGTATGTCTTTCCCGATACTGAAATGAAATGAAAGGCTCAATATGTTATTTTCCAATGAATAAGAAAAGGAATGATAGGTGAAAACAGGATATTGTTTTCGCAAATTCTCATAAGTATCAGAAAGATTTTGTATTTTCATCTTTTTTTTATTTGCAAAAGTAATCAAATAATTGCTAAATAGGTAAAACGACAATATAATTTCATAGTTTTTTTTTAAATTATTAGATTTGTTTTAAAAAATACTTTATTTTTGCTTAATAAACCTTTTATCATTACATAGAGTGTATATGAAAAAAATAATATTGATAGTGTTATGTTTAGCTTCAAGTTGGACTTATGCTCAGCTTTTAGATTCTGCTGAATTGTCTGGTTTGAAAATGTATAAATCCCTTAATGAAGCAAATAGTATTCATCCGGATAGTGTAATTCGCTTGTCCTTGAAGTTGAAAAAAATAGAGAATTTAGGCGAAGAATTGTCAAAATTTAAAAATTTACAGGAATTACGATTAATAAATATGCGATTAAAAGAAATTCCTCCGGAAGTTTTTAATCTTAAGCACTTGGTTATATTAAATATATCAAATAATAAATTGACTGCAATTCCTCCGGAAATAGGCAATTTAGTAAATTTAACTCATCTTACACTTAGTCAAAATTATCTGATTGAAATTCCTTCAACGTTTAAGTATTTAAAAAAATTAGTTTATTTGGATATATGGAGCAATTCAATCATTTTTTTTCCTGATGAAATCAGTGAGTTGAAAGAAACGCTGCGTGTAGTTGACATGCGTGTTATTTACATGAATGATTTGAGGAAGGAAGATTTACAAAAGTTGCTGCCAAATACCACTTTTTACTTTTCCCAATCGTGTAATTGTAATTAATTATTAGGATTAGTTTTCCAATCTAATTAAGACATAAATCCATAAAAAGGGGATTATGTATAAAATTTTATCATATCTTTGCAAATTAAAAAAATAAAATAAAGTATTAATTAAAATAATTACAATGAGAAAGTTATCATTATTATTAAGTGTTATATTGATGTTTAATGTAACCTTATGCAGTGCAGATGAGGGTATGTGGCTGCTTGCGCTTTTGAAAGGTCAAAACATCAGTGAAATGCAGAAAAAAGGCTTAAAACTAACAGCCGAACAGATTTATGATGTTAATAATTCCTGTTTAAAAGATGCTGTTATTGGCTTGGGAAATGCAGGAAGACCTTTTTGGCACTTTTGTACCGGTGAAATAGTATCAGGTGAAGGTTTATTTTTTACCAATCACCACTGTGGTTTTGGAATGATTCAATCGCATTCTTCCGTTGAACACGATTATCTTGCCGATGGCTTTTGGGCTTATTCGAAAGATCAGGAATTACCTAATGAAGGAATTACAGCTTCTATATTAGTACGTATGGAAGATGTTACTGCTGAAGTAATGGCTGTGTTAAACAACGATATGTCAGAAAAACAACGCAAAGAAGCTATTGATAAAATTTCAAAAAAGATTGCCGACAAGGCAATAGAGGGAACGAAATACAATGCATATGTAGCCGATGTTTTTAACAGCAATCAATTCTTTTTGTTTGTTCATATTATTTACGAAGATGTTCGTTTAGTTGGAGCACCTCCATCTTCTATGGGTAAGTTTGGTGGCGATACCGACAATTGGATGTGGCCTCGTCATACAGCTGATTTCTCGATGTTTCGTATTTATACGGCTCCCGATGGCTCTCCGGCACCTTATGCAAAAGAAAATATACCGTTAAAACCGAAACATTTTTTACCTGTAAGTATTAAAGGAATACAAGATAAAGATTATGCAATGATTTTAGGATTTCCGGGTACTACCAATCGATACATTACTTCTTACGGATTACAAGAAACCATGGATGTTACCAATAAACTTCGCTATGAAATCAGAGATGTGAAAATTGATGTTTTGCGTAAAGAAATGGCTTCTGACCAGAAAATCAGAATACAATATGCATCCAAATATGCCAGTTGTTCCAACTATTGGAAATATTCCAATGAGCAAAATAAAGCTTTAAAAGCGTTAAATACAATGGACGTTAAACGTGAAATTGAAAAACAATACCTTAAATGGGCTGAAGCTAAGGATGCTAAATATACCGGTGCTTTACAAGTATTGGAACAAGGATATGCTAACCGTAAACCTTATGCCACTGCTCGTATGTATTTATTGGAAGGGTTACTAACCGGACCTGAACTGCCTTACTTTGCGGTTCAATGTTCCGGCTTGATTGCGGCCTTAGAATCAGGTGATCAAGAAAAAACAGATGCTTTAATTGAAAAACTCAAATCCTTTGCGGTTGATTTTTACAAAGATTATAATCCGGAAACAGAACGTAAATTAATAGCTGCATTGTTTGAATACACGTATAAAAATATGGATCCCCAATTTTATCCGGATTTCTTTACAACTATTGAAACTAAATTTAAAGGTGATTTTAATAAGTATGCCGAAACTATGTTTTCCAAATCTATTTTTGCAACTCAAGAAAAATTCAATGCATTTCTTGCAAAACCTAATCTTAAAGTGTTGAAAAATGATTTAGCAATGTTGGCGGGTCAAAGCATCTATGAAAAATTTAGAGAAGTAAGTACAGCAATGCAAGATGCAGGGAAAAACATAGCCGGAGCAAACCGTTTGTTTGTAGAAGGTATACTTGATATAAACAAAGGTAAAGCTATTTCTCCGGATGCCAATTCAACGATTCGATTAACGTATGGAACCGTGGGTTCATATCTTCCAAGGGATGCCGTTTTCTATAATTATTATACTACCTTGAAAGGTGTTATGGAAAAAGAAGATCCGACTAATACTGAATTTATCGTTCCTCAGAAATTAAAAGATCTTTTCAAAGCCAAAGATTTTGGTCAATATGCAAATGAAAAAGGAGAATTGGTTACTTGTTTTATTACCAATAATGATATTACCGGTGGTAATTCAGGCTCACCCGTCATAAATGCCAATGGAGAACTAATCGGATTAGCTTTTGACGGAAACAGCGAGGCTATGTCAGGAGATATTGATTTTGAAGAAAATATGCAGCGATGTATCAATTTAGATGTGCGTTATGCATTGTTTATTATCGATAAATATGCCGGAGCACAAAATTTAATTAAAGAAATGACAATTGTTAAATAATTATTTAATATAACAATAAAAAAACGCCCTACATTTGTATGGCGTTTTTTTTATACTTTTGCATATATTTACATTACAATGGAAAGCATTCTTCATTATTTTCCGGATATTACAAGCGAACAACGTCATCAATTTGAAAAATTATTGCCATTATATACCTATTGGAACGAAAGAATTAATGTAATTTCCCGAAAAGACATTCAGTATTTATATTGTCATCATGTTCTGCATTCATTGAGCATTGCAAAATTAATAACTTTTGAAACAGGGACTTCCATCCTCGATGTAGGAACCGGAGGCGGATTTCCCGGTATTCCTTTAGCCATCATGTTTCCGGAAGTAAGATTTCATTTGGTTGATTCTATCGGAAAAAAAATAAAGGTGGTGGAAATAATCGTAAACGAATTGGAATTAAAAAATGTAAGCTTTACTCAAACACGCGTTGAAGATTTAAAAAGTAATTATGATTTTATCATTAGCAGGGCAGTTACATCCTTGCCTGTTTTTATGCAATGGATAAATAATAGATGCAAGAAAAAATCATTTAACACTCTAAAAAATGGGATTATCTATTTGAAAGGAGGCGATATCAAAAAAGAGTTAGCTGAATTATATCCTCGGAAAATCAATATATATCCCATAAATATGTGGTTTGACGAAGAGTTTTTTAAAGAGAAATATATTCTTCATTTACCTATTAATGAGAAAGTATGAAAAAAGAGGACATCTAAAATAGATGTCCTCTTTTCTATTAGTGATATAAATAATTTATTTTATAGCATCTTTAAAAGCAGCATTATCTCTGAAATTTCTAAATTCCATATCTTTCAATGCCTGACTTTTTAAATCAGGATTCAATTCACAGGCTTTAGATAAATTTTTATATAATACATTTGTATCATTAGTTCTGGCACCAATTATAGCCATTAAATAGTAATCTTTTGCTGATTTCTGTTGAATGCAATCCAAGGTAGCTTTTGCAGCAGTATAGTCTTTTGATAAAATTTGATTCAAGGCAACATTGTAATTGCATTTGGTTGAACTGAATACTTTTGAAGCAGCAGCATAGTCGCCGGTTTTCATATTCACAATTCCTAAGTTATAATCTTGGTTAAATCCTGCATTTTGTGAAGCTTCAAAATAATTTTTGGCAGCATCAAAATCACCTTTAATTAAAGCAATAACACCTAAATTATTTAATACTTCTCCATTATTAGGATTTAAAGAATTAGCTTTGTCTAATAATTTTTTAGCTTCGTCAAATTTACCTTCAGCAGCAGTGATACAAGCTAAATCATTATACCCTCTGTAATTGTTGGGGTAAATTTCAGTAGCTTTGGTATAAATAGCTGCTTTAGTTTTATTGTCGTTAGTAAGTGAAGCAGCATATAAAAGTTCATCGTTATTTAAAGAATCGGGACTTTTAGCAGCCAATGCGGCAATTTGTTCATCGGTTTTCTTATTTTCCAAACTATTAACTTTGACAATAGCACGTCGTAAGCTTGGTAAAATATTGGCATCAATTTCATCATAAATAGCAATCATATTGCGAATTTGTTGTTCGCGTTGATCCATATCACTTTGAGATTTAATAACATTAATAATTTGTGCCTTATCTTTGATGGAGGAGGCGTTAAGCGCTTCTACGAAACCGTCCCAGTCTTCACCATTGTCTTTGAGTTCGTATTTGATATCTTTCTTTAATGTATTTTCTTTTACCTTTTCTTTTTTCGCTTTATCTTTTATGAATTTATTATATTCAGATTCAAACCATTTTTTGCCAGTAGTTGAACGATTACCTGATAATTCCTGATTTCTTTTTAATTCTCCTTCGGGAGAAGCCCATCCAAGAATTTCTACAGATTCAATATTACGAGATACCGAAACAAAATTCATTAAATCTTTTAAATTTTGTTTATTGTTTTCATCTTTATTTAAAGGAAGATTCCAGTTTAAAACGTCTTTATTTACTTCAAAATAAATTAATCCGGCTTGTGATAATGCTTTTGGTCCTGTGTAGTTATGATTAGTAAAAACAAAAAATGAACCGTTCACTGCTTGGTCTTTGTAAACAAGACTAGGTTCAACAGCAACTCTTTCTGATGTATTATTTGTGCCTTCTGCTAATTTAATTTCGACTAAAGAAGCTTCTTTTTGTTTTAATTTTGCCTGAGGTATTAATACTAATTCGCAATTTTGATAGGCGGGTTTATAGTCAATAGTTTGATTATAAGTAAATTTTCCACCTGATTTATAACCTATAACTTGACCACCTCCGTTTACTTTTTCACCTTCTAGATTTATAACAGGTAGATTAACAGTTTCTCCTGATGCGGTTTTAATTACCGGGCTAAGACTTAGGGTAGCCTTTTTATTAAAATACTTTTTAGGATAATTGCCTTGTATCTCCATGGTCATTTTTCCACCGTGAGTTTCAAGAGGATTTGGTGTTGCGGTATACGTAACAGTAGCCTGTTTTTTTACCATTTTCTTCAGTCCGCAATTTGTTAGAGTTAACATGCAGAAACTGAGTAATAAAATTGAAATAACTTTTAACGTTTTCATAATAAAATATGGATTAAGATTGATTAATTTTTTTTATTCATATATGTGTTTAGGGTAGTTAATATCATCTTTAACGACAAAACTTTGAGGGTATTTATCGGCTATTGATTGTTGGAATCCTCTGGCATCGGAACGTGTTCTGAAATCTCCGACACGTACTCTGAAATTTGGTTCTTTAAATATAATATATGTGCTTATTTTAGGATACCTTGAAGCAAATTCATTCCTAATAGTTGTGGCTTGCATTCTGGAGTTATTACCGGAATCGAAAAAAATCTGTACACGATATCCTTTTTGTTTGCCTTCAAAGTTTTTATTGGAAGAAATATGCTTTTCTTTTAATGTATTTATCTCAGGTTGAGAAATTACTTCAACTTGAGATAAAGCGTAATTTATTCCGTAAAACATTAAAAATAAAATGCTTATATTCATCAATAAATATTTCATACATGCTTTTGGTTTATACAACATATAAACTAATTTATAGTGTGCTAAATTAGCAAAAAAAAACGAATAAAATCTTTCTTATTTTATTTTTTTATAAAAAAAAATAAAAAATAATATAAATAACTAAGGAATAGTTGTATAAATAATGTTTATGAAAAGTCATTTACATAATACTCATCACTATTGTTCTATATATAGTAGAATATCAGTTAGAATACCCTGCGTAATAAAGTGGAACAATAATCTGTTGAATTTTATCGAATGTTAGGCAATACGTATAT
>JAGOKS010000078.1 GCA_017994425.1 Bacteroidales bacterium | reverse complement strand
ACGAAACTGGGTTACCTGCCAAGAGATGAGAATAGAATAATAGCAAGAATGATTGACCAGGGGATACCTGTCAGGGCAAGAATTACAGGAATTAATTTAACAGAAAGACCTTACAGACGTGTCAGGGTGGAGGTGTTTTTTGAGAGCAGTGTTTAAACGGCATAAATCGAACCTTTTATGAGATTCAGAATTACGTTCAATCGTACCGGGAAGCAACGTATGCTTCCAATGGATTATCAGTATTACCTGAGTGCCTGGATTTATAAGGTGTTGAAACAGGCCGACAGTGATTTTGCTTCATTTCTTCATGAAAAAGGGTATGGACAAAGCGAAACGAAGCTGTACAAGCTTTTCTGCTTCTCGCTTCTGGATTTTGGAAGACCAAAAATGTGGAAAGAGAAAAAGCTTTTTGAAATTAGCGGGCATGAAATCAGGTTCCAAATAAGTTTTGATGTTCATGAGGCAGCAGCAACGTTTATTAAGGGACTTTTTATGAACCAGGAGTTTTTCCTTGGCGACAAGTTCAACGGGATAGACTTTAAGGTAATAGGTGTAGAAGCGTTGCCTGATCCGGCATTTTCTGAAACCATGCGCTACCGGCTTGAAACACCCTGGGTGGTCAGTTACAGAACCCAAACGGACAAATATCCTAAATACCTGAAGCCGTACGAAGTTGGTTTTAAAGAACTTTCATTGAAACATATTGCTGAAAAATTCATGAATACGGGGAAAGGGAACGTTATGGCTGATGATCTGACATTTAAAATTTTTGATGGAACAGGTCGGGATAGAGAACCAATCTTCAGGGAACCCGAACCCGCCAATTGGCTGGAAGAATCAAAGTACTGGAAAAGACAGGGCTTTCTGATCAAGCCCGGCACCAAAGAAGAATCGCGGGTTGTAGGAAATCTGTTCGATTTTGAACTGACCGCGCCGGTTGAAGTACACCGTATGATCTGGCATGCCGGTGTAAGCGAAAAGAGTTCCGAGGGCTTTGGGTGGTTGGAAATTTGCGATTAACCTGATTGGTCAGACGACTTTGACGGGCAGGAATTTAATGAACGATGTAATAGAAACAAATACGAATAATATGAAGCAAAATATTAAAACAATCGATTATGAATGGCTAACCAAGCCAACTGGTGACCCGATTATTATACATTAAACTATTTCTTCACAGGTAAAAACATTGAACATAAATCTATAAAATGACCTATCAACTAATTGAACAGTATTTCGATACGAATATTTTTCAAAGTATAACACAGCTATATTTTGATACAGTTCTACAGGATTTGCTCGTAAAATATCCAATTACAGAAGCGAAAGGTTTGTTTGTAATTGATGATGAAATCCGAAAAGATGATTATGACATGCCCTATCATATTCATGTTTTGAATGGCTTGATTCCTAGTCTATTCGTTTATGAAAAGTATCTAGAAAAGAAAGGATGGGTGAAAAATAGCGAAGTAGCAATATATATTAAAACATTTATTCTTGGCTTTACTTTTCATGATGCCAATAAGTTATTAAAAACTAAAACCTTACAAGAAGCATTAACAGAACTCGATGGAACTATCGGACAGAATGATTCAATAATGAATTTTTTTCCTGAATTTGAAAAATATAAAGGAGATGTTTATTTTTTATGTTTGTCAGACGAAGATAGAACAAGTGTACTTGCTAATCAATATAAAATTTCATTGAGCGAAATACATATCAAGGAAGTTTTGGTGATGTTATGCAAGTTTGCAGATAAAATTGCTTCCAATTCAAATTTTGATTCAGTAGAAGAATTCTACGATTCAATTTCAAAATCTCTTTCAAAAATTTCAGGTATTAATCAGTTGCCAATTTCTTATGTAGAAGTTAATCCCAACCCTTATATTTTACTCAGCCAAAATATTCTACAATCGGCAAGACAAGTGATGGCATTGTCGGGTAAAAAAGTTTTTCAAGCTTTACGAAATGGATTTGTTTATTTCGGAGAAGATTTGACGAAAGATGAAGTGATAAAAATTCAACAAAAAGTAGAACAGGTAAGTGAAGATATTGATCCTATTGGATTGACAAAAATTGACTTTCAAAAATGTAGTTTTGGCTTTATTGGATCTGTGGAATTTTCAAAGGATATTTTGGAAAACATTATTAAAGAAAAGGTTGATAACTTTTTTTCATTATCTCCAAATAGTGAGGATAAAATAAATGATTTTACCTCATTTGTTGAGTTGAACAATAAATTAATTGAGATATATGGATTGCCTATTAAAACGAGAATACAAAATAATAAACTATATCTAAATGTTGATAAAGAAAGTTGCGAAGAGTGGAATAGGTGTTTTTTAAAAATCTATTGTCTGAATAAAATTCAATGGTTAAATGCCAAACGGATTAAAAAATGGAAAAATGATTTCAATGAATGGTTAAACAAGAATGAAAATATCCCTTCAAAAATACGATTTGCACAAAGCAATGGGGTACAATTTATTTCAAATACGAGTGAATTAAAGGCTTATATTGAAAAAAAGACAAACAGCTCAAATGCCTTATTAAAAACCTATTTAGGTATCATCAAAACATATTCCGTAATAAAAGAGATGGATGAGGATGATATAGAAGAGTATATCAACCAGCTAGAAGAGGAAATTATTCATTCATTTGTTGGAGAGCAACAAGAAAACACGATTATCAAAGTTTTTTTCAATAAATACTTCAATTATAGAGGGAAAGATTTCGTAAAGTTATTCGATGATTATAATCCAATTATTCCAGAAAAGAAGGAGATGTGTGCTTTCACAGGAGGAATTGGAGAAATTGGCTATACTGATAGTATCGCACATGGATTAAAAGCTACAGGATTTAACAATAGAACAATTACAACTCTAAGAAACATTAATAATCCTGTCAATTATGTATCTAAACTTTATGCTGAAGAGTGCAAGATAAGGGATAAATATTTTCGTCAACCCAATAAAAAAAATCCTTTTAATATCGTAGTATACTATGACTTTTTTGAAACGACTTTAGATGTAGACAGGAATATATTATCGGCCTGTGCCAAAGCAAAAAATATAGAAATACTTGAAGGAGTTCCTATTCAATTTAATAAATATGCAAAATTTCAATACAATCTATATAATCTAAGTTTTGATGAAATAGAACCAGGTATCGAAGCAAGTTTCTATTATGTCAGAAAGTGTCTTTTATTAATTAAAACATTAGGCATTCGTTCATATATTACAGGTATCATGTCACCATATCAACCCCATAAAGAAGTGTTCAGATATGAAAATGCCCCAAGATTTATTCAATTATTAAATTGGGACGCAATTCGTCTAGTTGATTTAGATAATGTTTTAGATGAGATAAATCTTGTTTTATCATTTGGTGTTAATAAAAAGACAAAGAAACTCCAGTTAAACCTATTGAGATACGCAGAAAATAGGAATTATCTTTTTACAGCTTATTATTTAAATGAAGGGGAATATAAAAATACAGTGTATTACAATTTAAAGAAGTTCATTAATAACAATCCTAATTTATTTACAAGTATGACAGTTATAGAAAACTTAGCCGAATTGGCTACTAAAATTACTACTATTGGGTATACTAGTAGTGGCTCCGAGGAAACCTGGCTTATTCGGGCAGCATTAGGTTTTCTCCGAAAAGAAGTAAAACAAGGCTTTGATAGAGAAAATGTGATCCAAAAGATAAACGGAAATATATATAGATCACTCCGATTGGATTATGTAAATATGGAAGCTATCAAAGACTTTGCAATTGCTGTTTATGATGAGCTTTATAAAAAGGAATGGGAAGGGACGCTTCCAAACAAAAACAGAGAAAAGGATTGGATTTACCAATTTGCTTTTGTTTACAAAGAAAAATGCATACAAAAGATAGACGAAAGTATTGCGAATAAAATTGTGGAAAAACTTAATGCAGAAGGTAAAAAAATTACAGAAGAAAATATCAAATTAGCTCTAAAAGGAGATCCAAAAGAGAAATATTCAGATAAATTCATTCGCATAATTCTAAATAAACAATAATCATGGAAATACTATTTGAAACCATTGAAAAACCGTATTTTATAGATGATTTGAAGAAAAATACGTTAGGAACAATTAAAATTGCCCTTCTTCGTGAAGTTACAGGCAATCTAATTATCAGAAGTAACTATCCAGATGAAACGATTACATTTAAGGCTGGTGAAAACAAAGACATTGTGGAAATTCCTGCAAGAAAACTTAAAAGTAGAGAAAAACTTTTAGGATTAAAGATTTGTAGAGAATTTAATGTCATTAATAGTGAATTTAGATACAATGTTATAAAGAATAGAAACCAATTAGGGAATCCGAATTCTATTTTATTTGGAGATAGTGTAACCGAGAGCAATGATGCGGTGGGAATTACTAGCAGAGCTATTTATGACTGGGCTTATTCTATTAGGGATGTTGATGAAATTACTGGTACTTTACAGCACAATGCATTAAGTGAGGGTGGCACAATGTGGAATGAAGAAGAAGGAAAACTTAGACAGTCTTTATTTCAGGTTCAATACATTAAACCTGGGACCCTATTTCCTCATTTTATAACAGTGGAAAATGTTATTCCTGAATTGTTTATCCATTTACTATCCTGCATTCTTTTTGAAAACCGTTACGGAGCGCAAAGTACGACCTTAAGTTCAAATATGAAGAATCACATTTTAGGATTTGGATTGTCAAAATTTGAACAACCAGTCAACAGTTATGGTATTTCTGCAAATTGGGATTCTTCAGTGCCCGTTACATTTGGTAATGTAAAAGAGTCGATAACAAAAGCAATGAAAACTTATTATGGAGAGAATAATTATAAAGATGCTCAAAATATAATTCTTTTAATTAAGGACCTATGGCAAAGAGAAGATAAAAAGGAACTACAAGCAATATATACGAAAGCAAAAACAGATTGTATTAAATTTTTGAAAGATATTAAGGTATGCAAATAAAGATAATAAAACTAACTCTTTTGAATCATTTGTTTTATTATACTGAGGTTTCAGGTGGCTCTGCCTCAGCCTCCGCAACATCTTCATTTATAGGAGATTTAGCATTGACTTATGCATTTAATCGGTGTTTGAATGAAAATCAAACGATGTATAATTTTCGATTAAAACCAGAATATGGAGAGATTAAGAATTTTGGATTTTATTGTACTGTGGCAAAGCCTATAGAGGCTAATGTCGGTAAAACGGAAAATTATATACGTAATATTCTTTTTAATGTTGATGGTTTTCTAGATGTGGATAGGGTTGAAAAATCAGGGAAATCCCCATTTAAAAATTTTAGGCAAGTGCAAGGTGTTAAATTGGGGACAGAATTTATAGCTCTGTTTATATCTAAAGAGAACACCGAGTTACCATCAACGATAAGAGTTGGAACCGGGAAAGAGACCTTAGTAAAAGTAGAAGAAATTGATTCTGCAATTAGCGATAATGACTATTGGTTGAATGCTTTTACATTAAAAGAAGTATTTAACAATCTACATATTGCTATTCAAGTTATATTGAGTGAAAAAAAAGCAAACTTCTCCTATATACTTGAAAATTACAATATAATAAAGCACTTCACAATAGATAATGTTCATGAGGTATTTAACTCTGTATTTTAAGATGAATGAATAAGTTCACAATAAAAATTAAGCCTCAATTCGTTGCCTTAACTACAGAAAAAGAAATTTTTCCAAATGGCCAGACTTGTTTTTTACATGAGTTTCAGAAACGAATGAAATTAGATTTTGATGGGTTTCAAGATTTTACCATTGTGACAGCACCGACTGGAACTGGGAAAAGTTATGCTTTCCCCTTTCCGGTCATTAATGCGAAAAAAAGTCCCAAGCCTTTTGACGAAGGCCGAATAAGGGGTCTTATTGTTTTACCTACTAACGCCTTAATCGATGAATTATCTGAAAACTTTTCGAAAACATATCCTTTTTTAAATGTTAAGAAAATTACAGGCCGGACGTTAGATGAGTTAGCTGTAAAAGGATTTGATCGATGGTCTAAAATAAATGAGCTTTGCAAGGGGAATACCGATTTAGTGATAACAAATCCTGATATTATTAATTATGCGATGCATGGAGGGTATCACCAAAATGCTTGGCAAAATACCGGTAGAAATAATTTTTATAATTTTTTGGAATATTTTGGTTATATCATTTTTGACGAATACCATTTATATGATGAAGCCCAAATTGCTAATTTGCTTACGTTAGTTTATTTGCGAGATATTTTTTTACAAGAAAATAATAAAATCAAATTCTTTTTCGTTTCGGCGACACCTGAAAAATCATTGAAAGATTTATTCATTAATAAGGGTTATCAAGTTGAGGAAATAATTGAAAACATTGTTGAAGATGAAAATCATTCAAGGGCTATTCATGGATTAATCAATGTCGAGTTTTTCTCAACATTAAATCAAAAAGTTCCTATTAATGAATATAGGTCTGAAATTAAAAACATTATTGATTCAGGGAAAAGAGTATTAATAGTATTGGATAAGTTAAATGAGGTACAATTGCTTTCGGATGATTTAGCTGCTCAGTTTCCTGAAAGTGTTATTTATCAAAGTACAGGTTACACTCCTAAAACAAAAAATCAACAGCAAAAGATTAATGAAGCTAATATTATTGTAGCAACAAATAAAGCAGAAGTAGGTGTAAATTACAATGTTGAATATTGCATTATGCAACCTGGGAAATATTATCAAAATTTTGTCCAAAGATTTGGAAGAGTGGCAAGAGGTGATTTGGAAGGCAAGGTTGTTGTTAGTCTAGATAATGTTAAATACAACTCTTTAAAACGAATTTTCAATGGTTTCGAAGAAGTCAATTATTATGATTTTCTGGAGAAAATTCGTTTTGTAATTCAATCAAAGAAATTTTATTCCGAAAAGGTTCCATATTACATAGGAGAATATATATGGTGTATTGAAAAGAATTTGAAGAAACAGAAGGGCACATTTAATATGATTCAGTATTTCAGTGCAAGATTAAATGAAGAAAATTTCTTCAAAAATGCAGAATCTTATAGTAGGTACAGATTATTTTATGAAATTGATAAGCTAATTTTTACATTGAATAAATCATTTAACGGACCAATATCAAAAGCTTGGAACGATTGGTGGAATAACTATTTAAATACTTTTCTTAGTTTTCGCGATAATTCTGTCGTTGTTCAAATTATAGATCAGCAATTAAATATTGAACTTTCATATTCATTGGAATGGATTCTTCAATATAAAGAGATTATTAATATTGAAGAAGTTGATTGCAATACATACACAATTAAACGATACACTGTAGGTAAACTCAAAGAAAGAGACAAAGACATTCAATATGTCGTAAATACCATTCCGAGTATTGGAGCAAAAGAAAATGAATTTTTATCTCCAAAAGAAATACTTGATTTGCCAAGGGCGTTTGAAAAACGGATTGGTGTTATCAGAGATAAAAATAGAAGAGGTGTGGATGAGATAAATAGAAAGCAAATAGAAATATTAGACAAAGTAAAATTGCTAAGTAAAACATTCGATAAGAAACGATTAAATATAATAAACATATACAATAATGATAATCTAATCTAAAAGTTAACCTATTCAGTAGTTTTGAACTAGTAAATTAAAAATGAATTACATTTCGCTGAAGCAAAAAGTATTGTATTCGCACGTTATTAAAAATAAAATATAAACACAATTAAATTAAGCAAAATGATATGGCGGCAAACGCTATATTTTTATCATACTATGGCGACACCATATGATTAAAAAGTTTTGAACATAACAAAAAGAAGAGTTAATAGATTATTTACTGGGACTCTATAAAAAATTAACCTTTTCAGGAATAATAAATGCGAATTACCGGTACCCATTTCAACTATTATCTCATCTGTCAGCGTAAACTGTGGTTGTTCTCGAACGGGATAACTATGGAAAACACTTCCGACCTGGTTTACGAGGGGAAACTGATTCATGAAAACTCCTATCCCCGTCGTGGTGAAAAATTCAGGGAAATTGAAATTGACGGGATTAAAATAGACTATTATGATCCCAGAAATAAGGTGATTCATGAAATAAAAAAATCTGACAGGCATGAGGAAGCTCATGAATGGCAACTGAAATACTACCTCTATGTCCTTGAACAAAACGGTATGGAAGACATTACCGGTGTTCTTGAATATCCAAAATTGCACAGGACCCGGGAGGTTTTCCTTACCGGACCCGACAGGGAAGCCATAAGCAATATGACAATTGAAATTGGAAAAATAATTCAGAATGGAAAATGCCCGGAAAAAATGCGAAAATCACGCTGCAAAAACTGTAGTTATTTCGATTTCTGCTGGAGCGGGGAGGATATGGTTTAATGTTATCTGTGCCCTTCGGTGAATTTTATGAATGTTGGTTTGCCGTGTTGACGATAATCAGAGTTGGTATGGTAACATGCAGAATTATAGAGCTGTCAGAATGATATTAAATGAAAAAGACTTACTATCTGTTTAATCCGGGAAGACTTCAGCGCAGAGACAATACCTTGAAGTTCACTCCGTGTAATGATGAAGGGGAGGAACTGGAACCACGTTTTCTACCGGTTGAGAATGTTGGAGAATTATACTGTTTTGGAGCTCTTGAAGCTAATTCGGCTCTTTATAATTTTCTTGGACAGGAACAAATACCGGTACATTTTTTCGATTATTATGAGAATTATACCGGATCATTCATGCCAAGAGAGGCTCTCATTTCAGGTAAAATGCTCATAGCCCAGGTTAAGTACCAGCAAAACAAGA
>JAGOKS010000077.1 GCA_017994425.1 Bacteroidales bacterium | reverse complement strand
GGGATGTTGGGCAAGGTATGTCCGATAACTTGGGCAAAGTACCAAAGGGATGTTGGGCAAGGTACCAAGGTAGAGAACGAGGACTTTGAAAGTTGTTCTCTCATCAAAATAAAGTTTCTCTTGGGAACTTATAAAGTATATGTTGGCACTTGTTAAATTTTTTATAATTATAATAAGAATATGTTTACATCTGCAAAATATAAATTATTTTTATAAAAGATATAAACTTGTCCTAATTATCTTAACCATCTTATAATACATACATTTAACATGTGGTATATTAAATATAAGATAATAGCCGAATGAGTGGATGTTTTCAAGTAAAACATATTCTATTGGTTTGGTAATTATTTGATAATTTTATGTACATTTGCAACACATTCTTCCAGAAATATTATTTATTTAAACATCCTGAATACTATTATTATAGAATTTATGTTTGCCATTGAACCTATACTACCGTCAGTTAAAAATCAATCATTGATGATTGCGGGTCCCTGTAGTGCAGAATCTCGCGAGCAGGTGTTAGAAACCGCTTCTGCTTTGATGGCATTAGAAAAAATTTCTTTATTTCGTTGTGGTATTTGGAAACCCCGTTCTACGCCAAAATGTTTTGAAGGACATGGTGTTAAGGCATTAGGATGGCTCAAAGAAGTACAAGAAAAATATGCAGTCCCGACTTGTATTGAAATTGCTTCGGCTAAACATCTGGAATCTGCATTGCAATATAATATTCGACATTTCTGGATAGGAGCCCGAACAAGCGTTAATCCGTTTATAGTACAGGAAATTGCAGAAGCTGCTCGAGGAACAGAAGTTTCAATGATGATTAAAAATCCAATTTCTCCTGATTTAAAATTATGGATAGGTGCATTTGAAAGAATGTCGAAAGTAGGGATACGGAAATTAGCTGCTATTCATAGGGGTTTTTTGACCTATGAACATTCTTTGTATCGGAATAATCCACTTTGGAATATTCCCATCGAATTGAAACGCTTGTATCAAGAGATTCCTATTATTTGTGACCCCAGCCATATGGCCGGGAAAAAAGAATATATCTTTGAAATTGCACAAAAAGCACTTTTCCTCGAAGCGGATGGTTTAATGTTAGAAGTTCATGCTCATCCCGAAAAGTCATTAAGTGATAAAGAACAGCAGCTTACTCCTTTGGAATACCATCAACTGATTAATAAATTAAGTGTACCGATAAGTGGTCAAAATCTTGATACAAGTATAAAACACTATCGCGAATTAATAGATGAATTGGATAAGGATTTGTGTTCGCTTTTAGCAAAACGTTTTGAAATAGTCCGTGAAATAGCTCTCTATAAAAAAGAAAAAAACATTTCTCTGTTGCAAATTGAACGTTGGCAGCAGGTGATGAATAATGTTTTGCAAATATGTGAACAAAAAAATATCAATAAATTATTCATTCAACAACTCATGGAATCGCTTCATGCGGAAAGTATTAAAATTCAAGAAGAAATATTCAAAAAGTGATGACAAAAACATATCCTGTTGTTGTAAGTGTTGCGGGTTCTGATAGCGGTGGAGGTGCTGGGATTCAGGCTGATTTGAAGACCATGGCGGCACTTGGCGTTTATGGAGCTACTGTTATAACAGCAGTTACTGCTCAAAATACTAAGGGTGTAATCGCTATACATGCCATTCCTAACGATATTTTTCAAAAACAGCTAAATGCTGTTTTTGATGATTTTGAGGTTGATACCGTTAAAATAGGAATGCTCCATGATCCTGAAATAGTCGATATACTGATACATGCCTTAGAGAAGTACAAACCAAAATATGTTGTGGTAGATCCTGTCATGGTAGCTACCAGCGGAGACCCTCTGATCCTTAAACCGACTATTGATGCATTGAAAACAGGTTTATTTCCTTTAGCAAGTCTGATAACTCCTAATCTCAAGGAAACAGCTTTACTCTTAGAAAGAGAAGTGAATAATGTAGAAGATATGAAAAAGGCAGCTTTCGATTTATTGTCATTCGGAAGCAAGGCAGTATTGGTGAAAGGGGGGCATTTGCAAGATAAAATCATCAGTGATGTTTTGTGGCTACAAGGGGAAAATCAAGCACACACCTTCGATGCCGATTATATTCAAACTGAAAATTTACACGGCACCGGTTGTACCTTGTCTTCGGCAATAGCGTCTTATTTGGCATTGGGATATACTCTTATACAAGCAGTATCACTGGCAAAACAATATGTAAGTCAAGCTATTTTATATGGAAGAGATGTTACAATAGGCCATGGTCATGGTCCTTTAAACCATGCTTTTAATCCTCAAAAATTAAAAATAAACGAAAAAAATAATTAGGATGAATATATTTGTTAACGACCATCCGCTTTTCATAGAAGAAAAAGCTACGGTGTTATCGGTTCTAAAAGTATTAAAAAGAGAAAATGACACACAGATGGCAGTAGCATTAAATAACAAGGTTATACAGAAATCCGTATGGGAGACTACTTTTTTACAAGAGGGAGATAAAATAGTTATTATTAAAGCTGCTTATGGCGGTTAGCGTCATGTCTCCAAAGCTGATAGCTATTGTATACATTTTGTAAAACGACATAGATAGCAGGAATCAAAGAGCTAAATGGATTGAAAAAAGTCTGAGCCATCCAAATGGCAAGGACTGTATTTTTTTGTCCCAATGATTGTCCACCCGAAACTTTATCGCCATAACGTTTGCCAATGAATTTTCCTAATGCGAATTGTATAATGCATAAAACAGAAGCTATGCCTATTGCTATTGCCATAAAAGGGATGTCTATTTGCTTTTGGTTGATTATAAAATGGATGATGTTTGCAATCACAATCGTAAGTGCCATTGCCCAGAGATAAAAAGATATAAATTGAAGTTTAAGGATGCTCTTATTGACTATAGGGAAGAACTTCTTAATGAGGATAGCAAACATAAAAGGTAACAGTAGCAAAGGAGCTATCTTTGTCGTTATGAGCCCGAAAGATTCAAAAAAGGGAATCTGCATAGTAGTCCCTATTAACGAAAAATACAAGGGAGCAATAACAGCGACTACTAAATTGGACAATAAGGTATATACTCCCATGGTTGTTAAGTTGCCGCCTAACAATACAGCGATTACAACTGCAGATGTAGCCGTTGGAGTTAGTATCGTTACTAAGGCACCTTCTGCCATAGTAAGACTAAAAGGTCTGATAATCAAATAGACACTTATGCTTGCCAATAATTGAAATAGGATTAACCACATATCAAAACGATGGATGTGCATTTTACTTACTTGAATGGAACTATATGTAAAAAATAACATCATACCAATCAAATAGGGCACTATAAATGCTATGCGAGAAATATAGGAATGTAAAAATAATCCTAATAAAATGGCAAATGGCAATACGTAACTTCTGTATCTTTGCATAATGATTTATTTCAACAGGATTTAACCTATATAAATATGTTCAATCAATATTTTTACACCAATGGTGATTAAAATCAATCCTCCAATAAAACCTATATTTAAACCTTTTATTTTACCAAAGCGTTGACCGATAAATACTCCGGAAAAAGAAAATAAAAAAGCAGTAATACCGATAATAAGCACCGGCAGCAGTATATTAATGTTTAAAAAAGCAAAACTAATTCCGACGGCTAAAGCATCAATGCTTGTAGCTACCCCTAATACTAACAAGGTTTTAAAGGAAAAACATATTTTTTTTTCATTATCTTTTTTTAAGGATTCATAAATCATTTTTATTCCCAGAAACAGAAGCAGTATAAATGCAATCCAATGGTCGAAATCTACAATATAAGTTGCAAATTTATATGCGAGTAACCAACCCAATACAGGCATAATAGCTTGAAAAAAGCCCATGATAAATCCTGTTATTGATGCTTTTTTGCATTCAAAACTTTTGAGTACACTCCCATAGGAAATGCTTACGGCAAAGCTGTCCATTGCTAAACCTATGGCAATAAAGATAATGGCAATAAAATCCATATGGAAGTTAATAAATAGTGAGGAATTAGATGATTAATTTATACTAATATATGTTCAATTTCCTCTACTTTTTTGGGTAGGGGATTCCCGAGTACACGACAAGCTGTGTCGGTAATGAGAATGTCGTCTTCAATGCGTATACCGCCGAAGCCAATATATTCTCTAACTTTATCATAATTTATGTATTCCGTAAATTTCTTTTCTTTTTCCCAAATATCTATCAGTTGTGGGATGAAGTATATGCCCGGTTCTACAGTAAGCACAAAGCCTTTTTTCAATGTTTTTCCGCATCGTAAACTACCATGTCCAAAGATAGTGCTGCGATGAGTATGTGTATCATATCCAACATAATTTTCTCCGACGTCTTCCATGTCGTGAACATCTAATCCAAGCATATGTCCGAGTCCGTGAGGCATAAAAAAGGCATGAGCTCCAATTTTTGCAGCTTCTTCAGGATTGTTTTTCATGAGACCAAGTTGTGTTAATCCTTTAGCAATGATAGTGGTTGCATGCAAATGTACTTCATAATACGGAATTCCCGGTTTTGCTTTTGCAATGGCTTCCATATTAGCCTGTAAAACTATTTCATAGATTTCTTTTTGTTTCTGAGTAAATTTTCCTGACACCGGAAATGTACGTGTATAATCGGAAGAATAACCTGATTTTAATTCAGCTCCGGCATCTACCAATAGTAATCTACCATCTTTTAAAACTTGTTCATGATTATGATTGTGTAAGGTTTCCCCATTTTGAGAGAGAATAACGGGAAAAGATACCCCATTGCCATGCGTGAGGGCAACCCCTTCAATCATGCCTGAAAGCCGGCGTTCAAGTTTTCCTGCTTTACATTGGCGCATTGCTGTTAAATGCATTTCAACACCTACATTACACGCTTTTTCCAATTCCATTATTTCTTCTTCTTCTTTGATTTCACGTAAAGCAACCACAGCTTTGATAAATTCTTCTGAGGCAGATTGTTTTAATGCCTCAAAAGGAATTTTTAAAGAGTTATGTAAGAATATTTTATTGTCATCACGATAAGGAGGCAGGAAATGAATGGTTCTCCCTGCTTGTTGAGCTTTATGTAAATAAGCGATAAGTGATTCCAGGGGTTGTGTGTTTTTTACCCCGCAATTATCGGCTAAGGATTGAATGCTTGGTTGATTGCCCATCCAGATAATATCGTCGATGGTGTAATCATCCCCGAAAATAATTTCTTTTTGCTCATCAATATCAATAATAGCGGCTAAATGGTCTAAGTGAATACCGAAAAAATAGATAAAATGACTATCCTGTCGATAATGATAGGTGTTTGACGGATAATTCATCGACGATTCATTGTTTCCTAGAAAAAGTAAGATACCGTTTTTTACTTTTGATTGCAATTCCTTGCGTCTACGTATGTATGTATTTTTATCAAACATGGTGTTATATTTTAAAAATTTTGTGCAAAAATAAAGAAAAACTAAAAGCGGATAACGGAAAAATAAAAATAAGATGCGAAACTCTATTTTAATTAAAAAAAACAAATCGTTCCAACAAATCAACTTTTGCTAATGTACATAAAATATACCCATAAAAAATATATTGTCCCGAAGTAACGTTGTTATTAATATAGAAACAGTTTTAAAATAATATCTAATCAAATAGATTAAAAATAATTCACAATGAAAGTAATAGCAATAAATGGAAGTCCTCATAAAGAAGGCAATACATTTCATGCACTAACGATGATAGGCATTGAACTGAAAACAATGGGTATTGAATTTGAAATCGTCCATATCGGACATAAAATGCTACACGGTTGTATTGCTTGTGGAAAATGTATGGTAAATAAAGATGAAAAATGCAGCATTCATACCGACGAATTAAACCAATGGATACCGCAAATAAAAGAAGCTGATGGATTAATTATCGCTTCACCGGTATATTATTCCGGCATATCGGGAACCATGAAAAGCTTTTTAGATCGGTTGTTTTTTGTTGCAGGTGCTAACGGAGGTTTATTACGCCATAAAGTAGGAGCCGCTGTTGTAGCCGTTCGACGAACGGGAGGTTCGTCAACCTTAGATAGTTTGAACCACTATCTTACTTACTCTGAAATGATGATTGCAACCTCTAACTACTGGAATGTTATTCACGGTACGAATGCAGGCGAAGTGAATCAAGATTTGGAAGGAAAACAAATTATGCGTGTTTTAGGAAAGAATATGGCTTGGCTGTTAAAAATGAAAGAATCTACAGCTTCTACTATTGAACCTCCTCAAAAAGAAAAAAAAGAATTCACCAATTTTATCCGCTAATACAGAAGAAAATGAAAACTAAACTATTAATTTTATTTTTTCTCTTTTTCTCTATACACCGGGTATATACTCAAAATCAAAAAGCAATTTCTACCAAAGGGAGCATCAACCAAACATTAGCGTTTAAAAGTACTATTTTAGGCTATGATGTTCATTATGCTATCTATCTCCCACCCGATTATGCCCTATCCGATAAACATTATCCCGTTTTATTTTTATTGCATGGCTACACCGAT
Source organism: Bacteroidales bacterium (assembly GCA_017994425.1). Classification (GTDB taxonomy): domain Bacteria; phylum Bacteroidota; class Bacteroidia; order Bacteroidales; family WCHB1-69; genus UBA5266. The sequence goes on along the minus strand of JAGOKS010000077.1, from coordinate 2,650 downwards.
GACCATACCTCCTGGATTAAACAAGGAAAAATCAATACCATAATGGATAAGGGTATAGCAAAAGGTGAAATTGAGCCCATGATACTGATCATCCCTGACGGAAAATATTTTTGGTATATAAATGACTACCAAAGTGTAGCTCGTTATGAGGATTTCATGTTCAAAGAATTTTTGCCTTTTATCGACAAAACCTATAAAACCATTCCCAATAAAGAACATAGAGCCGTTGCCGGTTTATCCATGGGTGGATACGGTGCCTTAGTTTGGGCTATGCATCACCCCGATACATTTTCATATTGTATCGCTTTAAGTGCTTCTATGTTTACCAACGAAGGACTGATAAATATGCCCGATAAATTGTATTCGTTCATGTCGTTGCTTTATGGAGCTCCTAATGCATACGGTAACGAGAGAATAACCGAACATTTCCTTAAAAACAGTCCTTTACACATGGCTGAAAACATGACAAGCGATTCTTTAAAAGCCGTTACATGGTTTATTGATTGCGGCAACGAAGATCCCTTAAAAGAAGTCAATGCAACGCTACATAAGTTGTTGACTAAAAAAAACATTGAACATATTTATCATGCCCGCAAAGGCAAACACAATTGGAAATTCTGGCGAGAAGGTATTTATCAAGGACTGAAGTATGTAAGTGAAGGTTTTCGTACAAAATAAAAGCATCATTGTCGGGTAAAAATGGGAGAATTCTTCACTTTTTTCAAAATGATACTATTTCTAATTTTTAAATATAAGAAGTGGTTTGTTCTGAGCGTAATAACGTGAAGAAAAAAATCTCAAACCTATCTAAATGTTTTATCGGATAATAATGAAATAAAAAAATAATTTACAATCAAATCTACCGATAAATTGTTTTTTATAATATTACTAAACCAAAAGTTCCATTTTTTTAATACATAAACTATCTTAAAATGTTTAAAAATATTATCAATCACAACGTTTCCCTTTGTTCCGAATTGGACGATAAATCTCTGTGTTGGCTGGAGCTGGGAGAGATGGAGTGAGAAAGAGGCTAACTTTATCTCCAAAAATTCCTATTCCCCAAACCACTTCATGGCTCGTACATTTCGTTCTACAAAAAAAGAAGAATTACCTGTTTGAATCGCATTATCAAATAAAACAATTCCATAAGCAAACCAACCATTTTGATGTTTAATAGGATTCTCGGTAGATGTCCAATAATAAACATTATCACTTCCAACAACATATTCACTTATGGGTGTGGCTGCTATGCTTTCTAAAGTTGCATTCAACACATCAAAATTTTGGAACATGCTTATCATTTCGTATTTAGCAGGGAAATACCAACCTTCGCCTTTGTCGGTGCACCATTTGGCAGCTTCGATACGTTCTTTGAAAACATAGGTCGAGGTATCGGAACGCAAAGCCATTTGAAGAGCTGTATTTACTCTTCCATCTACCGTATCGATGGCATGGGTAGGATGATCAACCGTGGCATACATTAAAAGCGAATCGGGTTCGTTTAACGAAATTATTTTACCACTACTTCCATACATTTTGCTGTTATCGCTTAAAACCGTATCGGCAATCCAACACACTACGCCTTCGGCAATGCCGTAATCATCGTAATAAACATCACCAACGGCATAACCTATTGAAAATTGAAAACGATACATGGTATCGCTTCCGGTTTGGATTGTCTTTTTTTGAATGTTTCTTTTCCCTCCGTTATAGGTTGTATAGCCTATAAATTTCATGCTGTCGTTGGTTTGAAATTCGTCGGTAGTGCCGGCTTTTTGTTGTTTTTCAACGGTAGAAGAAATATATTCGCCATATTGAATGCCAAACCCGTTTCCGCTTTGACTTGCCAATAGCTTAATATTTTGCTCTCCTTGGGAAGTTTTTAAGGTTAATATATACGCTTGTGCTGCGCCTACCGATACCGTAAACCCGTGTTTTCCGGCTGATAAATTGCTGTTATACACAGCACATTGTTTTCCGCTTATATCATACAAGCTAATCGTAACATTTTCTTTGGTAGACAGGCTTACAAACACTTTCGTATTGCCGTTAAACGGATTGGGAACATTTTGCATAAGGGCATTCCCCTGATTTTTGACTTCGTAAATTCCCGTACTGTTTATCATTTGCAAAACCGTATCGGGATAATAAATGGTTTGTTCCCATCCCCGTGTAACATTGGCAATTTTTACACTGTCTAACGCTTGAAAACTTCCTCCTTGCATTTGCGAGGTAAACCTAAGATTTACATAATTTTGAGCCTGCAAACTCATACCAGCCGTTAAGGCAAGAACTAAAAAAATACTTCTTTTCATTTTTTTGGATATTAAAAGTAGTAGAAATGCTTAATAAGCATTTCTACTACAAGTTATTAAATTATTTTTTAATTATTTTTCGTATAATCGTTTTACCGTTATTTAATTTACAAGAAATAAAATAAACACCCTTGCAATACGTACTCATATCGATGCTTAACATGGAATTATTTATGTTTTCGTTCCATAATTTTTTACCATATAACATATACATATGTCCTTTCTTCATAGGAATATAGCTTATATCTAATGCCCAGACATGATTAGGATGATTTATGTTCAAATTTGAAAGTAAATAAGGATATTTATATTTTGTGGAATCAATAACAGTT
>JAGOKS010000007.1 GCA_017994425.1 Bacteroidales bacterium | reverse complement strand
CTATAAACTATTACAGTAAATTAACTAGATTTTTAACCCTTTAAAACATAACATATATGAAAAAGGTAAAAATAATTGTAGCCGCTATATTGGTAGTGGCTGTAGGAGCAGGTATATTTTGGGCTTGTAAAAAGGAATTTGAAAATAATAAAATTGAAAATAAAATAAAACTTCATAAATCAAATGGTAATAGTGTAAGAGAAAAGGCTAGTTCATTATCTGTAGGGTATTCTGGTTTAATATATGATAAAGATTGTTTAACTAATAACAATGTTTCTGATTATAAATCGAATGCTAAAAAAGATCATATTCTTTTAGATGACGGAATTGGAAGACCATTTCGTGTACAATATGAAGGTATTTCGTCTTTTTATTCTGTAACCAAAACTAATTGTTCTTCTATTTCAAATACTTTAGGTTTAAAATTACATAAAAAAAATTGTTAAAATGTATAATAAAAGAATTTTGTTTTTATTTATATCCATTTCTAATTTAGTATATGCCCAAAATGGTAGTTGGACAATCGGATTCAACACCGGATTAAGAGGTGAAGTGATGCAAGGTTCGGAAAAGCATCGTTTGTATAAGTTTGGAAGTCAAGTTTCAAGTCCGCCTTTGGAACTAAATTGTTTTTATGGTTTAACGAATCAATTATCGGTTGGTTTGGGTATAGGTTATATCGAACATTATGCAAGATGGAAAAGTCATGGCTATCCCTATTATTTTAATATTAATCAAAATGGGTTTGGAAATTATAACTATTTAATGTATAAATCGTTGCAAATACCCTTATCAATTAAATGGGATATTCCATTGTTTAATAGTAAATTTGGATTAATATCAACCATTGGATTAACTTTTGATATTCCTATTTCAAAACTCCCTATAATGTTTAATTCTACCTTACAGTCGAATATTATATACGAAGAAACCGATTGTATATTTACCCAATTTCATACCTTTTATCCCTATAATAAAAAGATTAATTATATTCTTAAAACAGGTTTCGGATGTATTTGTCATTTTAAAAATGGAATGAATATCTCATTAACAGGCGAATATCATGTAGGAACTCGCTTAATGCAGGAAGTGAATGTAGTTGAATATTTAACCATTAAAGCCAATAATAAAATTATTGAACCTTACGAAGATCGTTTGCTTGATTATGGAAGTTATTGGAACATTAGTTTAGGTATTTCATATACGTTTCAAAAAAATAAATTTTAAAAATATGTTAGCAACATTAATCACAGGAGTTTTAATTTTATTCGTAGGAATTATATGTTTTATTTTAGTTTATAAACCTTTAGATAAGAAGAAAAGTTTTTTTGATATAAAGAATGTTTTATTACTTTTCTGTAGAATATTCATTATTTTAGGTTGGCAATATATACTTCTATATGGTTTTAGTATTGATGGTTCTTTTCGTACTACTGAAGTTAACGACGATATGACATTTAGAAATGGAATAGCACTTCTTATTTCAACACTTGCAATTTCCGGGTGGACAGAAATTTTTATAAAAAGAATAAAAAAGTTTAGAATTAACAAAAAGCAAAAAAGTTTAGACTAAGTAAAATATAAAGAGGATATTAAACAATGTCCTCTTTTTAATATATTGATACTAATTTTCTTGTTTTCATCAATGCAACACCAAAAAAATGAAAAAGCACTTATATTATTAATATTCAATATTTATTCTGTGCGTTGCGAAAAAACTAGGAAAACAGGAGAAGACGATGCGTTATTGATTCACGCTAAAAAATTAAAATTTAAAAGGCTGTTTTAAGACAGCCTTTTTTTGTTGAGAAACATCAGATTTTGAGCAAGGCAAAAATTTAACGTTTTTATCTTACCATACTGATAATTTTTATACTTTTGTACTACCAATAATATCAACACATGGAATCCATTAACGGCACTGTTTATTTTATTTCCGATTGTCATTTCGGCTTACCCGATAAAATCGAAAGCGACCTGCGTGAACGCCGCCTTATTGCTTTTCTGGATTCCATCAAATCTACGGCTACCCATCTATTTTTATTGGGCGATATCTTTGATTTCTGGTTTGAATACAAAAATGTAGTTCCGAAAGACAACATCCGCTTTTTGGGAAAATTAGCGGAAATGGCGGATAGCGGCATCCATATTTACTATATTTTAGGCAACCACGACATGTGGAATTTCGGCTATTTACAAAAAGAAATCGGCATGACTCAATTGCATGGCAACCACAGCTTTTTAATTAATGGTAAAAAAGTATTGCTCGGACACGGGGATGGCTTAGATCCCAAAGATTATGGATATCATTTGATTAAATGGATTTATGGACGTAAATTCAATCAACGTTGGTATGCTGCCTTGCATCCGCGTTGGGCTTTTGCCATCGCAAGAAGTGTTTCCTTGAAAAGTAGAAAAGCTCATCTGAAAGAAGATCGTCTTTTTTACGGCGAAGACAAAGAACCCATTATCGTCTATTGCAAAAAAATCCTACAATCCGAACACTACGATTATTTTCTATTCGGTCATCGTCATTTTATGTTGGATTTCAATCTCAATGATACTTCCCGCTATATCAATACCGGCGACTGGATGACGCATGACAGCTATGTACTCATGGAAGAGGGCATGTGTACATTGAAACAATACGGAAGCGATTAATTGTTTTTATCGTATCCCCATATAATTTTTTGATGTACTTTTGCACGTCATATTCTAATACTGATAACAGACCATGAGAGAGAATAGCAGAAAACCGGACTGGCTGAAAGTAAAGCTGGAATCCGGTGAAAATTTTGAAAAAGTAAAACAAACGGTTCACAAACACCACCTCCACACCATTTGTGAAAGCGGCAAATGTCCCAACAAAAGCAAGTGCTGGACCATGGGAACAGCTACGTTTATGATACTGGGAGATATATGCACCCGTTCCTGTAAATTTTGTGCTACCAAAACCGGAAAACCTCTTCCTCCCGATGCCGATGAGCCTTTGCGTCTTGCCGAAAGCATTCGCTTAATGAACTTAAATTATTGCGTTATTACTTCCGTCGACCGCGACGATTTGCCGGATAAAGGCGCCCAACATTGGAGCGATTGTATTCTTGCTGTCCGCAACGTGAATCCGCAAACAAAAATTGAAGTTCTCATCCCCGATTTCGATGGGAATACGGATTGGATACATAGCGTTTGCAACGCCCAACCCGATGTTATCGGACATAATTTAGAAACGGTAAAACGATTAACCCCCTCGATAAGAAGTCGGGCTAATTACAAAACAAGCTTACAAACCTTGTCCGTCATAGCCCAATCAGGCATCGTTGCCAAATCGGGCATCATGGTCGGTATCGGAGAAACGCAAGAAGAAGTCGTCGACCTGATGAAAGATCTTCGTTCTGTGGGCTGTGAATTATTTACCATCGGTCAGTACCTGCAACCCACACCTCAAAACCTCGATGTTGTAGAATATATACACCCCGATGTGTTTGATTTTTACAAACAAAAAGGAATGGAATTAGGCTTTAAAGCCGTCGAAAGCGGTCCTTATGTACGCTCTTCTTTTATGGCGGAACAATCGTATATAAACAGTAAAATTAAAAAAGCATGATATTCACCGATTGGCAACTCATCGATTATCAAACAGCCTGGGATAAACAAAAAGTTATTTTTAACAGTTTGATTGATAAAAAACTAAACCCCGAATTAGACATTCACGATATTAGCCCTCAGGTTATTTTGTGCGAACATCCGCACGTATACACCTTGGGACATAACGGAAATGCTACGAATTTACTCGCTAACCAAGCCTTCCTCCAAAAAATAAATGCTACTTTCTTTCATATCGACAGAGGAGGTGATATTACGTATCACGGTCCCGGTCAGTTGGTGGGATATCCGATACTCGACATTGCCGCGATGAAGTTATCGTTAAAAGAATACGTTCATTTATTGGAAGAAAGCATTATTCAAACCATTGCTCACTACGGAATTAAAGGTACCCGTTTGCAAGGTGCTACCGGTGTTTGGCTGGATATTGATAAGCCGTCGATACGAAAAATCTGTGCCATCGGCATACGGGCAAGCCATTATGTTACTATGCACGGTTTTGCACTCAACGTAACTACCGACTTGAATTATTTTCACTATATCAATCCCTGTGGTTTTGTGGATAAAGGGGTTACGTCTCTCGAAAAAGAGTTGAATCATCCCCTGGATATGCACGAAGTAAAAGAAGTTTACAAAAAGTCCTTCACCGACATTTTCAAGCAATAGTCATGGAAAGATATGTACGTCAAAGCATGTTGCCCGAAATCGGAGAAGAAGGACAACGCAAAATTACGCATGCTTCGGTATTATTGGTTGGCGTTGGAGGATTAGGTTCGGTAATCAGTCAATATTTGGTAGCAGCAGGAATCGGAACACTGGGATTAGTGGATAACGATACGGTTTCGCTTCACAACTTACAACGACAGGTATTATACCGCGAGCCTCAGGTAGGACTATCAAAAGCACTGACAGCCAAACAATCCTTACAAAAACTAAATTCCGAAGTGCATATTGAAGCCTATCCGCATACGTTTAAACCGGCAAATGCGATTGGTTTGTGTGAAAATTATGATATTATCATCGACGGAACGGATAATTATACCACACGCTATCTGATGAACGATGTATGTGTGGGATTGGACAAGCCCATGATTTACGGAGCCATCTCCGAATTCTACGGGCAAGTTTCCGTTTTCAATTACCGGGGCGGAGCAACGTATCGTTGTTTATTTCCAAAAACAGAAGAAGAAACAACAACTCCCGTTGGTGTTTTCGGTATGTTGCCCGGCATTATAGGTTGCCTGCAAGTAAGCGAAACCCTGAAACTGATTACAGGCTGCGGTGAAATCCTCCACAACAAACTATTTACTATCGATTTATTGAACAATGCAACGTCTATCCTGCACCTCACTCCCAATCCCGATGAGCAACAAAAAGCACGGGAACGATTTAAAACCCTTTCAGAACGGTGATTTCGCTTTTTGTATTCCCCGCTTTGAATTAGTATGCGTGGTAACGACAAAAACCATGCGTAAAAATGACAAAAACCATGCGTGCAAATGACAAGAATCATGCGTGCAAATGACAAGAATCATGTGTGGTAATTATCCTCACATAGCCTTGTATTTTTTTTTAACCGCAAAGGGCGCAAAAATGCTACGCAAAAAACGCAAAGAGATATATTCATTTTTCGGCACACGGGATTCGGCACTCTCGACTTTTTTTGTGAAGAGGCAAAATCCTTCCAAAAATACGGGCTTGGGATAGGAGATGCTTGGTTAAAATACCAAAAAGCTCTTAAGCTTTTTTTTGTAAGCATTTTAAATTTTATATGGATGTTATAGAAATTCAATTTAATAAAAATATTTCCCTTTTTGTTGGTTTTAATAGGGTTTTATGGTTTAATTTTGTATCAAAAAAAACGAGAAGGCAGCATTATGAAAACATACCGATTAATAGCAAGGCATCAAGTGGGAGCAATCCTCTCAACAATTCATATAGAAAGTCCGGAAACCATGGAAGAAAAACGTCCGTATACGATTACAAATAATCCTTTAGTCTATTTACGTATCAAACCCGAAAGGGAAGTTTTACGAAAGGCTATCCATAATTCACCGGGAGCATAAAGGAATAAAGTATTACATTTTTAAACCCTTGAAAGCCGCTGTATTTTACAGCGGCTCTTTTTTTGCCTAAAAAAACACTCAAAAAGCCTTAGAGCTTTTTCCAAAAAGCTCTCGTACTTTTTCCAAAAAGCCTTAGAGCTTTTCTTAAAAAGCTCTCAAGCTCTTTATGAAAACCTCTATAGCTCTTCAAAAGAAGCTCTCAAGCTCTTTTTAAAAAGTTTTCGTCATTTATTTTTGCAATTTCGAACGTATAGGAGTAAATTCTTATCGTTTTTTACGTTTTTTTTATTACTAAATAAGGTAAAATTAGGTGCTTTTACACTATTTGGAATATTTTTGTGGGATAGATAAGCATTATAATGGTAAAATAGTGGGGAAATAAACGGTTTTAATAGGGGATGAGTGGGAATTATTAAATTGAAATGCTCATGTATGGAAGCAAACACCTGTTACAAATGCCCTATAAATAAAAAAAAGGCTCCCTTTCAGGAGCCTCACAAATTATATAAACCATTTAAAATTTAAATAAAATGAAAAACCTTAAAATTCTATTCGGATAATGTGGTCTCTAATGTGGTCTTAAATTCGTTTTTCGTTTTTTCTTTCGTATTTAGATTACGTGGCTCTTCTTTAATCCTTTAAGTTTTTTGTCATTTCCTGTATTTTCTCTTCACTCATTCCCTCATCCTTGAGTACTTCTTGCCACGCTTGTTTCTCACTTTTCCCCTCGTTTATTTTCATTTTCACCTTTGCCTGTATCATTAAGGCGTATTTGTTCTGTGCTGCTAAATTTTTGTCCATTGTCTTTAATATTAAGTTTTAATAGAAATATTTATCGTATTTTTCTGCATTTGCTTTTTTTTAGTTCGTAGGAACAGACACACTCTTTGACAAAGCGTTGATTGAAGCGTTGGCTCGTGCGGGCTTGGCAATGTGTGTGGCTGTGAGCGTTGGCTGTATGATTTATTATTCCAGTCATTATGCTATTTCCTGTTTATAAAGATATTCCTGAAATTCGACAAAGAGTTTGCTTATGCTTGCAGTGTCGCCCAGTATTTCTTTTGCATCTTCCAAAGATTGATATTTGTTTGTTAACAAAGTCGGTAATTTGTCTTGCTCCAATTCGTCTATGCCTGATTCAATGTATTTACTTAAAACGAATGAGATAAATTCTTTTTGATTGTCGTTAAGTAACGCAAATAGGGTAGCTTCTGCTGCTTTGGCTCTGGCTTCCCGGGTCATGGCAACATAGTCGCCGTTGAAGACATATTCTAAAACATCGTATAAATCGCTTTTTTCCATATCAACTATCTTCTGCAAAATGCGTAAATCGGATTTGGGAAAACCGGCAGCTTCTAATTGCTCCAGTAATTTTTTCCGTGTGGATGGCTTACTCCATATTTCACGCAGTTCTTCCTCATCTTTAAAGAGTTTTGGCAACTCTCCAAATAGATTGCTTAAAAATTCTTCTGCCGATATCGGTTTACCATCAGGACTCCAAAAAGAAGTGGAAATCATATGTTGTATTTGCCTTTCCTTCCCATTACCCAGTTTTACTTTAATTATTTTTCTTTTATTACATATGCAAGGTATTTTTCCGCAAACAAGACAAGGGTCAACAATAATATTACAAATACAAGGTCTTTGACCGCAAACAGGACAAGGTTTTGGTGGCTGTTTTTCACAAATGCAAGGATTTTGACCACATGTTTTACAAAGTTCCAATTCTACTTCTCCGTCCCATTCGGGGTCGGAGAAATGTTGGTACACATCCACAAAGTCATAAATGGTGAAAAAGTCTTTGCCGTCGAATAAACGAGTTCCACGACCTATAATTTGCTTAAATTCAATCATTGAATTGACATGACGAAGGATTACAATATTGCGGATATTTCTTGCGTCAACACCCGTTGACAGTTTTTGAGAAGTGGTGAGAATGGTGGGAATAAGTTTTTCATTGTCTTGGAATTCTCTTAAAAAACGTTCTCCGTCTTCTCCGTCATTGGCAGTAACACGAACGCAATAATTCGGGTCTTTCCTCCCTTCGGCTGGTCGGGCATATTGATTTACCAAATCGCGTATCAATGCAGCATGATTCTGATTGGCACAAAATATAATTGCCTTTTCTTGTTGATTACATTCGTCTAAAAAGATATTGACTCGTTTTGCTTCACGTTCAACGATTTCAATGTTTTTGTTAAAATCTTTTTCTTCGTATATTTTGCCTGCTTCTATCTCACCTTCTACCACCGTATCGTCGGTATCATAGAGGTAATCATCCAAAGTTGTTTTAATGCGTTTAACTTTAAAAGGTGTTAAGAAACCATCATTTATACCTTCTTTCAAGGAATAGATGTAAACAGGTTCACCGAAATAGCGATATGTATCCACATTTACATCCCGTTTGGGAGTGGCTGTTAAACCCAATTGGACTGCCGGACTGAAATATTCCATAATACCTCTCCAGTTGCTTTCATCATTGGCACCGCCACGGTGACACTCGTCAATAATTATAAAGTCAAAAAAATCACTCGGGTATTGTCCGAAGTTAAACTTGACCGGCTCATAGCCTGTGCTTATTTCAGCTGCCAATGGAACAGGTGTTTCTTTAACATTTGCATGGACCGCATCACTCATAAATGTTTGGAAAATAGTAAAGAATATGCTGCCGTTGGTGGGTACATTGCCACGATTTCGAATTTCGTTTGGTTTTATGCGTACCAAAGCATCATCGGGGAAAGAAGAAAAAGAGTTATAAGCTTGATCGGCTAAAATGTTTCTATCGGCTAAAAATAAGATTCTTGGTCGACGGTTCATTTCGGCTCCGCTCAGTGAGCGTACAGATAAATTCCAACGGGTTTGAAACAGTTTCCATGCTACTTGAAAAGCGATGGCTGTCTTGCCTGTGCCGGTAGCAAGGGTAAGCAATATCCTGTCTTTTCCTTGTGCAATGGCTTCCATCGTATTTTTAATGGCTATTTCCTGATAATAACGAGGTTGCCATGTGCCGCTTTTATCGTCAAAAGGAATGGATGCAAATTTCTCTCTCCATATAGCGGCATTTCGACTACTTTCAATGACCGCTTCATCATGGTGGCTGAGCGTAGTCGAAACCACCGGAAATGTTTTCTCCCAAAGTTGTTCAGGACTTAAAAAATCGGTTACCAAACCTTCTTCTCCGGTTTTCATGCAGATTTGATAAATCTCTTTTCCATTGGTACTATAGGTAGTATCCAAGTGAAGCTTTTGAGCATATTTTTTAGCTTGCATCACACCTTCGCCAACGGGCAATTCATCGCTTTTAGCTTCAATAACGGCAAGTTTAATGCCTTTGTAAACCAACACAAAATCGGCAATTTCGCGTTTACTCCGGCTGCCGCCTGATTGGATTTTGCCTGCTGTAATGTTGTATTCACGAAGGACTTTAGAGCCTTCCACCGTACCCCAACCACAAGCTTTTAACTTGGGGTCGATTAATTCCGCTCTTGTTTCTGCTTCGTTCATTTCGTTTTTTTATTTCTTTTTATTCGAGGGACTTGTGGGATTCTGGCGACATTATCGCAGTTGTCTCCATTGTCCCACTAATTATTTTTTCTTATTTCTCTCGTCAATCCTGGCTTTTGTCATTCTTTCTCTTATGCCTCCTTCTTTAATAAAAGCTGTTTCAAGTTGCTTTATCTGTTGTTTAAGAAGATAGGTTGTTATTTTTATCAAAGTAATCATGGTATTGGCACAAATTTCCGGACTTTCGTGCTCAATGGCTTTTACAAAAGTTTCATAAGTAGGTTTTGGGGTGTTTTTATTGAGTTCTCTTAACCTTGCTACCAGTTTATGTTCTTTATCCCAAATAGGTAATTTATTGGTTCTTAAAAAATCTTCGTAATCAATTTGCAACTCTTCCAAACTGGCACGTGCTACATTGGTAAGTTTAATTTCTGTTTCCTTTGAAGTAGCCGAAGCCATGCTTCCTTCAGCAATGTTTTGTTTGCCGCTACGAGCAGCCTGCACCATTTGTCCTATAGTGCGATCGTATTTATTAAAAAACCGATTGGTAAAATACACCGTACCATCATAAATGATTTCCGCTTTTTGGTAGCTGAACAGATTGCGGTAACCACCGTGTGTGGGGATAAAACCTTCGGTGCTATTTTCTTTGTTACTCATTTAATAATTAAATTATTCATATAGAATTACATTAATACAAATTGCTCTTCAATCAATTCCGGATATTGTTGCCATATTTTACCGTCAAGTTCTTTCCCGTTTACTCTTTTATTTCTTTTCACTTTATCGGCACCCCAAGTGCCCCATTGTTTAAAGAAAAAAGCGATGTCGTTTTCTTCACATTGCTGTTTTATATTAAGCACCCAACTTTTTTCCATGGGTCTTGCTTTATTGCCACTTTCTCCGCCAACAATTACCCAATCGATGTTTTTCAAATTCAGTTTACCTAAATCTTCAAGCAATGGTTCAATGGAGAGAAATAATACACTGGCTTTTATCTGTCTTAATTTATCAATCCTTGGCAAGCCTTCTTCTTTATTTTCAACCGTTACACCTAACCAAATGTTTTTGGGTATTTCTCGTTGCGATACATATTGCAACATTCTGTCTGCTCTTTTTGTAAGAATCTGATAAGTGTGTTGGGGTGTTTTTTTAATCACATCAAAGATATGATTTAAATAGTTTTCGGGCATATCTTTGTGAAAGATATCGCTCATTGAATTCACAAAAAACACGGTAGGTTTTTTCTTCTTTACAGGGTCGTTTAATCGAGATGGTACAATATTGAATTGAAACCCGTTTTTATATCCTTCCACTCCCATAGCCTGTAAACGAAATGCCATGGTTTCAGCATAACAATGTTTACATCCTGCACTTATCTTAGTGCATCCTGCCGATGGATTCCATGTTTGTTCCGTCCATTCAATTTTATGTGCCATAACTATGTATTTAGAATTATTTGTTTAGCGATTTTTAAAGCATTTTGATTATTTGATGCAAAAATCAAATGAAAAATAGGGGTGCCATTTCTGTTTGTTAACACTAAGGGTTTTTCAGTTACATGCTTCCAGATAGTATTCAAACGTTCTGCATATAAGTATGCTATCTTTTCTATAGGTTGCTGGACTTTTGTAATGATTTCTTCTTCACCAAATAGCGTTTGCTCTATTTGCTCCGTATAAAAATAGTTTTTAATTTCTTCAATTGTTAAACCAAAAAAAGATTGTAGTTTATTACTAAACTTCAATTTTCCGGCTCTATCAAGTAAGCGGTTTACAATTACTCCCGTTGGAACTAAAATCCAAACATCGGAACGTGTATCTTTCAATTCAGCTATAGAATTCCAGTCTATCTGCATTCCAAAAGGGTCAAGAAAAACCAATGCTGCAAAATCTTTTGTTTTTAATGCACTAGAAAGTTCTGATAATTGCTGGTTTGCATCGCCGGATCTATATATTATCGTTTTATCTTTAAATTTTTCATCTAATTTATCTTTTAGTTTTTGTAGAGATAAATCATTTTTATCAATGAAATAATAAAAATCAAAACTTAAATCCTTTAATGCTAACACCCTTTCTGCTGCGCCTTTGTATGTCTTTTCTTCTTCTTCAGTAATATTTAGTTGAAGCATTAATTCGGTATTGTTTTGTTTTTCTCGTGTTCCGCTACCGGCAAATCCATCAAAATAAATAGTTTTCCAAAATGGATACTTATTCATTATAGTGAGATAAGACCGAACATACTTAGAAAAGGCCTCCAATTTTTTTTCAGTCCAAGGTCCTCCCCATTCGGAAGATTCGTTTACTTTGTTGTTTTTATTCCAAGTCATAGCGCAATATTATTTTCAGTTTTCAACTCCCCCGCAAATGCTTTTTGCAAAATCGATTTTTTCAGTTCTTCCAAATCATCCATTTTCTTTTGATATACCGCTTCCAATTTTTGCGTTTTGGCTCGCAGGGCATCTAATTTTCGGACGAGGGATTGTTGTTCTGCTCTTGATTTTGGAAATGATATTTTGATTCTTTTCAAATTGTCATTATACAATCTTGAAATTGTAGCTCCTTTTGAAGCTCCCCAATTACAAGCTCCGTAGAATTCATATAAATAATCATTCAGCACTTGACTTTCGTCATTATCAATCCAAACAATGTTTGAGTCTTGGAAATACGCTGGTTCACCATTATATCTTACCCGTCTTCCAATAGTACCTGATGCTGAAATCAAAACAGCCCCTATATCTGGGAAAGAATATTTTTCTCTGTATTCACTGTAGAGTTCTTTTGATATGAAGGCATCAGGCTCTTTTCCGAAAGTGCCAATTTTGTAAAATGGGATATCTCCATCACTCGTTGTTTCTTTTTTAAATATTCTTTTACACATCTTCGGACTCCCAATTTCGCCAATAGTTTTTTCTTCCCAACTATCTCCTTTCTTCTCAAAAACCCCCTGCAAATAGCTTTCAAAAAGTTCTTTGGCGTTTTTGAGGTTTTGTTCGGCATTGACTTTTGCCTTGGCTATGGCGGCAAAGGCTTCATCTAATATGGAAACAATGTGTTGTTGTTCGGGGAGAGGGGGAAGGGGGATTTCAAGATGTTTTAGTTTGCTAATTGAAATAAAATCAATCGTAGTTTTACCACTTAATCCCAAAAGTTTGTCCTTCAATGTAGAGCAATAGTGCATTAAAAACTCTGGGTCTAATTTTTTTCTGTCTTTTACAACTATCCCATTGAACTGCTGATTTGTGGCAAGTTCAATCTTTGTAATAGCATATTCTCCAACAGAAGCTGTGCAACAAAGTAAAACCGTATCAATTGGCAATACTCTCAACTTTGAAAGTGCAGCTTTTGTAACTTTTTGTTTCGTATCAGTAATAATTCTTCCCTGCACTCTAATATCATCAATAGTAAACCAAGGGTAGTCTCCATTCTCCCAAAAATCCTTATTCGTTCTCAACGGAGTTGAGCCATTTACAATCTCACAAACTTCGCCCAAACTTTTTTTGTCCCAATTTCTCATATCAATTCCAAAATTGAGTTAAGGATTTCGGCACTTTCTTCGTCCAATGCTTTCATTTCTTCCAAAATGGCTTGTGGTTGGCGTAGGGCTGTTTCTTCTTTTTTGTTGGGGTTCTTTACGCTCAGGTCGTAGCTTTGGTTTTCGGGGGACATGTGGGACGTAGAGGACGGCAATAGCCATTCGCTGACATCAATTGACCAGGAATTGGGGCTGTCAGCTTTGGTTTTCTGAAGTTCTATGAAATCAGATAAATCGGCTTCATTGAGCGGATTGGTTTTGCCCAAATTGCGGTCAAGATTCAAGGAGTAAAACCAAACTTTTTGAGTGGCTTTGCCTTTTTCAAAAAACAACACAACCGTTTTTACGCCTGCACCGGAAAAAGTGCCACCGGGCAAATCTAAAACAGTATGCAAGTTGCAACTTTCTAATAAGGTTTTACGAATGGCAACCGTGGCATTGTCGGTATTGCTCAAAAAGGTGTTTTTAATTACTACACCAGCTTTTCCGCCTGCTTTCAGTATTTTAATAAAATGCTGCAAAAACAAACTGGCGGTTTCGCCGGTTTTTATCGGGAAATTTTGTTGCACTTCGGCACGTTCTTTACCACCAAAAGGCGGATTGGCAAGCACTACATCGTAACGGTCTTTTTCCTGTATGTCGGCAAGGTTTTCGGCAAGTGTGTTGGTGTGTATAATGTTTGGAGCATCAATGCCATGAAAAATCATATTCATAATACCGATAATGTAAGCCAGCGATTTTTTCTCTTTGCCGTAAAAGGATTGTTTTTGCAGTATCTCGGTTTCTTTGGTTGAAAGTGATTTACTGCTTTTCAAATAATTAAAGGCTTCGCAAAGGAAACCTGCCGAACCGCAAGCTCCGTCATAAATCTTGTTTCCAATCGTGGGTGCTACCACTTTAACAATGGTTGTAATAAGCGGTCGGGGTGTGTAATATTCGCCACCGTTTCGCCCTGCACTACCCATGTTTTTAATTTTGGATTCGTACAAATGGCTCATTTCGTGCTTTTCGGCATGGGTACGGAAACGCAATTCGTCAATGCGGTTAATCACTTCACGCAAATTGTAACCGCTTTGTATGCGGTTTTTCAGTTCGCTGAAAATCTCTCCAATCTTGTATTCTATGGTGTCGGCACTCTCGGCACTTAGTTTAAACTTTTTGAGGTATGGAAACAGTTTGTTGTTTACAAAGTCGGTCAGGTCATCGCCTGTAAGGGCGTTATGGTCAATTTTCAACGCTCCGTTTCCGTTCTTGATTTTTGGTGCAGCCCATTTTGTCCAACGATAATCAGTGTCAATAATCGGTGTGTAAGTTTTACCTGTCAATTCAGCTGCTGTGGCTCTGTCACGCTCTAAATCGTCAAGATATTTGAGGAATAAAATCCAACTGGTTTGCTCTACATAATCAAGTTCGCTGCTACATCCGGCGTCTTTGTGTAAAATATCGTCTATGTTCTTAAAAGTCTGTTCAAACATGCTAAACTGGTTTTTTTTAATGATTATGTGTAAAGTATCGCCTGTGTATAGCTTATTGGAAATTTTTTGCAAAAATAAACATTTTTTAATTACAAAAGAAAAGAACCATTATTTGTAAAAAGAAGTGAAAATATGTGCAAAATTGCGTTAACCGAGTTACTCAGTTGAGTAAGCAGACTTACGCAGTTGAGTAAACCTAATTACACAGCTGAGTAAATGTAATTACACAGCTGAGTAAATGAAGTTACACAGTTGAGTAAATGGAGTTACACAGCTGAGTAAATGTAGGTATGTTAAAAGAGTTAAAAGTTAAAAGCGAAAAGTGAAAAGTAGTGCCTAGTGCGGAGATCAATAAAAAATTAAAAATTAAGAATGATGTCTAAAGATAATTAAGAATAAAAAATCCGCATAAATCCGTGTCATCCGCGTGCCATCTCTTTACGAAAAAAAGCCAAAAATCATTCAAAAAAAAATTACAAGGCTTTCCGGCGATCATTTGTACGCATACAAATAGTAATTTGTACGTATACAAATTGTCATTTACACGCATACAAATTGTCGTTTGTACACATACAAATTGTCGTTTGAACGCATGCAAATTCCAAGGGAGGAGAAATCACTTATTTTCGTGTCGTTTGCCGGGAGGTTTTTTTTGTTCCGGAAAAAGAGGTACAAGTAAATGATGAATGATAAATGATAAATGATACGTTTTGTTGATAATTGTCTAAAAGAAACTGACAAGGAATTTACTCCCTGTCAGTTAAAACATCGACTGCTACACACTTAAATGGTTAAAAAGCCCGAACTGCACGCACACTATACGTATTTGTCTTATTGGTGCTGCCTGCGACGCCGTTGTAGAAGTTGAAGGAGAACGCGCCCGTTGCAGTGTACTCCGTACTACTCCAATAGTAGGCAGTATTTGAAAGCAAGGTTGCACTTGCGCCATTCAAGCCTTTGTTAGCGTGAAAACGGTTTTGCCATAAAATGCTTAACTCGTCAATTGAAGGTAAATACCAACCGGCTCCTAAACCAGTAACCCATGTTTTTGCAGGGCTGTTGATCATTAAGCCCATGTTGTACGCACCATCCCAGCTTCGGGTTGAATTGGTTGTGCTTGTTGTGCTTTGCCATTGAGCCAATGTATCTGTTTTAGAAACAATTAAACCGTGTTGATTGCCATTTTGGTCTAAGTAAATGTAAAATACGATGCCGCCAAGGGTATCCTGCCCTAAATAGAAATTATTTGAAGCACCGCCACAGCTTACATTTACCACATAAGGGCTTGCGTTAGTTCCGCTTCCGGTTACAGTTACATTTGTTCCTGCAGTTACTTTGGTTTCGGAGCCATCGGCTGCTGCGGCAGGGAGTTTTACAAATCCTCCATTGCTTAAATAAACTGTATCATTACTGATGCTCAATGCCTGAATCTCATTGGTAACGGAGCTATCTTGCTCTACATCCAATTTATTATTCCAATTTATTATATCACCGGAAGTTATTCCATTTGCAGGGGAAGCAACAAATAAAGGATCAGTTTCATTTGTAACTGTTTCCGCTGTTTTTGCGTGCAAAGCATACGGCACACTTACTAGTTGGTTTGTGCCGATAATGGTGTAGTTAGTTCCTCCAGTCGGGTCGGTTTCTGTTTTAATAAAATAGGGTCCGTTCGCCCAGTCAATACTTGCAAAATCTCCGCTTACAATGGTACCGCTGCCTATTTCCACACTTACCAATCCATTGGCATTAGAAGTAGGAGAGTGTGTTTCTATATACACTTCAGTACCGCTTACCGAACCTTGTAAAATACTAATTTGCATGCCTATTGCTTGATTTATAACCAATTTA
Organism: Bacteroidales bacterium; assembly: GCA_017994425.1. Taxonomy (GTDB): domain Bacteria; phylum Bacteroidota; class Bacteroidia; order Bacteroidales; family WCHB1-69; genus UBA5266. The sequence goes on along the minus strand of JAGOKS010000007.1, from coordinate 27,003 downwards.
TTGGCGGCATCGCGGACAACTGCCTGATAGCTCATTTTTTCGGGACTTTGTGCCCAAAGTGTTGCCGTTAATAATACGGTTGCGAAAAATGTAAATACTTTTCTCATTTTTTTATCCTCCTTATTTTTTCATGATTTTTTGATCAGAGTGTATAGTGCTGATGCTGCACTTATAAATTTTATTATTGATTAGTAGTGTTTTATTATTATTTTAAAGGCTTAAATATACGATAGAAACTGTTCTTTTTATTTTACAAAAATAATTAATAATGTTACGTACTTATATTTTTTTATAAAAAAATTTAATTATTTTATATTATTATGTAGAAGGCTGTTTATATGGATAATAATTTTAAATAATTTTCTTTTTAATGATAACTCTGATTTATAAAATTACTACTTTTGCAATAGTATAAATCGATTTTAAATGCTATGATATTCAATAAAAAATATTCAATTATTCTATGTGTTATTCTGTTTTGTAGGCTAAGTTCTTATTCACAGGAAATAAAAACGTATGCCTATGCACAAAGAGACACCTGCACCTTATTCATGGATGTTTATCATCCTATGCAGCAAAGGGAGGATAAAACGGCTATTGTTTTTGTTTTCGGAGGAGGTTTTAGAATGGGGGAACGTTCGGCTCCTTATAATCTTGATTTTTTTAAACAGCTGAACGAAAAGGGTTTTGTTGTAATAACCATTGATTATCGGTTGGCATTAAAAGATGCCAACAGGGTAGATGCTTTACACAACAATCCGCTTGCTCAAGCCATTGATATAGCCGTAGAAGATTTATTTTCTGCCGTATCCTATATCATAAGCCATGCGGATGAGTTAAACGTCAATTCTTCAAATTTAGTTTTGTGTGGGAGCAGTGCCGGTGCCATTACGGTTTTACAAGCCGATTATGAATTGGCAAACCGACGTAAATCTTACGTTAGTGTACCGGAAGGATTTCGTTTTGGAGGCGTTATTTCTTTTGCGGGGGCTATTTTTTCTCATCACGGTAAGCTAAAATACACACGGCAAGCTCCGGCTCCTACCTTTTTACTTCATGGTAAAGATGACTTTATTGTTACCTACAAAAAAATAGTGTTTTTCAATCTCGGATTTTACGGAACCGACGCCATGGTAAAACGTTTTGAAAAACTCAATTATCCATACTTTGCTATCCGCTATCGAAATTTAGGACACGAAGTTGCCAGTGTCATGAAATATAATGTGGATGAAATTGCTTGGTTTGTGGATAATTATGTAATCGCTAAAAAGCAATTAAAAGTCGATCAATACTATTTGAATCCGGAGATGAAACGCAACCCCAACTATCCCTTGCGTCCACGTGATTTGTACAGAAAAGGAAGAGAAATGCAAAAAAATACGAGAAGGAATAATTAATCTTTAATGTATTAATCCTCATTTTTTTGTTTATCCATTTTACTTCATTGCGTTTGTAGATAAGCTGAACATGAATCATTACCGTAGCTTGCAATACAAAGAGAATAATTTTTTAAAGCAGGGATGTAATCGAGAGATTTGAATATGAGGAAATTGTATTTCCTTTGCACCGAAACCGGCATAAAACTTTGCTAATTTTTCATTATCAGAGCCATTAAAATCAAGGACAATTGCTTTTCCGGCATGCTCTTTAATAAATGTATCTATCAGAAAGAACATAGCGCTGTTGCGGTTTGATTCGGCATTTCTACCGGAAAATAAAAAGTAATATTTCCCCTTTAAAAAAGGGAAAAAAGCCGCTGCACAGAGTTTTCCTTCTGCATCGCATATTCCCAACCGTTCAATATGTCCATATCGTGACAATGTATCTATTATTCGAATCAATCGTGCATAATCCGAATCCTTATATCCTACTTTAAAAAGCTTTTCCTGGTTTTCGCGAAAGAGAGTGATGGCTTCTTCGGTGGAAAAGTTATTCACTGATTGTAGCTCTTTTTCTCTCGCTTTTTGGCAATTACGTTTATGATTTTGATGATATCCTTTGCGTAATTCTTCATAGGGAGAACTACAATCCAATACATAGGAAGCATGAAGAAAATAGGAGTTCGGTATATGTATCGGGAGAAGTTGTTCTTGTAAAACAATATCTATCCATTTGTATTTTTGGGGAATGGCATCAATCCACTTTTGAAAATCATCGGAAGCAATACCCTTTCCAAAAATACCTGTTCGAGGCAGAAAAAAGGGAGGATAAACATAGGCAATGCCATACTTTTTTCGTCGGGGCAAAGGCATTAGCGACATATAATCATCAAGAATTAAGGCACTCCACTGTTCACAGGCTACATCCAAATACCATGAACGTGCAAACAAGCTATCCGTTGCCGGATGAGAAGCCAAACAAGCATCCCATTTTTCCGTATCTATTTCATGCCGATCAAGGTAGTGTATTGCCATTTATTCTAAAATATTATTAATAATTCTTTCGTAAAAAGTTTTAAAATCTACGTTGCTTTCCGTTCCAAAAGAGGCATTGTGAAACAATGTTATCATTTCTCCCTGATACTTTTTTACTTCCTCTATACAGGGTTTTACTTTTTCCCATAAAGCCTCAACGGAAGTATCGCAAGCGTTAAGCAAAGCATTTTCCATAAATAAAAAAGGGTGAACGCGTAAGGAAGTAGCCTTATTATCTTTAAGGTTAAAAAAATAAAAAGGGAAACATGTTCCTGCTCTAAATCCTATATGGTTCACATACCCCATACTGTAATCATCTTTTATGTTGTTCTTCAACAACATGTCGTACGTTTCGGGTAAACGTAAGCGAATATAATGTTGACGGTTGGAAACGATAGGATTTTTAACAACGGCTTGCAACTGACGGATTTCTTTTTGTAACAATTCAACATGAGAAAAAGATGAAGCATAGGAAGCATGAATACCGATTGTTGCATGTTGTTCCAACCGTTGAATCAGGGCAATAAATTTTTTATTGTTGATAAAGTTGTTCTTATCATATCTGCTGCGGGAAGCAAAAAGTATAAAAAACAGGGTTTGTAAATTATATTGTTGATGCAACTTTTCGAGATAATCAAAAGTATCATAAGGGTCCGGTGTTTTTCCAAAGATACTATCCAAACGATTTTTTATTGCTTTCCATTCTCTTTTTATCGATTGTTTCCCCATACCGGCAAGCGTTAAGCATAAGCCTTTGTTTTTATAAAGAAACGCAAGGTCGATATCATACGTGGGAATAAAGCGAAATTCATTTTTTTTCATTTCTTCATCGGGAAAATGTTGATTGATAATGTCAGAAAAATAATTTACCCATCTATCAACCAAAGCTTTTTGAAGCAGATTATGTTGGAAGGCAAAACTATTTTCAGCTTTGTATCTACCGTGTTCGTCGGTTTCGTAAGGAAGATATTCTTCATAGCGACTTAAAAAATAAAAACAAGCTGCAAAGATATCAAAGGGGATCGTTGAGATTGGATTGTCGGTTTGGAAACATAAGGGAATGTCTTTAAACCATGATAAAGAAAGAGCTTGTTCGCTAATATGCGTTTCAAATAATAGAGGAAGCGCTTGAATATATAATCCTTCGTTTATGTTTTGGGGGGCATAAACTATTTTTTCAGAAAGCGGGTATGCTTTAAAATCATGTAGATCATCGGTAAGAGAATAGGACAGCCCCAGTCTTTCATCAAACACATAATGAAAGATATAGCGAATACGTTCGCTTAGTTTCGGGACATAAATGCGTATCATTGTTGCAACTTAAGCAAAGCTGTTAAATCGGAAGATGTCAGGATTTGTTGTTCTCCTGATTTCATGTTTTTGACTTGCAAATTTTTATTTTTCATTTCCTCCTCTCCGGCAATAACAACGAAGGGGATGTTATGGTTATTGGCAAAAGCAAATTGTTTTCCGATTTTTTGTGCATCGGGATACAACATCACCCTGCTTCCGGCAGCTCGTAGTTCATGAATGATAGGGAGGACATACAAACTCTCTGTTTCGCCGAAATTAACAAACATAGCTTGCATATGTGATTGTAACATATCCGGAAAAGCATTGGTTTCGTTCAATACATCATAAATACGGTCGGCACCGAAAGATATACCGACACCGGACATATCAGGGATTCCGAAAATTCCCGTAAGATTATCGTAACGACCTCCTCCCGATAAACTTCCATAGGATAAATCACTTGCTTTCACTTCGATAATGGTACCGGTATAATAATTCAACCCGCGAGCCAAGGTTAAATCTATATCCACTTTCGATTGTAATGGCAAACAAGAAAGATATGTAAATATTTCCTCCATTTCTGCAATTCCTTGCAATGCTATTTCTGAAAAAGCCAGTATCTTTTTAAGCTGGTTTAATTTCTGTTCATTGCTGCCCGTCAAATCGAAAATAGGTTGCAATTTGGCGATTGCCTCATCGCTTATTCCTTTTGCTTTCAATTCATTTTTAACATTTTCCGCTCCAATTTTATCCAATTTGTCAATGGCAACGGTAATATCAATTATTTTATCTTCAGCACCGATATAAGCAGCAATGCCGGCGAGTATTTTGCGGTTATTTAATTTTATAACTACAGGTATTCCCAGGCGTGAAAAAACATCGTTTTCGATTTGAATCAATTCGACTTCATTCAACATGGATTTACTTCCGATAACATCTGCATCGCATTGATAAAACTCGCGATAGCGTCCTTTTTGGGGTTTATCGGCTCGCCACACAGCTTGAATCTGATAGCGTTTAAAGGGTAAAATAATATCTTCACGATGCTGTACAACAAAGCGGGCAAAAGGAACGGTTAAATCATAGCGTAAGCCTTTCTCAGACAATAATGGTATCCATTTATTGGCATTGCGCTCCGCAAAATCGGCTTTTGCTAAAAAATCACCGGAGTTTAAAATTTTAAACAATAATTTATCGCCTTCTTCACCGTATTTTCCCGTCAAGGTAGAAAGATTTTCCATGGCAGGAGTTTCAATAGGGAGATAGCCATATTGTTCAAATACATTTCGTATGGTAGTGAAAATAAAATTTCTCCGCTTCATCTCAAGCGGTAGAAAATCACGCGTTCCTTTCGGTATGCTTACAGATTTACCCATTATCGTTTACTTTTTGCAAAAGTACATTTTTTTTATATACTTTTGCATACAATCATATGGAACCATCACCTACAACTAATCGAAAAAAAATTAAAAAAACGATATGCATTTCGGAAGCAGCTTCTTTGTTGCAAGTTTCGGGTGCGACGATTCGTAATTGGCTTAAAAGCGGTTATCTGCAAGGTGTTATAATAGAGGGTAAACAGCTTTTGTATGCCAATGATTTACAAAAACTCAAAAATCAGGCATCAAAGCGATTAACACAACGTGCGAACAAAGCTCAGTCTGAAAAATTGCTTCTTCCCAAAGAATATTTACAGAACACTTCAGAATTACAAAATATTACAGCAATTATTGATTTTATTGAAGCTCATCGGATTCCAACTTCAACGGCTCTTTTATTGTTGGCATTGAATCTATTGCAGAAAGAAAAAATGATACAAGCGTTTACATTGCAAGAGCTTAAAAAAAATAAACTTATTTTCAATAATAAACAGCTTCCCATTGAAATTAATGACTGGATGTCTTCGCTTGATATTAGCTCGTTTCAAAATTCATATTTGTACTTATTACAATGCTCTATTCCTTTACAAAAAGATGTCTTAGGATGCATCTATCTTTCATTAATGAAGGAAGGAACCAAATCGCAAAAAGGAGCCTATTATACCCCAGCAAAAGTAGTTGAGAATATTGTGTCAACTTATGTTAAAGCTGATACAAAAGTATTAGACCCTTGCTGTGGTACCGGACAGTTTCTACTTGCTTTTGCAGAAAAAATTAAGAATCCTACTTACATTTATGGAATTGACAACGATGAAATAGCTGTTAGAATTGCCCGTATAAATCTGATTTTAGCCTATAAAACCCACGATTTTTCTCCTCAGATTTTTTGCAAACATACATTGATAGACAAACTTCCTTTTACAAATTTTAATCTCATTGCCAGCAATCCGCCTTGGGGATTTCATTTTTCAGAATCAGAAAAAGCGGTGATTCATAAGAAATATCCGGAAATTAATTCCATGGAATCTTTTTCTTTGTTTTTAAAAAAAAGTCTGGAGTTGATTCATCCCGAAGGTGTGATTTCATTTATTTTACCGGAATCTATTTTAAATGTAGGGTTTCACAAGGATATTCGCAAAATACTATTGGAACAAACACATATTTATGCCATTCATTATTTAAATCGCATTTTTAAAAATGTTTTTACTCCCATTATCCGCTTGGATATATCTAAAAATTCCAAGGAAACAACAGCTACTACTATTCATTTCAATCATACTAGTTACAAAGTTGATAGCCGGAATTGGAAATCAAATAAAGCCTATGTCATTTCCATATTTTCAACAAATAAGGATTCCGAGCTTTTGAAAAAAATTTACACTTTTCCTCATACGAAATTAAAAAAACAAGCTTCTTGGATGTTAGGAATAGTTACCGGAAATAACAATGCTTACCTTTCCAATACGTATAAAAAAAGCTATGTACCTGTATACAAAGGTAGCGATATTAACGCATTTAGGTTTAAAAAACCGTCTTATTATCTTGATTTTAATCCGGAAAAATTTCAACAAAGTGCCCCTTTGAAAAAATACAAGGTTAAGGAAAAGCTTGTGTATCGTTTTATATCCAAACGATTGATTTTTGCTTATGATAATGAGCAACGATTAACCTTAAACAGTGCAAACAATGTTATCCCATGCATTCCCAATTATTCAATGAAGGTTGTGGCTTTATTATTTAATTCCTCCCTGTATCAATACATCTTTCAGAAGAAATTTGCAAGCATAAAAGTATTACGTTCCCATTTGGAGGACTTACCTTTACCCTATTTTGATGTAGGAACTTACCAACAACTTGAACACTTATACAGCAAAATATCAAAAGATAAGAAATTTGAAAATGATGTTGATGCCTATATAATGTCTTTGTTTGGATTAAGCCAAGAAGAACAAGAATACATTTTGGATTCAATCAAATAATTTAGAAGGATAGGGTTTCTTTTGCAGTAAAAATATTTTCCATAAATTTGCGGTAGCCTAATCGATGAACGGGAGAATCCACAAAAATTCGATTAAAATCTGATTCCGAAAGAGTTTCCCATTGATTATCGGAAAAAGACAATAGCTCATTTTTTATTTTAAATTCAGGCACTTTTGTTGGTTCTGATTGTTGATTATAAGGACAAACCCGTTGACAGATATCACATCCGAAGATATACTTAGAAATAAAAGGTTTTAATTCGTCATTCCATGTTATTTGCTTTCGTTCAATACTTTGATATGATAAACACCGTCGAGTATTAAGCACATAGGGTTTTATCAGAGCATTGGTAGGGCAAGCATCCACACATTTATTACAGTTTTCGCAGCCTGATTTTCGGCAGGGCTCATCCGGACATAAATCAAGATTTGTAAATAGTTCCCCTATTAAAAACCTACTCCCTTTCGAGTTTATTAACAAGGTATTTTTACCTATCCACCCCAATCCTGCTTCAACGGCAAAAGCTTTTTCAAAAATAGGTGCCGAATCTACATAGATACTATTATCAGAAGGGCCAAACATAGTTGTTAAAAAATCAGAAAGTTTTTGAAGTTTTTCTTTTATAACAAAATGATAATCTTTTCCCAAGGCATATTCGGCAAATACATAATTCGATTGTTTATTTTTAATATAATCAGGATTTCGGTAATTTATCAAGAGGACAATTACACTTTTAACATCCTTATGAAGCAAAACCGGATTTTTACGTTTTTCTTTATAACGTGTCATGAAATGCATATCTGAATGATATTCATTTTGCAACCATGAATCGAGGGCAATACTTTCTTTTTCAAAAGATTTACATCTTGTAATTCCACAAGCAGTAAAACCAAGAGCAATTGCCTTTTCTTTTATCAGCTTTTCAGAATTACCTATCGTCATGCTATTAGAAAACTAGTAAGGTATATTTGGCAGGGATTTTAAAATAACTTGGTCCGGGAACATTTATTTTGGCATCTTTTAAGGTAAGATAAACGCGTAACTTTTTACTTATCAAATCAATGTCTATTGCTCTAGGTGTTCGGCAAAGAGAAGTTATATTGTAAAAATCACTATATAAAAAAGTAGCCGAATCACCTGAAACTTTTTCAATGATTCTGTTTTCAATAATTCTATCATTATCATTTAAGACTATCTCCTGATTAATAGTTAGCAAATATTTTTTATGTTTACGTTCTTTATCTTTTAGAATAGTTTTATCGGTCTTTGATTCCACGATAAAATTTTCATTAAAATTCACAAAATCGGTATTCATCAATAGGGATTGTATCATATAAAAATCGACAGGGAATCCTAATAATCTTTTTATTATGCTATAATTTCCCACATAATAGGTTGAATTCAGATGATTGATATATTTCACACTGTCGGGCGTTAATATTACGCGTCCCAATTCTATTGCCATTTTACTGGCATTGATATAAATAATACTATCTTTTTTTGTAACTAAAAACAAGGCCACGGTTCCCATATCTTTCTGATTTTGTGTATTGAAAACCCTAGCATTCATATGAGCAGTAAACCACTGATAATGCATTTCTGCGATGGAGTAAGCAGGTTTTACAGGTTCTTTCACCACCGGTTTTTCTACGGTTGTTTCTGTAATTTTTTGATGGGTTTTACAGGAATAAAAAGAAAATACAACTACAAAGAAAATACAAGCGACTTTTAAATAAGATGGGTTACACATGATGTTAATAGGAGTTTATACGTTCTACTTTTTTAATTCCTTCGATGGTTTTTAATTTTTCAATCAGTTTTTGGAGATGTTCAACATTTTGGATATAAAGCATAATGGTTCCTTCAAAAATACCTTCAGTTGATTCAAAATTCATGGAACGGCAATTGATATTGAAATCTTGGTAAATAACTCCGGTTACATTATTAACCAATCCTTTGTAATCAAACCCTTTAATTTTTATTCCTGCAAGAAAATCTACATGTTCTTGTTCGTTTCTCCATTTTGCTTTCACAATTTTATCCCCTTTACGAGCCATTAATTGTATGGCAACATGACAATTAGTGCGGTGTACTTCAATTTCATTATCTGTAATCATTACACCTATTACAGAATCACCGGCAATTGGATTACAGCATTTTGCTATATTTTGTTTGATATTGCTGATATTTCCTTTTAACAATTTAGGATTTTTTGATATTTTTCTTCGAATAAAAGCATCTAAAGAAAAGAGATATTTAAGTTTAAAAATATAAATAAGCAGGGGTTTCAGAAAATCTCTCAATTGAAAGAGAAATGCCATTGGCGAAAAACATTGTTTAACTTTAAATAAAGGAATGCTGCCATCATAAATACCTAAATATAAATCATTTTTGTCTTTACAATGATTAAAGGTTATTAATTTACTACGTGCTACTTTATCAAAATCAATATTTATTTCTTGCATATAGGCTTTAAGCTTATCTCTGCCCATATTGATTTTATCTTGATTTTGTTTTGACAATGCTTCGGTTATGTATTCAATTGCTTTGGAAGTTGCTGCCAACCCTAACCATTCTTCTTGAACTTTTTGTTTTTTTGAAGTAATAATTTCAACTTGATCTCCACTTTTAAGGAGCTGAGCAGGAGGCACTAATTTATTATTTACTTTTGCACCTATGCAATGATTTCCTAAGTCCTGATCTATTTCATAGGCAAAATCTATTACTTTTGAATTTTCGGGCAGCGTTCTTACATCTCCTTTGGGAGTATAAACAAAAATTTCTTTGGCGTACAAATTCATTTTCATCCCGGAAACCAAATCGGCAGAAGAAAATTCTTGTTGATTTTGTAATAATTGCTTCACTTTTGTCAACCAACTTTCCACGCCTTGTTCATAACCGGCTTTTCCTTCTTCTTTATAGACCCAATGAGCAGCTAGGCCATTCTCTGCAATGGTATCCATTTGTCTTGAACGTATTTGCACTTCAACCCATTTACCGATACGACTCATCACCGTAGTGTGTAAAGCCTGATAGCCGTTTGCTTTTGGAATAGAAATCCAATCTCTTAATCGCTCCATATTCGGGCGATAAATATCGGTTACGATAGAATAAACCGTCCAACAAATAGACTTAGCATATTCCGCTTCCCCTTCAACGATAATTCTAATGGCAAATAAATCATATACTTCCTCGAAAGGAATTTGTTTTTTATTCATTTTCTGCCATATAGAATACACTGATTTTACACGGGTAAGAATCTCCGCATGGATATTCTTTTCTTTTAATTTTTGTTCTATGGGTTGAATAAAATCCTTGATAAACAATTCACGTTCGGATTGAGATGCTTGAATTTTTTCAATGATAAAATTATAACTCCCCGGATCTTGGTATTTCATTGACAGGTCTTCCATTTCACTTTTAATAGAATACAATCCCAGTCGATGAGCCAAAGGAGCATATAGAAACATTGTTTCTGAGGCTATTTTTTGTTGTTTTTCCGGTGGCATTGCATCTAAGGTTCGCATATTATGAAGGCGATCAGCAATTTTTATCAAAATAGCACGTGCATCCGTACTTAATGTTAAAAGAACTTTCTTGAAATTTTCTATCTGTATAGAAATCTGTGTATCCGATACTTCATCTATTTTTGTTAATCCATCAATGATACGAGCTACTTCTTCTCCGAACAAAGCTTCTATATCCTGTAACGTAAAATCGGTATCCTCTACTACATCGTGTAATAAAGCACAAATCACGGAAGTCGCTCCTAAATTCATGTTCTTCAATACTATCAGAGACACCTCTAAGGGATGGAGAATATAGGGTTCTCCACTGCGACGACGCATATCCTTATGTGCATTTAATGCCAATGAAAATGCTTTACGAATGTTTTTTCGTTGTTCTCTGGTAGTACGACTCCTTAAATAATTTTGTATCTCCTTATAATAAGATAAAATATGCTTTAATTCGTCTTTTTCATGGAGGTCCGATTCCATATTAATGATTCAAATTATTGTTTATTAATATATTATTCAATTCTTTAAAAGCCTGTGAAGGCGCTGAATTAATAATTACAAAAATAGTATAATTTCTTTATGCACAGAAATAAATATGAAATTAATTTTGAATCCTTCCATCTCATGTAATCTCATTAATCAAAAACAATCACTTTGATGTATTAGAATATAAAAAGTTTTCACAATTAATGCCTTAACTCACACTTATTATAGCCTATTATATCTTGATTATTTTGTAAGTCAATCTCTAATTGTATGAATTTTTCATGTATTTTTGCGAAACGTAAATTTAAAAGATATTTATTCTCTATGAACCGTTTAACATTTTTAGCATTGATACTATTTCTTAGTGCTTATTCACTTCTTGAAGCACAAACTAAAAAAACAAGTCTACAAGAAAATAATCTTAACGGAAACGTTAAATCAATTGAAGAATTTGAATATGGGATGATAGATGCAAACGGAAACATCGAAAAAGAAACAGAAACAGGAAGTACATTTTTTGAATATAATCGTTCCGGATTTATAAGCGAACAAAAAGTATTTGATTCAAAAGGGATGATGGGGTATAAAACAACATTTGAATATGAAAACAATCATTGTGTGAAAGAAAACAATTATAATTCCAAAAACAAAATTATCGAACGTTGGCATGCCACTTACAACGACAAAGGAAATATCAAAGAAGCCTATCGAGTCTATGAAGGAAAAAATATCGAAAAAATACTATATACTTATGACAATACGGGTTTACTTATTGAAGAAAAATGGTTTTTAAATGATGTTTTATTTCATAAAAAACTTTATATACATGACTATGTAAATCATACGGTTGAAAAAAAATTGATTGATCAGCATAGAAACACTACAGCAACTGAAATTGCCACCTACAATAAAGAAGGAATATTAATGGAAGAAAGCAAATACAATTATCAAGATTCATTGAAAGGGAAAACCATTTGTATGTATAACGAAAAAGAGCAGCTAACTGAAGAGCTGAGTTATGGGGAAAACAATGAGTTTGAAGGTAAAATAGTATTTACGTATGACGAGAAGGGGAATATAAAGGAAGAAAAATGGTATGATTATAACAATTATCTAACAACAAACATTACAAATACCTATACTTTTGATGCGAAAGGCAATTGGATAGAAAAAATTGAGTATGACACAGAAATACAAAACGGGACCATTTATAAACGCAAAATAACCTATTATAACTAAGAAAATGAAAATATTACTCCTTGGTTCGGGTGGAAGAGAACATGCTTTAGCATGGAAAATATCACAAAGCAAACATTACTCTGAATTATTTATTGCTCCCGGTAATGCCGGAACTTTACAATGTGGAACCAATATCCCGATTTCTGATAACGATATTGAAAAAATAAAGAATTTTATTCTTGAAAAACAAATAGATATGCTCGTTGTCGGTCCTGAACAAGCTTTGGTAAACGGTATTTACGATACCTTAAAAGCAGATGAGAAGTGCAAGCATGTGATTATTATTGGACCTTCACAAAGAGGAGCTATGCTTGAAGGAAGTAAGGATTTTGCTAAAATATTCATGCAAAAATATCAAATTCCTACCGCTGCATACCAGACGTTCACTCAAGACCATTTACAAGATGCGTATGATTTTATCGATACATTATCGGCCCCTTATGTAATCAAGGCAGACGGATTAGCCGCCGGAAAAGGAGTATTAATATGTAATTCTGCCGATGAAGCCAAGAAAGAAATCAAGGAAATGTTGCTTTCTGAAAAATTTGGATCAGCAAGCAAAAAAATAGTTATCGAACAATTTTTACACGGAATAGAACTCTCCGTTTTTGTACTTACCGACGGGAAATCCTATCTTATTTTACCTTCAGCAAAGGATTACAAACGTATAGGAGAAAAGGATACCGGATTAAACACCGGCGGAATGGGATCGGTATCTCCTGTCCCTTTTGCAAATGCCCATTTTATGGATAAAGTGGAAAAACGAATCATCCTACCGACGATAGAGGGATTGAAGAAAGAAAATATTACTTACCAAGGTTTTATTTTCATCGGATTAATGAATGTAGACGGAAATCCTTACGTTATTGAATACAATGTACGCATGGGTGATCCGGAAACAGAATCGGTTATCCCTCGCATTGAAAACGACCTGATAGAATTATTTATGTGTGTCGGCAATCAAAGTTTGGATAAATCAAGCATTCACATAAGCTCCAAAGCAACGGCTAGTATTATGCTGGTTTCTAAAGGCTATCCCGAAGCCTATGAAAAAGGGAAAATCATTAGATTTCCCGATACTATTTCCGACAGTATTGTTTTTCACGCCGGAACAAAACTAAATGATAAGCATGATGTAATTACAAACGGAGGAAGAGTCCTTGCTGTTACTTCTTATGGAAATACCTTGGAGGAAGCCATAGCTATTTCAAACAAAAATGCACAATTGATAGAATTTGAAAATAAATATTTCCGTTCGGATATTGGGAAAGATATATTATAGTTTTTTGTTTTTCACCGGATTGGCATATATTTCTAAAAATATCATTTTTAATTCCTCATATTCTCCTTCTATTTTTTCTAAGCCTTCATTCATATAATTTTCAAAGGCTTTTCTTTGGTCTTCCGTATATTCTTTTCCGTACACGTCTGACTTATTAAGCATATCATACGCGATATAATTTGTTGTCCATAACTTATAATTTTTGTAAATTCTCTGATCAATGATTTCGGCCAAACGTTGAAACTTTTCATTTCTCATAAGAGAATCACAGGCATCTAACTCTTCTTTGGTAATGGTATCGCAAACCACAAACTCAATATTCCCTTTCCATTGTGTTATTCCCTGAATTATACTATTGAAGTCTTCGTTAGGTTCTTTCACATACTTTTGATACTTAGATACATATAATTCTGCTACTTTTAAAAAATCGCAAGGTTCATATTCATAAGAAATAACCAAGGGGGTAATGTTTAATTCCAACAAATTGGGTATAAATGATTTATTGCTACTTAAAGCAAACATTTTCAGAACCGCCATTTCTGTTTTATCATCTCCATTTTTAGTTCGTCCATTTCTTTGTGCTATCCAAACAGATTGTCCTTTTTCGGTGATTGCATAACGCATATAACTCGAAACATGCATAGAATTGCGATAAAAATCCCGTATGTTGCCTCCCCTTATGATTTTAAACATTTTGTTCATTTTACCTATGTCAATCACAAATTGGGAAGTCATCAAATTACTACCGAAAGTAATTTCTGAGGTTGACAATGCATTTTCTCTCAATAAAATTTGTAATATTGCCGAATCTAAGAGTATATCTCTATGATTTCCAATAAACATACATTTTTGCTTATCGTCCAATTTTTCAAAACCAATAGCGGATAAACCGGAAGAAGATTTTTCTACAATACTTCTTATCACATGATGCATGATTTGTCCTTGAAATTCATTAGTTGAAGTTATTTTACGAAATTCCTGGATATATTTTTCTACTTTTTCTTCGGGGAATAGATAATTAACAATTGCCGGGAATAACGGATTGTCAGCAACGCGTTGAATTACTGCCGATATTTCACTGTCATAATAGGGTCGAATATCATCAAAAATTGTCAGGTCCATGTATATAATTTTTTAATTTTTTTGTGTTAATACCCATTTTTTTAGTTCACGGAAAAACTTTTCTTCTTTTTGTGCTACGCTATAAATAATATCGGACAAAGATACAATATTTTTTTCTTTTCTACCTTCGTATTGCCGATTTGCTTCCAAAGCGAATAACTGCCAAGTATCGGCTATTTCTCTCATTGCATCAGAAAAAGTTTGTAATTCTGGATCTTCTAAATAAGTAGCTGCTTCTGTCAGAAAATTTTGGAATAAATACCTGAATCCGGAGCCTCCCGAGCCACCTTCTTCTGAAATATAAATTTGGAATTTAATGTTTTCCCAAGCATGTCTTTCTCCGTAAATAACAGGATATTTCTTTATTCGCTCCGATAAAAAATAAATTCCTTTTACTCCAAAATAAGGTAATTTAATATCTAACATATTATAACATGTATTTTTAATTCCTAAAATAATTCCTTTTTCAATGTCAAAGGTATCCGGAATGGATTTAATATAAAACAGTGCCCCTCTTGGAGAAAGTATATCTTTGGTAAAACGTGCGTTACGCAAATCTTCATAGGAGATTCTTTGTTCAGAGTCATCAGGAAAATGAGGGTCGGTATCTCCAACAATATATTCGTTTCCTTGTTTCCCGAAAATTACAAAATGATGCCCTGAAAATTGACGTTCTCGTAAAGGGAAAAAAGGTAACCTTGATACTTCTGCTACCAAACCTACGGGAATATTTTTCATTAACAAAGCATCTAGTTTGTTCATGGACTTATTTTTATTGATAAAATAATGAACCCCTATATCCAATCCTATTCTTTTAGAGAACTTTTTTAACACCTGAACCGACAAGCTACGAAAAATCGGAATTTCATGTCCATCAAAAAAACGAAAAGGGAAGTGCATAAAATCGTAACCGCTTCCTATTCCGAATATTAGGGTTTCACTTATGTCATAGCCGTGAAATTTAAGCATGTTTTTTATACTTCCGGTTTCACAGTGAATGCCTCTTTGATGCGGATAATTATCAATGATAATTTTCTTATTCTCTATTGCTTTTTCACCCATTGTTTTAATTTTCTAAAAACTTGTTCTTCCTTTGGTGCTATAGACATCACTATATCTGCCAATACATTAATATCATTTGCCCCTTCTGATTTAATATAACGTGTAACCTCCAATGCTAATTGTTGCCAACTATCTCCTACTACTCTCATTTCTTTAGCTAATTCCACTAATTCTTCATCCTTTAAATATTCAGCAGCTTCTTTTAAAAAAGTAGCATAAAGAAATCTATATCCTGAACCGCCGGTACCGGCAACTTCAGAAATAGTGTATTGCCATTTAATGGATTCGAGAGCTTTTATTTTACCATATTTTTTAATATAACTCCTCATTCTTTTTGATAAATAATAAATACCTTTATAACCGATAAAAGGTAAAGGATTATCAATCATTCTAGAGCATGTCTTTTTAATTCCTTTAACGATGGCTTGTTTCATATCTATAGTATCAGTAAAAGATTCAATATAAAACATGGCACCTTTTAAAGAAAAAAGATCTTTTGGAAATCGCGCTTTTTTCAAGTCTGCAGAGCTAATTTTATTATATGATTCGGACGGTAAATACCATTCCGTATCACTGACAATATAGTCATCTCCTTCTTTTCCAACTACAACAATCTGGTGTCCATTAAAATGCCAATCTCCTGATATTTCGCGAAAATAGGGGAGAAATAGCACTTCAACTACAAGTCCTACAGGTATTTCTGATTCAAGAAGGGAGTCAAGTTTTTCCATGGCTTTGTTTTCATCTCGGAAAGTCAATAGTTTGTATTTGATTCCCATTCGTTTGGAAAAATTCTTAAATACGTTGGTAGTCAGCGATCGGAATAATGGACATTCCAAATTATTTAAGAGAGGAATCGGAAAATGAATAAAATCAATCCCGCTTCCTATTCCGAAAATCATAGCTTCGCTGAAATGTTTACCGTAAAATCTGAATAAATTACGGGCACTTCCTGTTTCGCAGTGTAAGGCTCGTTCATGTGGATAATTTTCAACCATCAAGTTTTTTTTCATAAAATACAAAATTTTTAATTATTTATTATACAGCCATTTTCGTAAATCTACAAATAATTTTTTTTCCATCTCTGCAATATTAACAAGTATATCGGCTAAAAAATTCATATCTTTATTTTCTTGATTTTTATAATACCTTCGTCCTTCTACGGCAAAAAATTGCCATTGGTCAGCGACTTTTCTCATTTCGTCCGCAAAAGGAAGAAGTGAGTCATCTTGTAAATAGTATGCTGCTTCTTTAAGAAAAGTAGCGTACATATACCTATAACCGCTACCGCCGGTACCGGCTTCTTCTGATGTTTGCAATTGCCATTTAAGATTATCTAAAGCACGTTCTCTGCCATATATTTTTTCATATTTACGCATTCTCTTCGCTAAAAAACGGATGCCTTGTGCTCCAAAGTAAGGAAATGGGATTCCCAACATTTGATGACATGTATCTTTGATGGCTATTCGAATAGCTTTTTTTATATTTTTAATCTGTGAAACATCCACCAAATAAAACATCTTTCCTTTGGGAGAAAACAAAGTTTTGGGATAGCGTGCTTCTTTTAATTTTTCTTCTTTAATTAAATGCAGCTCTTCAATAGGAAAATGATAATCACAATCACTCACAATATATTCATCCTTTTCTTTACCTACAATAACAATTGTATGAGCGGGAAAACTTCTATCTTTAAGTGGGAAAAAAGGTAATGATAAAATTTCCACCACCAACCCTACCGGAATGCCCTTTTCAAGAACAGCATCTAATGCTTTCATCGCTTTATCGGGATTGGAAAATTTATAGATTTTCTTTTTGATTCCCATCCGTTTGGTAAAATTAAGAAAAATTTTGCCGGGAATATTTCTGAATAAGGGTGTTTCACATTTGTTAAACATAGGAAAGGGGAAATGAATAAAATCATAGCCGCTTCCAATACCGAAAATCATTTCTTCACTGATTGAAAAGCTATAGAAATCAATCATATTTTTAATGCTGCCCGTTTCGCAATGTATTCTTGTTTTGTGTGGATAATTTTCTATACGCATTTCTTATTGTTTATTTTTCACCCATGTATGTAATTCATTAAAAAAAACATATTCTTTGTCTGCAATAGAAGATATCAAATCCGATAAAGACTTCATATCTGTTTTTTCATCTACAGGTTTTTGTCTCAGGTTTTCCCAGGTTGTTGTTTGAGGGAAAGGATCGAATCCATTATCTGCAACTTTAGTATATCGAAGTGTATTGACGGCAAAATTTCTCCATTCGTCAGCAATCATTCTCATTTTGTTTGAAAGTATGAGTAATTCATTATCTTTACATATTTCAGCTGCTTCGGCTAAAAAAGTAGCATAGAAATACCGAAACCCGGACCCTCCTGTTCCCGCTTCTTCGGATAAAAGTAATTGAAACCTTAAATTATCAATAGCTAAACTTTTACCATATGTTTTTTCATAGGTGAGCATTCGTTTGGATAGAAATTTGATTCCTTTAGCTCCAAAACATGGTATAGGTATTTCAAGCATATTATGACAAGTAGCTTTAATTCCTTGCAAAATGGCATGTTTTAACTCTATGTTTTCAGGAATAGATTTAACGTAAAATAATTTTCCTTTGGGGGAAGTAAACTTTTTGGTAAATCTAGCTTCTTTTAATTCTTGATAAGATATCTTGTACAATGCTTGATTCGAAAACAACATATCGGTTTCGCTTAAATAATACGTATCGTTTTCCTTCCCCACAACAATGATGTGATGTCCCGGAAATCGATGCCAATCAGGCATAATCGCTCTCCAATAATATAATCCGTAAACTTCCGTAACCACTCCTGTCGGAATTCCTTGTTCCAATAAAGCATCCAATTTTTTCATGGATTTTTCTTTGCTTACGTAAGTATGAACTTCTATATGCATTTTCGTCCTTTTTGAAAAATTTTTCAATACAGCCGTTGGTACCGTTCGAAAAAGAGAAGCTTCGTTTTTAGTAAAAAAAGGAAAAGGAAAGTGTATAAAATTAAGACCGCTGCCTATTCCAAAAATCATTTCTTCACTGATTGTAAAACCGTAATACTCAAAAAGATTTTTTAAGCTTGCTGTTTCACAATGTGTCCCTGTTTTGTGAGGATAATTAATAATCATAGTATTATTGTTTTGCTTTTTATAGTTACAAAGCATGAATTCATAGAAAAAATGCTACCGGAAATAAAAAAAGTAGAGGTTTCAATCGCTTGTATCTTTATAGTAACACTTAATGATTTATTGATCAAGGGTTCTATTGGTTTTAAAAATTTACAATGGTCAAGGGTGCAGAAGCGCAAAGGTTTTTGTAAGTAAAAAGAAGCACATTCTTTGATAATACCTATAGAGCATACTCCCGGTACTATTGCTCTTTCGGGAAAATGACCGGCATACAAAGGATAATCATCGATTAATTCGATAGTAAAAATGACGGTATCATTTTCTGTATAATAATTACAAATTTTAAAAAAACTATTTATTAACATCTTGATTATTATGAATAAGCATTGCTGTTATTAATCCCTCAACTAAAATGATATCTTGGGAAAAAGCAGTTACACATAAACTAGCCGAATATGCATTGGAAAATATCTTTTTCACTTTTCCATAAATAGTATCTCCGACGGATGCCGTCGCATAAATATGAAAAGACTTAAATTGAGTAATAACGCCCATTGAAGAGACTTTTAATTCTTCCGGAATTTGTATTTTATGTCCCATTTGAACTATCCCTGATTGTGCTAAAAAGTCAAGGATCCCCATTTCCGTAAAAATACCATTTTCTACAAAAAGATTGTCTTCTTTGATAAAAAAAGAAGTATATGCTTCCTCATCAATTTCTCCATAATAATAATCAACCATCACCATAGGTGGACGTTGAGGGAGATATTGCATTATGTCCGGATAAGAAATAATAGGCGGAGGTAATGGAATCATAGCGTAATTATTGATGCTAACGTTTATATTTTTTATAAAAAATGGCTACGAAAAAACATACTAAAGCAAAAGTCAGTAAGTATATACAATCAGGCAATACTTCTATTACTGTTGATTTTCTAAGAATAATACTATACGAAGCATCGATTGCCCAATTCATGGGAGAGATATTACTGATAAACTTTAAGAAATCAGGCATGACAAAAGTAGGCACCCAAATTCCTCCGATTGCAGCTAATATAACGACCGATATTGCTCCAAAAATAGAGGCTTGCTGCTGAGAGGTTGCAATAGCACTAATGCTTATACCAAAACAAATTGCTGCACATGCAGCACAAATTATAACCAGTAATAAATTAATAAAAAAGCCGTCAATTATAAAAGCTTCCATTCCGATAAGTGGAAAAATCCATATTCCCATCGCCAGCACGCCCAAAAATTGTAAAATACAAACAATTAAGTATATAATTATTTTACTGGAAAGATAGTGAGTATAGGAACAGGGCATTGTCATTAAGCGATTAAAGCTCCCATCTTCTCTTTCTTTAATAATACTTCCTGCCAATGATATGACTATGAAGAATATGGCAAATAAAGTCCAAGCAGGTACATTGTGTTGAACCGCATTCGGACGAAATCCTTCTTCTCCTCCTTTATCAGCAATTCTTTCATTTATCGTTAATCCTTGACATTCACTTAGATCTAAATTTTTTATTTTGTTACCTGAAATAGTCTCCAGCATTTTAGAGATAACTTTCAATGAAAAACGATTCTGAATTTCCATAAAAAAAGCTCTTATATTACTCATCAAGCTTGAATGAACAGATGGTTTTACAGTAGGATCTAAATATACACTAAGTTTCATTTTTTGTACGGTATCCTGCGAAATTTGTTGTCCCATAAAAGCTTGAAAAAGTGCATTTTTATATTCTTCAATAAATAAATAAGTCATACTGTCCGGAATGTAAATCCCGATTAAATATTCTCCTTTAGCTATCAAATTAATAAGGTCTTCCTCAGTCATGCAACTATCCAATTCTTTTGCTGATTGCATTTGAAAAATATCTGATTTTTGCAATTCTTTTTCTATGGCATTTCCTAAACTATCTTTATCATTATTTAACAATAAAAGCGACACATTGGTATTAATAACCGACTTCATCATACCATCTTGCATAGATGTCATAATGAGAACCAGTGATAAAGGCATTACAAAAAGCAAAAATAAACCGGCTTTATCCCGTAGTAATAATAAAAAATCTTTGTATAATAGGGATAAAAAAGTTTTCATTTAATCTCTAATTTTTTTACCGGTTAATTTTAAATATACGGATTCTAAATTTGTTGTCTCTGAAAATTGCGTTATCAATTCTTTGGGGGTCCCTTCAATAATTATCTTACCTTCATCAATAATACCCACTTTATTACATAATTGCTCTGCTTCATTCATATCGTGTGAAGTATATAAAATGGCCGTACCTTGACGATTTAACATTTTTAGATTTTCGATAATGACATTTTTCGATTGAACATCTATTCCTACGGTTGGTTCATCTAAGAGTAAAAGTTTGGGTTCATGTAACAATCCCACAATCAGATTGATTCTTCTTTTCATCCCACCGGAATAATGTTCTACTTTTCTGTTTCTATGTTCTTCTAATCCAAAAAGATGCAATAAATATGCAATTCTTTTTTTCAAATGTGTTTGATGTATTCCGTATATACCCCCGAAAAATTTTAAATTTTCAAATGCAGTAAGGGAAGGATATATTGCAATATCCTGTGGAACAATGCCAATTTTTCTTTTTAATTGTTCGCGATGTTCCAAAATATTTTTACCCAATAATGTAATTATTCCTTCATCATTAGATATTAAGCCTGATAATAATTTGATAGTCGTACTTTTACCAGCACCATTAGGACCTAGAAACCCATAAATATCTCCTGCATGAACCTTAAGATTTAAGCCGTTTAAAACAAGTCGGTCTCCATGTTTATACCGCTTTTTAATGTTTTCCATGCAAATAACCGTTTCCATCTATGTGTTATTTTCGTTTATCAATAAATTTAATAGGTTTTCTATTTATTTCCGGAAGCTGTATTTTCTTAATTACATCAACACTTTCAAATTTGATACTTGGGGCAACGCGAATTTTTGCCCGAAACCTATTTTTTAAATCTTTCACGATTTCATCGCTTTGATTGTAACAACCGATAATAACGCTTACATCATCCATGCCAAATTCATTTGTACTTACTTCCACCAAATAATTATGTATATACTCTACATTATCAAGCACATCAAATATCGAAGCGGGATAAAGAGTTGTCCCTTTATATTTAATCATTTGATTTTTTCGACCTTTAATAGGACTTATTCTCATAGAAGTTCTTCCACAAGAACAAGGTTCATAATGAAATCTGCAAATATCACCTGTTTTAAATCGTAACAAAGGCATGCCTTCCACCCCTAATGTAGTGATGGTTAATTCGCCATATTCACCTTCTGGAACTATATTATCTTGATTATCGACTAATTCACAAATAATTAATTCCGGATGATGATGACCTCCACGACCCGCCTCACATTCACAAAAGGAAGTACTCATTTCTGTAGAAGCGTAGGTAGAATAAAGGTCAATATCCCATTTTTCTTTGATTTTCTTTCCTAAAAGATTCAACGAAAAATCATCTTCACGCAAATTTTCGCCAATGCAAACCGCTTTTTTAATGCTTGATTTACTATAGTCAATACAATGTTCCTTTGCATATTCAATGATACGGAGAATGAAAGAAGGCACACAAATAATTGTATTCGGAGAAATTCTATGAATAGTATCCCATTGTAATTCAGGTATTCCATTTCCTACACGAATTACTCCTGCTTTCATCATGCGTATTCCCAGAAAATATGCAAAACCAGCCATAAAACGTTTATCCAAGGTTGTCATTAATTGATAAACATCTCCCTCTTTTCCTCCTGCACAGCTAAAAGAAATAGCTTCATTATAGGCTAAACGCTCCAAATCCCTATCGGTCATAACGAAGGTTGTAGGAGTACTTAAAGTCCCTGATGTAGTAATATAATCTACGATTTGAGATCTGTCAACACATATAAAATCTTTGTTATTTACTTGCAAATCTTCTTTTTTAGTAAATGGAATGTAAGCTAAGTCTTCAATCGACTTAATTTTTTGAATATTTATTTTTTCTTTTTTAAATAAGGATTGATAATACTTGGATTTTTCGTTGGTATAAGACAATACTTCCTTTAATTTCTTTTCTTGAAATCTTTTGATAACATCTAGAGGTTGAAATTCAATATCAGGTTTAAAAGTCATATAATTTTATTTAATAAATTCGTTTTCGATAAGCCATTCCTTAAATAAAAATTTCCATTTTGCTGTTTCACCACCTCGTTTTTCATTCATGCCAAAGCCATGACCACCGGTTTCATACAACATAAATTTATTTGTTATTTGTTTGTTTTTTAAAGCTTTTTCAAGTTCAACACTGTTTTTATAATTTACTACTGGATCATCTTTTGCGGCAACTAAAAAAACCGGAGGCATATCGTTGGGAATTTGCAATTCAATAGAAAATTGATTGATCATGTCTTTATCAACATGTTTTCCAAGCAAATTTTTACGTGAGCGAAGGTGTGCTAAACTATCTTGCATAGAGACAACAGGATACACCGGAACCACAAAATCAGGTCGTAAATCAACTTTATTTTGAGTATATTTTTCGATGGAATTGATTTTATAAAAAACCGCTGCCATGCTTGCCAAATGACCTCCTGCAGAAAAACCCATAATTCCTAAGGTTTTCAGTTTAAAATATTCCATATGCTCTTTAACAAAATGAATTGCAAGTTGAACATCTTGCAACATAGCAGGATGATGATAACCTTGACCTCCTACTCTATATCTCAATACAAAAGCTGTTATACCTTGACTATTGAGCCATTGAGCTACCTCATAGCCTTCGTGTGGCATACCTAGATGATGATAACTTCCTCCGGGACAAATAATAACACTCACCCCTGTTTGTATGGAATCTGGAGCTTCGTAAATATATAATCTCGTTTTTTCTTTCGACATTTCCGATATATCTTTCCATAGATAAATCGGTTTGGGTTGAGCATTAATGGCAAATACTGCTAAAAAATATATAAGAAATAGGAATATTCTTTTCATTTTTGAATTGTATAAACGAAAAATAAATTAATCTTCCGGAAAATAATCTTTTATATTTTTAATTGTTAATTGTTTATATGTGGGATTAACAAATGTATCGTCTAATATCTCAAAAGAAACTTCAAAAAATTCTTCATTATAAAAAGACAATTTTGAATTTGTATCGGGATTACATTCAATATAAATAATCTCTTTTTTGTTGAATCCTTTTTTCTCGCAAATTTGACCGGCTAAAGAACCACCTGCGTAAGTTACCGATGTTCCCGGATTATCTTGATATAATTCGGTAGCAACAATTATCGTCTTCCCTTGATGTTCAATAATTTTTAATCCACATTTTGAAGGCATATCCCATTGCCCTAAGAAATCGAATATTTCATCATAATATTTATCTGACACTTTCATAAATAATCTGATAATTAGTTAGTCTTAATATTTCTAACAACATCTTTTCCGAAACTCTTTCCTACTAACTTTCTATCTCTTGTACGATAGGTTCCATCTTCCATTTCACGCAGCATGACTTGTGCAAAAAGTTTAAACATTTTTTCTTCCTGGCTTTCATCCTGATAAAAAGTTTTCCATGCATAGTCATACAAGTCTTGTAATCGTTTCACCGACATATTTTTAGGTTGATAGACTACTTGTCCGGCATTGTAGTTATTCCAATCATGATCGAAGATTCTCCCTTGACGTAGTAAATCGTCATACGCTTTTGTATGAGGGAAAGGAGCAAGAATTGTAAATTCTGCCAAATCCAATTCTATTTTCAATAAGAAATCTATTAATTTCAAAATATCATCTTCGGTTTGATTATCTAAGCCCAACAAAATAGTTCCTTCAACACCTATTCCATGGTCATGATACCGTTTGATTCTTTCTTTGATATAATCAGAAGTATCGTATACCGCCTGATAAACATACCAAGCTCCGGCTTGAGCAGCTAAATCAAGTACTTTTGGGTCATCTTCGATGGTATGGCTAATCCATTTCTTTTTTAGAGGAATCATTTCACGGAAAAGGTCTAATTCCCATTCTTTATTCTGGGCCAATGAATTATCAACAATAAACAATCTATTATTATCAATAGTATGTAATTCTTCTATCGCTTTATCGATGGGACGAGGGCGAAAACTCCTACCTCCTAGATAAGAAACGGCACAGGGATAACAACTGAACTTACAACCACGGGAGGCATGGAATAAATCAACCATTTGAACGCCTTTATGATTGTATAAATTGCGTTTGTATAAATCACGGCGAGCAGGTCCTACTAAATTAATATCAGGATGTTTACCTAAAAAATTATACACTTTTTTTAGAGTACCTTTTTGCCAATCTTGTATAACTTCTTCCATTCTTGTTTCCGATTCACCCAGAAATACACTGTCAGCATGTAGCAAGGTTTCTTCAGCATGAAGCATAGTTGAAATGCCCCCAAAAATAACTTTTTTCCCTCTACGACGAAATTCATCGGCTATTTCCCATCCCCGTTTCACTTGGGTGCTTAACATCATCGAAATTCCGACAAAATCACACTCTTCGTTAAAATCTATCTCTTCTACATTTTCATCTGTGAACGAAACATCTACATAAGTAGGTAAAGAAGCAGCAAATACAACAGGACCATGAGGAGGTAAATTAAAAGTAGTCTGTCCGGGAAGCTTTTTCCATTTTGGGTATACTAATTTGAACTTCAAGTTATTTATATCTTTATTATTCATAAATTGCACATGAATTATTTTTTTGCAAAAATATTAAAAATTTGCTTACTTCTTTGCTTACTACTTGCTTTTTATGTATTAATAAAACGAATTTAAATGACATGCTCTTGATTTAGGAATCAAAAACAAGAACAGAAATCTTTTAATTTATGGGGTGTCATTTATTTTATTCACCAGGTAATCAAAGCCTCCCACTAATTCACCTACTGTAACAATAGCGCTTAAAGGAACTCCTAAAATGCCGTGTAGATTAATATTTTGTCCGGTTAAAAATAAATTTTTAATTTTTGTTCGGGCTAAGACTTGTGATTTAATCAAGTTTTGGGAGTTTTTCTTATATCCGTACAATCCCCCTTCTTTTGATTTTAAATAATCCCTAATAGTTAGTGGAGTGCTAGAAATAACTTTGTCAATGCTGTTTTTAAAATTAGGGAATACTTCCTCCACCAAATTAATGAATTTTGTTTCTATTTCTTTTTTTAATTTTTCATATTCTTTCCCTCTTTTCCCTACGAGCGTATTTTCCCATTCTTTAAAATCATTATAACGCATTATACATGTAAACATGCCTTTTTTAGCATATTCACTTTGATGATTTTCGGGAGATGTCATCGCCATAAAGCCTTGAGGAAAATCTGTTAAGTCATAATTTATCGCATTCCACACTAAATCATAATCTTTATAGTAAAAATAATTATAATTCATGTAAGGAAAAGTGTGAGGTTTGAAAACAATGTACATGATAAAAGCGGAATATGAATTTTCGAGGTTCTGCAAACGTTCTCTGTATGCTTTTTGAATGTTTTCAGGATCAATTATATCCATCAAATAAGCAGGATGAATACTAGAAATATAATAATCCCCTTTATATTCACTCCCATCGGCAGCAATTATTTTGGTAATATTACTCTCTTCTATTTCAATTTTGGTAATTTCCTTTTTTAAAATTACTTTTCCGCCGTGTGCTTTTATCATTTTTACCATTTCATCGGCTACATGCTGACTTCCGTTTACAAAACGAGAAGCACCTTCCACATAAAATTTCGTTATAATAGCATGTATATAAACAGGAGTTTCATCTTTACTACCACTGTATAAACTGTTATTCCACGCTAATATGATTTGTAATTTTTTATCTTGGATGTATTTTTCAATAAATACATTTACCGGCGTTAAGGTCTCATCATTCAGATACCATTGATTGGATGAAGTTCTTAGATTAAATAACATTATTGTCCGATAAAAATTTAAAAATAGTTAAATTTAATTTTAATGCATTGAATGTCAATTGTGATATTTTTGTTTTTTTGATATTATAAAAAGTAAGCCCCCCCCTAAAACAATGTTAGTTG